>NZ_JALJRE010000001.1:0-167908 GCF_024519855.1 Bradyrhizobium sp. Bra78 | reverse complement strand
TTCCGCGTTCATGTCGGCGTCGACGAGCTGGCCGACACCGCGGTCCACGGAGTCCATCAGCGACTTCACGAAGTCCGTGTTGGTCGCGATGCGGTTCTTGACGGCACCGAGATTGGCGGCGGCCGAGGCCACCGAATTGATCCCGGCGGTGACCTGCGCGATGTAGCCATCGAGCAGGGTCTGGTCAGCCGCCGAGTCGGTCAGCGCGGAGATGTTGATGGTGTCGATCGACGGAGCAGTCGTGCTGGCCGCCGTGTCCAGGATGCCGGTCTGCGTGCTGGTGTAGAGCGAGTAGTTGGCGGTCGTCACGGTGATGGAGCCGATCGTAGGCGTGCCACCGACGCGCGAATACGACGACACGAGGTTGAAGCTCGTCGGCGTGGTGCCGGTCGTCGTGCTCAGCCAGTTCACGCCGTTGAAGGTCGCCGAATTGGCCTTGAGCTTCATATCCTGCTGGATCTGGGTGATGTCAGCCTGGATCTTGGTGCGGTCGATACCGGCGGTCTTGGCTTCGACCAGCAGCGCCTGGAGCTTGGTCAGGCCGGAGTCCTTGTCGCCGATGACCGAGGTCAGAGCGGTATATTCGGTGTCGACGGTCGCGGCCGACAGACCGAGCGAGTCGGAGACTGCCGAGAGCGCGGCGTTGTCGGAGCGCATCGACGTCGCGATCGACCAATAGGCGGCGTTGTCCGAGGCGGTCGAGACGCGCTGGCCGGTCGAGATCCGGTTTTCGGTCGTCTGCAGGCTGGAGCTGACGTTCCGAAGCGTCTGCAACGCGGTCATTGCGGCGGAGTTGGTAAGCAGACTAGAACCCATTTTGATGTCCCTTTGAGATTGAATTGAGCTTGGGGGACATACCGGGCTTGCACCGGTACGACAGGGCGGCGTCATGCCTTTGGGCTGCGGAAATGCGCGTTAGGCCCAACCTGTCGTAGTGGCGATGTTAGCGAGCGAAGCTTGTGCGAGGCTTGTGGCTCTGTGCCCCCTCGGCAACAGGGCTGCCGAAATGACGGCGCGCAGGACGTCGCGCCAAACGAAAGGGCCGCGCTTCGCGAGAAGCGCGGCCCTCGCCTGGATGGTTGAAGGCTTAGCGGAACAGCGACAGGATGCTCTGGCTGCTGTTGTTGGCGATCGAGAGCGCCTGCACACCGAGCTGCTGCTGGACCTGGAGAGCCGCCAGACGGGTGGACTCCTGGTTCATGTCGGCGTCGACGAGCTGGCCGACACCGCGGTCCACGGAGTCCATCAGCGACTTCACGAAGTCCGTGTTGGTCGCGATGCGGTTCTTGACGGCACCGAGATTGGCGGCGGCCGAGGCCACCGAATTGATCCCGGCGGTGACCTGCGCGATGTAGCCATCGAGCAGGGTCTGGTCAGCCGCCGAGTCGGTCAGCGCCGAGATGTTGATCGTGTCGATCGACGGAGCGCTCGAACTGGCCGCCGTGTCCAGAAGGCCGTTCTGCGTGCTGGTGTAGAGCGAGTAGTTGGCGGTCGTCACGGTGATGGAGCCGATCGTGGGCGTGCCACCGACGCGCGAGTACGACGACACGAGGCTGAAGCTCGTGGGCGTGGTGCCGGTCGTCGTGCTCAGCCAGTTCACCCCGTTGAAGGTCGCCGCATTGGCTGTAGCCTTCATCTGCTGCTGGATCTGGGTGACGTCCGCCTGGATCTTGCTGCGGTCGATACCTGCCGTCTTGGCTTCGACCAGCAGCGACTGCAGCTTGGTCAGGCCGGAGTCCTTGTCGCCGATAACCGTGGTCAGAGCGGTATATTCGGTGTCGACGGTCGCGGACGACAGACCGAGCGAGTCGGAGACTGCCGAGAGCGCGGCGTTGTCGGCTCGCATCGAGGTCGCGATCGACCAATAGGCGGCGTTGTCCGAAGCGGTCGCCACGCGCTGGCCGGTGGAGATGCGGGTCTGCGTGGTGGAGAGCTGCGAGCTGACAGACCGCAGGGTCTGGAGCGCCGTCATGGCGGTCGAGTTCGTAAGCAGACTTGACATTGCGAATGTCCCTTTATGTACGCGTTACATTTTCACGTGGGACATACCGGGCTTTCACCGGTACGGAGGGGCGGCATCATGCCTTTGGACTGACGTGGGTGGGGTCCAACCCGCCGTGACGCATTGCTAGCACGCCGAATCTTGCCCGCAGATTAAGATCGGCTTGAATTGCTTAGCAATATCATATGGTTAATATTACTTTTCGCTAACCATACCCGGCCTACGACCCGCGATCGCGGCTCTTACGAGAACGACCGCACCAGTCCGGAAGCCAGCAGATTCCAGCCGTCGATCAGCACGAAGAACAGCATCTTGAACGGCAGCGCGAGGATCGTCGGCGGCATCATCATCATGCCCATCGACATGGTCAGCGTCGCCACGATCATGTCGATGACGAGGAACGGCAGGATGATGAGGAATCCGATCTCGAACGAGCGCCGGAGCTCTGAGATCATGAAGGCCGGAATGATGACGCGCATGTCGATGCGCTTGTCGTCGAACTTCTTGCGAAAGCTCTCCGCGGCCAGCGCCTCGAAGGTCTGGAGATCCTTGTCGCGGACATGGGCCAGCATGAACTCGCGGAACGGATCGGTTATCTTGAGGTAGGCCTCTTCCTCCGAGATTTCGTTCTTCATCAAGGGCTGGACGCCGGTCTCCCAGGCACGGTCGAAGGTCGGCGCCATCACGTAGAAGGTCATGAACAGCGCGAGACTGATCAGCACCAGGTTGGCCGGCGTGGTCTGCAGGCCGAGGCCGGCGCGCAGGAACGACAGCGCCACCGCGAACCGCGTGAAGCTCGTCACCATGATGAGCAGTCCCGGCGCCACCGACAGCACCGTGATCAGGGCCATCAGCTGGATGATCCGGCCGCTGGTCGAGCCGTTTCCGGGCGGCAGCAGCGAATTGAGGTCCGGAATCTGGGCGAGCGCCACCTCGGGCAGCACGACCAGAACCAACGCGAGCAGCAGGACTTTCAATCTCACTGAATCACCAATGTCTCAATGATCAATTCGCGGACCTTGCCCGACGAGCGGATGTTGGCGCGCTCAATCAGGTCGTCGCGCAGATGCTGGAGCCCGCGCGCGCCCTCGAACTGTCCAACCGATGCCGACCTCAGATACGTCACGATGTCCTCGCTGATATGGGCCGCCAGGATGCCGGCATCCTCGTCGCTCATGCTCTCGGTCACCATGGAGGCTTCGATACGAGCCCAGTTGTTGGCGGGCGCGCCGAGATTGGTCACGATCGGGGACAGTTTCCTGAGCCGCGCGCTTCCGGCGTAGCTCGAGGCGATCGGCGGCGGCGTGGCGGTTTTCTTCGCATCGGCGACGCGTTCGGCGGCCGCGAACAGATGCAGGCCGGCGAGCGCGCCGGCGCCGATCGCGACGAGGGTCAGCACTACGATGGCCGCAATCAGGCGCATCATGTCCCCTGCCTTCGCGGCGCGGCCCGACCGGCGCGAGTCTCAGAATGGTGCCACGGCGTCATAGATCCGGTGTCCCCATCCAGGCTGCTGCACGTCAGACAGATTTCCGCGACCGCCATAGGAGACGCGCGCCTCGGCGATCTTCTCATAGGAGATGGTGTTGGTTCGCGAGATATCTCGCGGACGCACGATGCCGCCGACGTTGAGCACGCGCATCTCCGTGTTGACCTTGAACTCTTGCGAGCCGCTGATCATCATATTGCCGTTCGGCAACACGTCGGTGACGATGGCGGCAATCGACAGCTTGATGTCTTCGGTACGATCGATCTGACCATTCCCCTTGATCTGGGTGTTGGTGTTCAGATTGGCGCTGGTCGAGCCCTTGTCTTGCCATCCAGCAACGTCCATCAGCCAGTCCAGCCCGAACTTGATCTGCGAATCGCGCGAGCGATCGGTCTTGTTGTCGAGCTTGGCCTTGTCCTGCATCGAGATGATGATCGTCACGACGTCGCCGGTGCGCCGGGCACGGGGATCGCGATAGAGATCCGTGCCGTCGTCCCAGGTCGAGCGATAGCTGACGGGCGTGCGCATGCGCGGCGTCACCGGGATCGGATCGGCCTGCGCCCGCAGGCCGCTGCCCACGGGCGACAGTCTCGGGCCGGTCAGGATCTCGGCGGGATCGCCGATGCATCCGGTCAGCATCAGGAGCGGCAGGATGAGGATCAGATTCTTCATCTATTTGGTCTTTCCGTCATCCACGCGACGCATTCCACCGAGCAGGTCGGCGAGGTGCGCCGCGCGCGCCGTATCCATCTCGTTGAAGATCGCGCTCGAGCTCCTCGGGCTGAGCTTGGCGAGCACGGCCGCGGCCGTCTCGTCCGCCATGCCGGCGATCTGCGTCGCCGCGGCGTCCGGCTTCATGCGCGAATAGATCTCGACGACCTGCGCCTCGGCTTTCTTCAGGAAGTCGTCGCGCAACGCCATCCACTTCTCGTATTCGGCCCGCTTTGCCTCGACCTCGGCGATCCGCTCGCGGAGCTCGATCTCGGCCTTCTCCAACTCCTTGAGCTGCCAGGCCAGCCTCGCATCGACCGCGGGGTCGGTGACATTGCTGCAGAACAGAGCGACTTCGCTGTCCGCAGGCACGGCAGCCTGTGCCGGTGCGGGCTTCGGCGGCGCCGTGACGCTGCCGGGCTTGGCCGGGCGCACCGGCGCGGCTGCGGGTGCTGGCGCCGGTGCGGGCTTCTCGGAAGCCGGCACAGCTCCCGTGACGGCGGGACCGGAGTCTTCGGCTGCCCACGCCGTCGCCCGGACCGACGCATTGTCGACCGAGGCCGGCGGATTCGGCTTCTGCGGCCCGGGCGCGCGGGCGCGCGCGAAGGACCGCAGGTTGAGCGGCTTCGACGGCTTGGCCTCGTCCAGAGCAAGCACGGGCGAGGCGCTCGCGAGCATCGAGGCCGCGACCAGGACGAGGAGTTTGGCGTTGTGATCCAGCTTCAACATCGGGCCGCGTGCGATTCTCGGTCGAGACCTCAGCATTGAGCGACCAAGCTTGCACGACGCTTGTGCATCATTGCACGATGACATCGGCCTGGAGAGCGCCGGCCGTCTTGATCGCCTGGAGGATCGCGATGATGCCGGATGGCTTCAGGCCGATCTGGTTCAGCCCGCGCACCAGGCGCTGGAGGTCGACGCCGCTGAGGATCGCCACTTGCGATCCGGCCTCGTTGGCCTCGACCATGGTTTGTGGTACGACCACCGTCTGCCCCTGCGAGAACGGCGCCGGCTGCGACACCACGGGCAGCTCGGTGACGCGGACCGTCAGATTGCCGTGCGTCACCGCAACGGTCGATATCCGCACGTCGCGTCCGATCACCACCGTGCCGGTGCGCTCGTTGATCACAACCCGCGCCGGCGTGTCCGGCTCGACAGTGAGCTCGCCGATTTCGGCCAGGAAGCGGACCGGGCCGATATGGCGCGGCTTCGAGAGCACGATGGTTCGGAAGTCGCGCTCAAAGGCGATCTGCGCGCGGTAGCGCCCGCCCGCGAAGCGGTTGATGGCGTCGAGGATTCGTGTTGCGGTGACGAAGTCGGGGTTCCTCAACTCCAGCACCAGAAACTCCATCTCGTGGAGACTTCCCTGCACCTCGCGCTCGACCAGCGCGCCGTTCGGAATGCGGCCGGCAGTCGGCGTGCCCTGGCTGACGTTCTGGGCCTGGCCTCCGACACTGTAACCGGCGACCGTAACCGCTCCCTGCGCGACCGCGTAGACGGCGCCGTCCGCCGCGCGCAGCGACGTCATCACCAGGGTGCCGCCGAGCAGCGAGGTCGCATCACCGAGCGACGACACGGTCACGTCCATGCGCTCGCCGGCACCGATCGAAGGCTGCAGGTCCGCGGTCACCATCACGGCGGCGACGTTGCGCGTGCGCAGCGTCGTCGGACGCGGTGGATTGTTCGTGCTAGTGGTCTCGTTCCTGACATTGATGCCCATGTTCTCGAGCATCGATTGGAGGGACTGCTCGGTGAACGGAGCGTTGCGAAGCGTGTCGCCGGTGCCGTTCAGGCCGATGACGAGACCGTAGCCGACGATCTGGTTCTCGCGCAGTCCCTTGATATCCGCGATGTCCTTGATACGAACGGCGGCCTGGGCGCTGGCGGCCGAAACGAGGAGGACGAGGGCAAGCAGGAATCTCGTCATGACCCGTCCACGACCTTGACGGTGCCGTCCGGCTGGACCACGCCCCTGATGATCACGCCCGTATCGGTGTTTCGCACCGGAATCAGCGCACCGGCCCCACCCGATTGCATCGCCGAGCCGTAAGTGACGATGGACAGGCCGCTGTCTTCCACCACGACCTTGACCATGGCGCCGCGGGCGACGGTCCATGGATCTTCCACCGAATTGGTCGGGATCGGCTGGCCGGGCAGCAGCGTGCGGCGCGCCATCCGGCCGACCAGGATCTGACGTTGCTCGATGAACATGGCAACGCCGAGCAAGTTTGGCGCGAAGGCGCGTTCCGTGATCATGTCGTCCCGGATCAGCTCGCCGGCGCGGATCGAGACGGCCGGCACGGGAAGCCGCTTCTCCTCTGCCGCAGCGACCTGCGCCGAGACGAGAAGCAGCAGCACGGCGGCCAACCCGCGCACGATCAGGCCCACCCTGTTCAACATGGACACACCGGAACTAGCGAAGGCCCTTCGATACGGTCGAAGCCATTTCATCGGAAGCCTGGATGACCTTGGCGTTCATCTCGTAGGCGCGCTGGGCGGAGATCAACTCGGTGATTTCCTTGACGGGGTCGACGTTCGAGGCTTCGAGATATTGCTGGTTGATCTTGCCGTAGCCGGCATCGCCGGGCAGACCGACGACCGGCGTGCCGGACGCCGTGGTCTCGCGATAGAGATTGCTGCCCAGCGGTTCGAGGCCGGCCTCGTTGGCGAAGTTGGCCAGATTGAGCTGACCGATCTGCCGCGGGTTCACTTCCGTATCAAGCTTGGCAAACACCTGTCCGGTCTGGTTGACCGTGACCTGGACCGTTCCCTGCGGCACTGTGATGGCGGGATCCAGCAGGTAGCCGTCGGTCGTGACGAGCTGACTGTTGGCATTGGTGTTGAACGAACCCGCACGGGTGTATTGGACCTCGTTGTTCGGGCCGAGCACCTGGAACCAGCCCCGGCCGTTGATCGCGAGATCGTAGGGGTTACCGGTCTGCGTCAGCGCGCCCTGGATGTGCAGCTTGCGGATCGCCGCCGACTTGACGCCGAGGCCGAGATTTGCGCCTTCCGGGATCGGCGACGAGCCGTTGACGTTCGCGACGCCCTGCATGCGGTCCATCTGGTAGAACAGATCGGTGAATTCCGCGCGCGCACGCTTGTACGACGTCGAGTTGATGTTGGCGATGTTGTTCGCGATGACTTCGATGTTGGTCTGCTGGGCGTTCATGCCCGTGGCCGCGATGGCGAGCGATTTCACAATGTCATTCCTTCAGGTCAAATCGACATACGGACGACTTCTTGGTAGGCCTGCACGACCTTGTCGCGAACCGCGACCGCCGTCTGCAGGGCCTGCTCGGCCGACATCAGCGCCTCCACGACGCGCCGCGTCGATTCCTTGCCCTGCATCGCCGAGATCGACGCCGCTTCGCCCGCCTTCAGCGTCCCGATCGCGTCCGTCGTCACCTGCTTCATGACTGATTCGAATCCGACATCGTCGGTGGACTGGATCGCGGTCGGAGCGGTGGGCGCGATGGACTGCGTCTCGGTTGCACGGCTCGCCGCCTGCCCGGCGGAGACCGCGGTGGATGAAATCGCCTCAAGCATTGTCAGCTCCTCAACAGGTCGATGGTCATTCCCAGCATCGACCTCACCTGTTTCACGACCTGGAGATTGGCTTCATAGGACCGATTGACTTCCCGCATGTCCGCCATCTCGATCATCATGTTGACGTTCGGTAGCTTGACGTAGCCGGCCTTGTCGGCAGCCGGATGCCCGGGCTCGTACTCCACGCGATACGGCGTGGTGTCGACCCCGATCTCCTTGACCTTCGCCAGCTGCGCGCCCGAGGCGCGGTCCATGGCGGCGTCGAAAGTGATGGTCTTGCGCTGATAGGGATCGGCGCCGGCCGTGCGTCCCGTCGACGTGGCGTTGGCGAGGTTTTCCGAGACGATGCGCATGCGCGTCGACTGCGCTTCGAGCCCGGAGCTCGCGACCGTCAATGAGGCTTGCAGTGAGTCCAGCATGTCAATTCACCTCAGGTCTTCGCGCTCGACAGCAGCATGCGGTGAAACGACCGCACCACCGCCGAGTTCATCGAGTAGTCGCGGCTGACGTCGCTGCCCTTGATCATTTCCTGCTCGAGACTGACGGAGTTGCCGGAGTGGACCACGTCCCAGCTGTCCTTCTTCGCGATCTTCCGCGTGTCGGTCTCGGCTCCAGACAACTGCATGTGCGAGGGCGACGTCGTCGCGAGCCTCACCGGCATGCTGTCGAGCACCTTGTTGAACGGTTCGACGTCGCGCGCCTTGAAGCCCGGCGTATTGGCATTGGCGACGTTCGTAGCGATGGTCGACTGGCGGAGTTCGAGGTACCGCGCCTGCGACGATGCGAGTTCGAAGAGATAAAGCGGTCCCACGGCAGTCCCATTCTGGTCTATTCGGAGAGAGCTTATGGCGGCAAGCTTTCGTCAGGCTGATGGAGCAGAAGCCGTCCTCGGAATTCTACTGGACCTTCTCGGTCCGCGGCGCCTGCTTGGACTGCAGGAAGTAGATGATCTCGGCAACCGGCCGGAAGAACTCCGCCGGAATGACCTGGTCGACCTGAACCGCCTCGTAGAGCGCGCGCGCCAGCGCCTTGTTCTCGATCACCGGAATTCGGTTCTGCTCGGCGACTTCGCGGATCTTCAGCGCGATCACGTCCATGCCTTTGGCCACGACGATCGGCGCCGGGTTTTCCTCGCGCTTGTAGCGCAGCGCGATCGCGAAGTGCGTCGGATTCGCGATCACCAGCGTTGCGCGCGATGCGGAGGCGATCATGCGCTGGCGCGAGCGGTCGCGCGCCAGCGAGCGCAGGCGCGCCTTGATCAGCGGATCGCCTTCGGCCTGCTTGTGCTCGTCCTTGATCTCCTGCTTGGTCATGCGCAGGTCGCGCCGCCAGTGGAAGCGCGACCAGGCGAGATCGATCGCGACCAGGACGATGGTCGCGATGCAGATCGCCGAAACGATCCGCATCGCGATGTTGAGGATCATCTCGGGAAGCGCGACCGGATCGGTGTACATCGCCTCGAACGCCCTGGCTTCCGACGAGCGCAGCACGAAGGCGACGACGACGGTCACCGAGGCGAGCTTGAACAGCGACTTGGCGAACTCGACGAGACCCTGCGCTCCGAAAAGCCGGCTCCAGCCCTTGAGCGGAGAGATGCGCGACAGGTCCGGCATGATGCGTTCCAGCACGACGCGCGGCGCATTCTGCAGCAGCGAGGCTGCAAGGCCGAACACCGCCAGGGTGACGACCAGCGGCACCAGGAACCGCAATGCCTGAAGCCCTACCACGGTGAGGAGATTGAGGGCGTCGGCCCCGGTGCCGAGCGGGAAACCGTCGGGATCGTCGAGAAAGCCCATCAGCGTCGGCGTCAATTGCTGCACGCCCTGGCCGATCAGGAACGCCTGGATCACCATCAGCGCAGCCATCGAGGCGAAGATCGACGCCTCCCGAGAGACCGGGATTTTGCCCTGTTCGAGCGCATCGCGGACTTTCTTCTCGGTCGGTTCTTCTGTCTTGCTCTCCTGATCGGATGTTTCTGCCATGCCCGTTCAGCGGTCAGCGGAAGACCAGCTCATCCTCCTGTTCGGGGTTGAGCTCGATCTCGCCCTTCTCCGCGAGGTCGAGCGCGAGGTCGGTGATGACGCGGCGCGCCTCCAGCACGTCGCGCTGGTTCGACGGCTCGCCGATGGCGAGTTCGTGCTCGACGACGCGGCGGACGCGCGAGGCGACCGCAGACAGGATCAGCTCGCGGAAATGCTTGTCGGTGCCCTTCAGCGCGACGACGATGCGATCAGTCGGCACTTGGTCAAAGATCATGGTGCGCGCCTTCGGCGCCAGGTTGATCACGTCGTCGAAGGTGAACAGCAGCTCCTTCAGCACTTCGGCCGACTTCGGCCGCTTCTCCGACAGGCTCTTCAGCATGTCCTCGATGTGGCCACGTTCCATCTTGTTGATGATGTCCGCGACGCGGGCATAGGTGTCCGCGCCGAGGTTGCGGGCGAAATTCAGCGTCAGATCCTCGTGCAGCGTCTTCTCGAGAACTTTCATGGCGTCGTCGACGATCGGCTTGAGGCTGAGCACGCGCCGCATCAGCTCGTTGCGCAGGCTCGACGGCAGCTGGCTCATGACCTTGGCGGCACAGGCCGGCTTGACTTTGGACAGGATCAGCGCGGCAGTCTGCGGATGTTCCTTGGACAGATAGGTGGCGAGCGAGTTTTCCGACACCGACGAGACACGGTCCCACACCGACCGGCTCGAATTGCCGAGCAGATCCGACATGATCGCCGAGACCTGGTCGGCGGGAAGCACGTCGCCGAGCACGGCCTCCAGGCCACCGAGGGTGCCGAGGATGTTGGCGCCCATCGAGAATTGCTGGGCGAACTCCTCGACGATCGACTCGAGTTCCTGCGCCGTGATCGGCCGCAGTTCTGCGGCGGCCTTGGTGACGATACGGATATCCTGCGGCTCGAACTGCGCGAGCACGCTCGCCGCCGCCTGCCGGCCCATGGCGAGCAGGAGCGCCGCGACCTTTTCCGTTCCGCCCAGCGTGGCAACGCCTCGTTGCTTGATGGGGGCGATGCCGACCTGTGCCGCCATGGTCAGCTATCACCCTGCCCTAGCGGCCCGACGATCTCCGTGAGCGAGACGCCGAAGCGTGAATTGTCCTCTTCGACCACGACCACCTCGCCGCGGGCGACGACGCGGCCGTTGACGACGACGTCGACGGGTTCGCCGACCCGGTGATCGAGCGGAACCACCGCGCCACGGCCGAGCTTCATCAGGTTCGCCACCGGAATGGTGGCCGAACCCAACACCACCTGCATGGTCACGGGAATGCGCAGGATGGCATCGACATTGGCGAACTTGCCGGTCTCCTCGGCAGCGCGCGCGGCGATCTCCGCCAGCCGCTCCAGCGGAGATGTGTCGGTATGCCCCTCGTCGGTTGCAGATGCTGACTCGTAGTCGAAGGATTGCGCCATTTGGTATCGCCTCTTGGTATTTCCGCTCCCGGAGCGCCGCGACGTTCCGATCGTATTTGTTCCGCCGGCTTCGACTTCAATGCTTGTTCACGTCGGCGCCGCCCGCGGTCACCGTGGATGCGAGCCCGCTCCTCGCGTCGAGCGCAGCGATCGCCTCGTGGGCCTGGTCGATCTTCGTGCTCAGCACGCTGGCGAGCCGCCCGAGATTTGCGGTAGAATCGTGGGCGGCGGTGATGACCGTGTCGAAGGCGCCCGCGGTCTCGTGGACGATGGTCGAGAATTCACCCTGGTAGCTGCGCAACCGCGCAAGTTCGCGGTGCATCCGGGTCACCCGCATGCTGGTGAAGGCGAGCGCAATCAGCAGCACCGCATCAACGAGATAGGATATCATCGACGAACTCCCGTTTCTGATCGACGGGATCTGCCACCTGCATGGCGTAATAGCCATCAAGCTGGCCGATCTGACACCAGAACAGCACCTGGTTGTTGCTCTCGAGCCGCGCCAGCGTGCGCGGCGTGGCTTCGAGCTCGAGCACTTGCCCGACCTGGAACTTCACGACGTCGCCGAGCGAGATCATCTTTTCGTCGAGCACCGCGCTCAGCGTCACCTCGGTGCGATGAACCTCGCTCTCCATCTGTTCGCGCCAGCGCGGATCGGCTGCGCGGCCGTCGCTGACGACGACGGTGGCAAGCTTCTGCCTCAGCGGGTTGAGCGCGGAGTGCGGAATGATGAGGAACATCTGCCCGCCGCGGTAAAGCGCCTGCAACATGATGTTCGCGCAGATCGACATGTTGCCGCTCCGCCCGATCGCCAGCGAGGCCATGGCGGTCTCGACCCGCTCCACGCGGAAGGTGACGTTGGAGGTGCCGGCGAAGGCGGATTGCAGCGCCTTGGCGAACCGCTCGAACAGCGCCTGGACCAGGCGGATCTCGATGTTCGAGAAGGTGCGCTCGACGTCGAGCGGCGGCTCGGCGCCGTCGGAGCCGAACATCGCCTCGACCATGGTGAACACGAAGTCGCGGTCGAGCATGATGATGATGCGGGAGTCCCACTGCTCGGCATAGAGCACGGCCGCAACCGCGTTGGCCTCGTAGTCCTTGATGATGTCACCGACGCGGTCGTTGGTGATGCCATTGACGGAGAAATAGCACGGCGTTCCGGCAATCGGCTGGAGGCTGTCCGTGCACGATGCCGCCATGCGATCGAAGATCACATTGAGCATCGGCATCCGCTCGATCGAGATGCCGGCGGCGTCCAGCAGGTAGTTCGGCAGCTGCTTGCGCTGATCGACGTCGAGGTCTTCCATCATCATGCGCGGGCGGCCTTGGGTTCAGCCTCGGTCACCACGGCCTTGGGACCCGCAATCGTCTCGTTCTCGACGACGTCGATCGACGGCCGCTCGTTGCTCGAGATCATCTTGCGGCCATGCTCGACGGCGATCTGCGGCATGGCGCCGTTCATGAACGCCAGCAGCGTCTGCTTGACGATGATGTAGGGCCGGCAACGCTTCTCGCGCGTCATCTTGACCTTCAGCGCGAAGGGTGAGATGAGGCCGTAGGACAGGAAGATGCCGGCAAAGGTGCCGACCAGGGCGGCGCCGATGAAGCCGCCCAGCAGCTTCGGCGACTGGTCGAGCGCGCCCATGGCCTTGATGACGCCAAGCACTGCGGCGACGATGCCGAGCGCAGGCAGCGCCTCCGAGACCACCACCAGCGCATGGTAGGGCATCAGCTTGCTCTTCACGATGGTGTGGATTTCCTCGTCCATCAGCGCCTCGATCTCGTGCGTGCGCGCATTCCCCATGATGATGAGGCGGACGTAGTCGCAGATGAACTGGAGCAGCGACGGATCGCCGAGCACGCTCGGGAACGCCTTGAAGATCTCGGAGGAGGCCGGGTCGTCGATATGCGCTTCCACCTCGTTACGACCCTTGCCCCGCAGCTCCCGCATCAGGGCATGCAGCGCGCCGAGTAGGTCGAGATAGTAGCGCTGGCCGGGCACCGCCCCCGTCACAGCCTGCACGCACGCCAGCCCGGTATCGGCGACCACCTTCCACGGATTGGCCATGATGAAGGTACCGGCCGCGGTGCCCATGATGATCACGAACTCCCACGGCTGCATGAGCACGGCGAGATGCCCGCCCATGGCGGCAAATCCGCCCAGCAGTGCCGCTACCGTGATGACGATCCCCACGAAACTGCCCAACGCGCCGCTCCATCACCGATCCCATCGGGAATATCTAGTCGGCGAGCCTTGCGTGGAGCTGGCTATCCGGTCGCCAGCCTCGCACAAGCAATTCACGGCAGCTTGGGACGGTGCCGCAAGGGCGGCCAGAGGGGCGTGTGTCATGCTATCCACCATCGCGGACTACACCAGATTGACCAAGGACATGGGCAAGTCGCTGACGCAGGTCGCGACGCAGCCGGACGTCAGCCGCGACACCGACTATTTCCTCAGCCACATCGGCAGCGTGAAGACCATCGACGATTTCCTGAAGGATTATCGCCTCTACTCCTATGCGATGAAGGCCTATGGCCTCAGCGACATGACCTACGCCAAGGCGTTCATGCGCAAGGTGCTGACGGAGGGCGTCTCGGACAAGGACGCGTTCGCCAACAAGCTCTCCGACACCCGCTACCGTGAATTCGCCACGGCCTTCAATTTCGCCGCCCTCGGCGACCAGGCGACCCAGAGCACCCAGGCCACGACCGGCACGGCGACCCAGTACGTCACGCAGACCATGGAACAGAAAGCCGGCGATCAGAACGAAGGCCTGCGGCTGGCGCTCTATTTCACCCGCAAGGCGTCCACGATCACCAATGCCTACCAGATCCTCGCCGACAGGGCGCTGACGCAGGTCGTCCAGACCGCAATGGGCTGGTCGTCGACCATCAGCTCGTCCGACATCGATGCCCAGGCCAAGATGATAACGGACAAGATCGACCTCACCGATTTCCAGGACCCGACCAAGGTCACCAAATTCGTCCAGCGCTTCGCGGCGATGTGGGATGCCACCCAGGCGCAGAGCGATAGCTCGACCAACCCCGCGCTGGTCCTGATCGGCGGCGCGTCGGCGTCGGCCAGCATGGACACGGACCTCCTCACGACCCTTCAGAACATCCGGTTCAACAGGTAAGTCATGCAATCGGCTCTCTATGTGGGATTGTCGGCGCAGGTCGCCCTCGAAAAGCGCCTCCAGACGATCGCCAACAACGTCGCCAACGTCAACACGGCGGCGTTCCGCACCGACGTGGTGAAATTCGAGACCGTGCTGTCCAGGGCGGGGGCGAACCCGGTGGCTTTCTCCTCGCCCGGCGACAACATCATCTCGCGCGAGCAAGGCAGCATCACCGAGAGCGGCAACCCGCTCGACGTCGCCGTGGTCGGACAGGGCTGGATCGCCTTCGCCGGCCCGAACGGAACGGTCTATACGCGCGACGGCCGCCTCCAGATCGCGCCCAACGGCGACCTTCAGACCGTGGCCGGCTTTCCCGTCATCGATTCCGGCGGCGCGCCGATCACGCTCGATCCGAACGGCGGGCCGATCTCGATCGCGCGCAGCGGCGCGATCACCCAGGACAACAACGAGATCGGCACCATCGGTCTGTTCAACATTCCCGCCGACGCCAATCTCGACCGCTACGGCAATTCGGGCGTCACGCCCGACCGGCCTGCGACCGCCATCGCCGATTTCTCGCGCGACGGCTTCAAGCAAGGCTATGTCGAGGGCTCCGGCGCCAATCCGATGATGGAATTGACGAAGCTGATCGCAGCTTCGCGCGCCTTCGACGGCACCAATTCGATGATCGAGGGCACCGAGAGCTCGCTCCAGAACGCAATCCGGACGCTGGGCGAACCCGGCAAGTAGACTGCGCCTCGCGCGCAATGAGGTTGGACGGTTTCCTTGAACGCTCTTCGGCAACTCGAGTGGGCGCTGCTGGAGCTTCAGCAGAGCACTCCCCTGGCAAGCGTCAGCGGCGCGATCTCCGAGATCGCCCCGACGCATTTCCGCGTCTCCGGCCTGTCGCGCTTCGTCAGGCTCGGTGAACTGATCGGCGTCAACTCCGGCGGCAAGCCCCAGATCGGCGAGGTGATCAGGATCGACAGCGAGGGCATCATCGCCAAGCCGTTCGATCGGCAATTCGCCGGCGGCCTCGGTTCGGTCGCGTACCGGATGCCGCCCCTGTCCTTCGCGCCCGATCCGAGCTGGAAGGGCCGCGTCATCAACGCGCTCGGGGCGCCGCTGGACGGGCAAGGCCCGCTGACGCCGGGATCGCGTGCGGTCTCGGCAGAGGCGGAGGCGCCTTCGGCCATGAAGCGCGCGCGCGTGCACAAGTCGCTGCGCACCGGCGTGCGCGTGATCGACCTGTTCGCCCCGATCTGCGCCGGCCAGCGCGTCGGCATCTTTGCCGGGTCCGGCGTCGGCAAATCGACGCTGCTCGCGATGCTGGCCCGCAGCCAGGGCTTCGACACCGTCGTGCTGGCCCTGGTCGGCGAGCGCGGCCGCGAAGTGCGCGAGTTCATCGAGGACGTGCTGGGCACCGACCGTCATCGCGCCGTCACGATCGTGTCGACGGGAGACGAGAGCCCGATGATGCGGCGGCTGGCACCGAAGACAGCCATGGCGGTCGCCGAATATTTCCGCGACCGCGGCGAATCGGTCCTGCTCATGGTCGATTCGATCACGCGCTTTGCCCATGCCGCCCGCGAGGTCGCGCTTGCGGCCGGTGAGCCCGCGGTGGCGCGCGGTTATGCACCCACCGTCTTCACCGATCTGCCGCGCCTTCTGGAACGCGCCGGACCTGGCGAGGAGGGATCCGGGACGATCACCGGGATTTTTTCCGTGCTGGTCGACGGCGACGATTACAACGAGCCGATCGCCGACACCATCCGCAGCACACTCGATGGGCACATCGTGCTCAGCCGCCACATCGCCGACCAGGCGCGCTATCCGGCCGTGGACGTTCTGGCTTCGGTCTCCCGCCTCGCCCATAACGTCTGGGATCCCGAGGAGCGCGAATTGGTGAGCAAGCTGCGCGCCATGATCGCCAAATACGAGGACACGCGCGACCTTCGCCTGATGGGCGGATACCAGTCGGGACGTGATTCGGGTCTCGATCAGGCGGTCGACATGGTTCCGAGAATCTACGGCGCGATGCGGCAGGACGCCTCGGCTCCGCCAAGCGCCGATCCCTTCCGCGAGCTCCGGGACATGCTCAGGGGCGACTAGCAGGACGAGACGGCGCGCGGCGCCCCCGCAATCGCGCCTTGCTCATTGTTTCGACAGGCAATTGCGCATGCCGCCACGCTCCCGGCGCATGCGCGCGCAGCCGCCACCGGTTTCCATCGCCAGCGCTTCCACCGTTCGGTTGAGCGAATCGGGGCAGCTGATGCCGAAGCGACGGGGCCGGCGATTACTCGATCCGCGCCGCAACAACCGCAACGTGCAATTCCTGTGAGTTCCCTTGGCGATTCTCCGTCAGAACGCACAGGTTGTGGATGACGTGCCGAAGCACAGCGTCATCATGCACAAGCTTCGATCAACCTGCATCAACGACAGACAACAAAGTGCCGTGCAATCAAACCGTCGCACAGTTAAGTGCATGTAACTCGTCGAACGTTGTTCACCATCATGTGTCCCGAAGAGCGGGATTGTCTTGAACGTTACATTCGATTGCAGAGACATCCAGTCTCCGAGAGTGTCTCTACTTGATTTTGTTGAGAAGCTCATTCATCGTTTCGATGGAAGATAAGAAACGTCTGCGTGTGACTTGAACTTCAGGGGCTTCGGTTGAACTTCTCCGATCCATCGTCTGCTGGCGACGGCAACTCGGGCTCCCGTGCGGCGACGACGCCATTGGCATGCCATCAGCGACGCAATCTCTTGCTCCTGACGACGCGACGCCCATTGGTCCCGGTCGTGTCCGCTGCAGTCCGTGCCTTCGAGCAAGACCCGGGCGCGACGTGCTCTTTGGACGCCACAAATCGTCTGACGCCCCTCGAAGAATTCGAGAGCCTGGGCGCATGGCGGCTTCGGGACGCCGCAGACGAAGCTCCGGGGACGAGGTAAATTCATGCCAGTGGCACGAGAAGCCGTGGAGCTGCTGGTTCAGGCGGCGAGGGCCTGGTATTTCGAAGGCAATCAGCATGGATTGCGCGATCGGGAATGGATGGCACTGCGCTTTCTCGGCCGCGCCAACCGGTTTTCGCGTACACCGTCCGCGCTGGCCGGCTTCATCGGCGCCACTAGGGCGACCGCATCGCAGATCGTGAAGACGCTGGAGAGCAAGTCCTACCTCGTGCGAAAGCCGTCGCACGAGGACAAGCGGTCCGTCGTGCTCCACGTCACCGCGCAGGGCGAGAAATGCCTGAACCAGCACGATCCGATCAATCACGTGCTGAACGCAGTCACGGCGCTTGGGACGGACGAGTGCGTGAGATTGCGCGACTCGCTGCGGGAGATCCTCAATCACCTCGACGCAGCACATCAACGCCTCGATGCCAGCATCTGCCGGGACTGCATGTTTCTCGCCGAACGCAGCCCCGGCGCCGGCCCGGGTGCCGGCAAGGGGCGCACAACGGCCGAATTCATGTGCCGGCTGTATCGCGCCCCGGTCTCGCTCGAGGAGACCGAACTGCTCTGCACCAGTTTTGAGCGTACCCGCGACCGCCCGAAGATCGAGGGACACCTCGACCGCACACGCATGGCGAGCCAGGGGTGAGACGCGCAACGACGGAGCAGAATCCCTCGTGGCAGTCTGGATTTTTTCGCTGTGCTCGCAATGACGGGGCATGAGGCGGCAGATATGCTCTTCCAACTCGCATCTTGAATCGCAGGCACGCCTTCGCATCCTCGCGGCGCAATTCGCCCGAGCTTTGCTTGGTCGCTCCACCCTCTTTGAGCCAAGAGGGCGCAGGGAAGGCCGGGTGCCGACTGGCACCCGCGGTCCGCTGCGCGAAAAGCACACGCAGAGAAAACCGCACAGCAGCATACAGGTGTAGCCAATCACTCGGCCTTCCCTGCGCAGTGGTTGGACGGCTTATGCCGTGCTCTCCCGGGAGCCGAGTTCCATTTGGCCTCCCTCACTCCAGCGAAAGTCGCCGACACCGCGCCGGTTGACGCGATGCCGCATCCGCAAGAGCTTGACCGTAACAACGACGGCCAGGACCACACGGTTTTGCCGTACGCACGGCTCGCTTGTTCACCATTGGTTTCGACGACGTTTGTGCACGTTGCCGCCGACCTGATGGCGAGACGAACCTGACAGCGCCGCTCGTCGGCACGACGTTTGGGCTCACGGAGAGCAATCCGCCCTGCCCGCACTTCTCGTGCCCGACGCTGCCGCGTCCACCGCAAGCCCGGCTCGCGAACATGACGACCACAAGATCGCCCCTCAAGGATGAGCCGGGATGGGCGACACATACGTTAAAACCGAATTTCGGTAAAGAAGAATATTTTTACGCAAGCGGATTGACAGAACGACGACACAGCAAGAGCCCGTAGCGCGGACGGAGCGAAGCGCAGTCGGGGAAGGTCGATGCGGAGCGAGCGCTCCCTCGGTCCCCCGGCTCCGGACGATAGGGGCGCCCCTTGTATGCATTATCCCAGTTGCCATCCCAGGGCACTTCGCTTTACATGCCGGAAACTCGCCCGCGGATGACGGCCGGGGCTCAAAAATCACACACATTTTCAAAGGGACGGAATATGGCGCGTAACATTCTGATTCTCGGGGCTTCCTACGGCTCGCTGCTGGGCACGAAGCTGCTGATGGCGGGCCATAACGTGACCCTGGTCTGCCGCGCCAAGACCGCGGAACTGATCAACCGCGACGGTACCGAGGTCCGCATCAAGTTGCGCGACGAGGCGGTGCACCGGGCCATCTTCTCGCGTGATCTGCCCGGCAAGCTCGACGCGGTGACCCCGGCCAATGTCGACCTCTCACGCTACGACATGGTCGGCCTTGCAATGCAGGAGCCGCAATACACCAACCACACCGTGCGCGTGCTCATGGTCAGGATCGCTGCGGCGAAGCTGCCGTGCCTGTCGATCATGAACATGCCGCCGCTGCCCTATCTCAAGCGCATCCCCTCGCTCGCAGACATGGATCTCGAGGAGGCCTACACCAATGCGCAGGTGTGGGAGCGCTTCGAGCCGGGGCTCGTGACGCTGTGCTCGCCCGACCCGCAGGCCTTCCGTCCGCCGGAAGAGGCTGCGAACGTGCTTCACGTCGGCCTGCCCACCAACTTCAAGGCATCGGTCTTCGCCGACGAGAAGCACAACAAGGTGCTGCGCGAGCTCGAAGCCGACATCGACGCGGTGACGCTCGACGGCCATGACGTGCCGGTGAAGCTGAAGGTGTTCTCGTCCCTGTTCGTGCCGCTGGCGAAATGGTCGATGCTGCTCACCGGCAATTATCGCTGCATCACGCCGCACGAGCCGCAGTCGATCCGCGACGCCGTGCACGGCGACCTGGCGCGCTCGCAGACGATCTACGACCATGTCGACGCGATCGCCCGCCGTCTCGGCGCCGACCCGCAGGACCAGGTGCCGTTCGCGAAATACGCCAAGGCCGCCGAAAGCCTGCTCAAGCCGTCATCGGCCGCGCGCGCGGTTGCGAGCGGCGCCCCCTTCATCGAGCGCGTCGACCTGCTGGTCAAGCTGATCTCGCATCAGCTCGGCACGCCCAATACCGAGATTGATCGCACGGTCGAGACCGTGGACCTGAAGCTGAACGAGAAGATCGTGCAAGGCGGATCGGGCGCGCAGTAGCGCGCCGCTCCCGGCTCAAGAGCTCCGCCCAAGCGTTCCAGCCCGCACTTCTACGGCGATCACATCGCGCCTGAACTGCGCCGTGGGCAACACGCATGATTCGCGCCGTGGCGCTCGACGCGCCGCGACGGGGTTGATAAGCCCCTGTCCGCGAATGATGGGAATTTGAGTCGGGACATGACGGTTGCGATCGAGATGGGGCAGACT
Organism: Bradyrhizobium sp. Bra78; assembly: GCF_024519855.1. Classification (NCBI taxonomy): domain Bacteria; kingdom Pseudomonadati; phylum Pseudomonadota; class Alphaproteobacteria; order Hyphomicrobiales; family Nitrobacteraceae; genus Bradyrhizobium; species Bradyrhizobium sp. Bra78. Next base: position 147,760 of record NZ_JALJRE010000001.1, on the reverse strand, counting down.
GCGGCGGGCGCCGCGGCGGCCATGGACCTCGAGGAACTCCTGGCGACCCGTCTGCTGGTGCAGGGCAATTCGGGCTCCGGCAAATCGCATCTGCTGCGGCGTCTGCTGGAACAGAGCGCGCCCTGGGTGCAGCAGGCCATCATCGACCCGGAAGGCGATTTCGTCACGCTGGCCGAGCATTTCGGTCATCTCGTGATCGAGGCCGAGGATCACACCGAGCGCGGGCTTCAGGTCGCCGGCGAGCGCGCACGGCTGCATCGCGTCTCCACCGTGCTCAATCTCGAAGGGCTCGACGCGGAAAACCAGATGCGCCGCGCCGCAGCCTTCCTCGGCGGGCTGTTCGACGTGGACCGCGACCATTGGTACCCGATGCTGGTGGTGGTGGACGAAGCGCAGCTGTTCGCGCCGGCGGTCGCCGGCGAAGTTTCGGACGAAGCGCGCAAGCTTTCGCTCGGTGCGATGACCAATCTGATGTGCCGCGGCCGCAAGCGCGGCCTTGCCGGCATCATCGCGACCCAGCGGCTGGCAAAGCTCGCCAAGAACGTCGCGGCGGAAGCGTCGAACTTCCTGATGGGGCGGACCTTCCTCGACATCGACATGGCGCGCGCCGCCGATTTGCTCGGCATGGAGCGGCGGCAGGCCGAAGCCTTTCGCGATCTCGAGCGCGGACAATTCATGGCGCTTGGTCCTGCGCTGTCGCGCCGTCCCCTGCGTTTGCACATCGGTCCGACCGACACCCACGCGCGCAATTCGACGCCGCGGCTGATGCCGATGCCGGAAGCCTCACTCGAGGATATGCGCGCCGTGATCCTGGCAGCGCCGCCGCCCGATGCCAGCCGCCCACAGCGCCGGCCCGCGCCGGACCTGCTCGAACAGCTTCGCGCCGCGAAAGCCGCCGCGCCGGAGATCCGGCCTGAGGCGGTCGAGGTGCCGATCAGCGCCGAGGAGCTCGCGGAGCGGCGCGAGCGCGTCGATCGTACCTTGCGCGCCGTACTCGCGGCGCCCGATGCCGGGTTCCGCGCCGTCGGCGTGCTCTATCAGGAGTTCGTGGTTCGCTGCCGCATCGAGGGCCTCGGCTCCGCGGTGCCCGACCTCACCGAATTCCGCCGCATGCTGACACGCGCACGCGCCGGGCTCGGCGCCGAGCATGCCGAGGACGACGCCTGGCAGGACGTCTCGCTGCGTGCCTCGATCCTGCCCGACGACATGCAGGGCGTGTTCATGATGATCGCGCGCGCGGCGAAGGAAGGCTGGCCCTGCCCCGGCGATGCCGCGATCGCCCGCGCCTACGGCTCGCACTCCCTGCGCCGGGCACAACGCCTGCTCGGCTACATGGAGGAGCAGGGGCTGATCGTGTGCCAGCTCGATGGCGCCGGCCGCAGGTTCGTGACGCTGGTGGAACTGGCCTGGGCCACGGCGCCGGGCGATCCCAATGGCGACGATCTGCCGGCGGAGCCGGCTCCGAGCGCGGCCTCCGTCTGATATGCTCAGAACGCTCCGGCTACGGTGAGGCGGAACGTCAGCGGCTCGACCGGGTGCAGCACGTAGTCCATCACACCGTTCTGGCAGACCGCCGTCGGTGCGACGCCGCCGGTGCAGAGATTGTACAGCGTGTCGGTCTTGAGCAGCGAACCGTAAGCGTAGGTGATCTGGTTCGCCTGCGTGTTGAAGAGATTGAGCACGTCGAGCTGGACGCGCCAGCCGTTGTCGATGCGATAGCCGAGGCGGCCGTTGAAGATGCTGGTCGCGGAGGAGCGGAAGGCATTGTCTTCCGAGAGCGGGCTCGACGCCAGATAGCGCCAGCGCAAGGCCCCGAACCAGCCGGTCTTCTCGCCGAGCGTGACGCCGGCCGAGGCCACCATCGCCGGCGCATTCGGAATGTAATTGCCGGGCGCATTGCCGATCTGCGCCTCTGGATAGCCGGCCAGCGAGGCGTAGACCTCCGCCTGCTCGCTGTCGGTGCCGCGAAAGCGCGCATGCGTCATGGCGAGATCGGCGTCGATATCGATCCACGATCGCGGGCGATAATGGCCGGTCCATTCGAAACCGTAGCGGCGGCTGGCGCGGGTCGCCGAGGTGTCGCCGGCATCACCTGAGAACAGGATCTCGGAATCCTGGTCGAGGATGAACAGGCTGAGCGAGCTGTCGAGGCCGGGAACAATTCTGCTGCGGACGCCGACCTCCGCTCCCCGCGTGCGCACCAGCAGCGGCGACGGCGTCAGCCTTGTGGAGGCATCGCCGGGGTCTTCCGTCGTGGTCGCGCCGCGCGCGTCGTTGGAATGCATGCCGGTGCCGGCGCCGAGAAAGAATTCGGTCTGGTTGAAGGGGCCGAGCACCATCCGGAATTTCGGGCTGCCGAGCGCGGCGTCGGCACGGCCGGAATTGCCGGCATCGAACAGCGAGGTGACATCGGCGGCGTAGTAGTCGCCGCGGAAGCCGATCGTGGTCCTGAGCCAGTCGGCCCAGCGCACGGTGTTCTCGGCATAGAGGCCGACGCTGCCCTCGCCGACCTTGTCGCTGCGGATGTTGGCGAGAAATCCGCGCTGGAACGAGTTGGTGAGCGCAAGGTCGATCGCGTCATAGCGCGATTGCAGGCCGAAGGTGGTCTGCATCGGCAGGCCCGCCAACGAGCCGCTCAGCGTGCGCGAGATGTTGGCGCCAGCCATCAGTCGGTCGTCGTGCTGGTGAAACTGGTCGCCGAGCATGGGATCGCTGAGGTAGTAGGTAAAATTGTTGAAGAGATCGAGCTGGCTCTTCACGACATAAGCGTTGGCCTTCCACGAGCCGAGATCGTCGCTCTGCGCGACGCGGGCCGAGAGCGCGAAGCGGTTGGTGTTGCCGCCATCGCTCGGATCTTCCGAGCCGAAGCGGTCGAGCAGGCCGCTGGTGATCGCGCGCTGCGGCACCTGGTCCGTCGAATTCCATTTATTGACATAGGCCATACCGGTTATGGAGACTCCATCGGTCGCAGTGCCCTGGCTGTAGCGCACGAGGCCGTTGAGCTTTCGAACGTTGTCCGGATTGTCCCAGGGACCGTTATAGGTGCCGAGCTCGCCGGCGACGAGCAGCGAGCCATCGCCGACTGTCGCGGAGTCCATGCCGAGCAGGCGGCGATAGCCAAAGCTGCCGGCGGTCACCTGCGCGAGACCCTTTTCGGTTCGGTCGATCAGGCCGATACGCACGCTGCCGACGGAGGCGAAGTCTCCCTCGTCGGCGAAATACGGCCCCTTGCGCACGTCGATCGCGGCGACGGTTTCCGGAATCAGCCAGTTCAGATCAGCATAGCCCTGGCCGTGCGCGTGGGTCCGCATGTTGACGGGGACGTCGTCGACGGTGATCGCAAGATCGGTGCCGTGATCGAGATTATAGCCGCGCAGAAAATACTGGTTGGCTTTGCCCTCGCCGGAATGCTGGGTCACGATCAGCCCCGGCACGGCTTCGAGCGCCTCGCCCGGCCGGGTGAAGGGGCGCGCGTTGACCGCGTCGCCGGAGACGGTGAGCTCGCTCGCCATTCCGGGCGCGCCTTTCGCGCCGGAGGCGACACCGGCGACATCCGCTGGCGGCGTTGGCGCCGGCTGTGCGACGCTGCTGCCGTCCACCGCCGGTTTGCCGGCGCGTCGCGGCACAGGCGGCTTCTTGTGACGCGGCGTCTCGCCGCGGGTGACCTGGATCGCGGGCAGCTCGCGCGAGGCACCGTTGCTCTGCGCCAAGGCCCTGTCGCAATCCGCGAGAAGGACGAAGGCCGGGAGTGCCGTCAGCGCGCCGCAGCGACGACCGAGATCAGGCCGCCTCGGTCGCATCGGTGCATTCCAGGACCCTTGGCGCGGCGCGGTGCCGATCGCCTGCAAACACACGGCGATAGAGCATGACCGAGACGAGCCAGGCGACAACGAACAGCGCAATCACGGCAAAGCCGACATTCGCAAGCGACCCGTTCAGGTGATCGACCAGCGTCCACACGCCGCCGGACAGGCCGAGGCGATCCGCGATCAGGCCAAGCGCCTCGATGCCGCCGATCAACAGCGCCACCGCGACGGAGGCGCCGGTGATCGTGAGGTTGTACCAGAGCTTTCGCAAGGGATCGACGAAGGCCCAGCGATAGGCGCTGACCATCAGCGCGGAGTCGGCGGTGTCGACCAGCGCCATGCCGGCGGCGAACAGCGCGGGAAAGACCAGGATATCGGCGAACGAAGCGCCGCGCGCGGCCTCACCGGCGGAGATGCTGAGCAGGCCGATCTCGGTCGCGGTATCGAAGCCGAGCCCGAACAGGAATCCCAGCGGATACATGTGCTGCGGCTTTGTCACCAGGCGAAACATCGGGCCGAGCAGCCGAGCGAGGAAGCCGCGGCTGGCAAGCAGCGCCTCGAGGCCTTCGGCGTCGTGAACGCCCTGCTCGCGCGCGATACGAAGCGTCCGCCACAGGCTGACGAAGATAGCGAGATTGATGGCCGCGATCACCAGCAGGAACAGCGCCGACACCGAGGTGCCGATGAAGCCGCCGATTTCCCGCAGCAGGCTGTCGCCGCCGAGGCTCACCACGCCCAGCGCAAGCAGCATGGTCGCGACCACGACCACGGTGGAATGTCCGAGCGCGAAATAAAGGCCGACGCTGCGCGGCGTGCCGCCCGCTTGCATCAGCTTGCGCACGACATTGTCGATGGCAGCGATGTGGTCGGCATCGACGGCGTGGCGCAGGCCGAACACCCAGGCGAGCAGCGCGGTCGCCATCACCGTCGGCCGGTCACCGAAAGCAGCGAAGGCCCACATCCACGCTGCGATATTGGCGGCGATGAGCCCACCGAACAGCAGCACCACACCGGGCTCGACCGCCCGCAAGGACAATTTCGACACAGCAATCATTCCGTCCGCGCGCCATCGCGCCAGCAGTATGATAATTTCATAGAATGATCATACTGACCAGCCCCGGCTGCGTCCTGATGACCGTATATGCGAATTTGCAGGAGTGCCCGGAGTTAAGACGTGGATGGCCGGGACAAGCCCGGCCATGACGAGGCGGAGAGGTCAGCGCATTGCATCAGGCCGCCTCGGAGCCGCCGAGATAGGCGTCGCGGATGCGGGGGTCGTCCTTCAACGCGCGCGCCGGTCCGGAGAGCACGATCTTGCCGGTCTGGAGCACATAGGCCTCGTGCGCGATCTCGAGTGCGAGGCTGGCGTTCTGCTCGACCATGAAGACCGAGACGCCTTCCTGGTTGATGGTGCGGATCAGCTCCAGCACGCGATCGACATAGAGCGGCGACAGCCCCATGGTCGGCTCGTCCATCACGATCATCCGGGGACGGCTCATCAGCGCGCGCGCCATCGCGACCATCTGCTGCTCGCCGCCGGAGAGCGAGCCGGCGCGCTGCGACAGCCGCTGGCCGAGCTTGGGAAACAGCCCCAGCATCTTCTCGAGATCCTGCGCGATCGCCTCGTGATCGTTGCGCACGAAGGCGCCCATCAGGATGTTTTCACGCACGCTCATGTCGGCGAAGAGGCGCCGCGCCTCGGGCACCGAGGCGATGCCACGGCGGACGATCTGCGGCGTGGTCAGCCCCAGCAGCGAGGCGCCATCGAACGTCACGTCACCTGATCGCGGCTTCACGAGGCCGAGGATGATCTTCATCGTCGTGGACTTGCCGCTGGCATTGCCGCCGAGCAGGCAGACGATGTGGCCGCGGCCGACCGTGATCGACAGATCGAAATGCACCTGCGCCTGCCCGTAGAACGTATTGACGTTGGACAGCGCCAGCAGCGGCTCGGCTGCGCTCGTCGTCATGCCGCGCTCTCCTGCTCAGCCTTCCCCGACAGGCCGTGGCCGAGATAGGCCTCGATCACCTTGGGATCGCCACGCACCACTTCGCCCGGACCTTCCGCGATCTTCTTGCCCTCGTCCATGACGATCACGCGGTCGGAGAGCCGCATCACCATCTCCAGCTTGTGCTCGATCAGGAGGATGGTCAGCCCTTCCGCCTTCAGCTCGGCGACGAGGCCCTGCATCTCCGTTGTCTCCGTCGGGTTCATGCCGGCTGTCGGCTCGTCCAGCAGCAGCAGGCGCGGCTTCAGCGCCAGCGCGCGCGCGATCTCGACGCGGCGGCGGTTGGCGTAGGAGAGGCTGTAGGCCGGCTGGTCGATCCGCGGCAGCAGCCGCTCGCCGAAGCGCGCGAGGATGGCTTTCACCTCTTCGCGCAGCCGCTCTTCTTCCGCCCTGACACTGGCGGGACGCAGCAGCGCCAATCCCAGCTCCAGCAGCGGGCCGATCAGCGGCACCGCCGGCTTGACCGCGCGCAGCCGCGTGTGGGCGCCGATCAAAACGTTGTCCATGACGCTGAGATTTCCGAAGACTCGGCCCAGCTGAAAGGTGCGCGCGATCCCTCCGGCCGCAAGCCGTTCCGGCGACAGACCCGTGATGTCCTGGCCTTCGAAGCGGACCTCGCCGGCGTCAGGCCGATCGAGCCCGGTGACGAGATTGAACAGCGTGGTCTTGCCGGCACCGTTCGGGCCGATGATGCTGACGAGCTGGCCCTTCGCGAGATCGAGATCAATCGCATTGACGGCGGTGAGGCCGCCGAAGCGGCGCGTCAGCCCGCGCAGGGACAGCATGGTCGTGTGCTGCTCCGCCATCACATCGTCCCCAACAGGCCCTGCGGCCTGAATCGCACCAGCAGCAGGAGCACGATTCCGTAGATCAGGATGCGATACTCCGCCGCGATCCGGAACACTTCGGGCAGGCCGACCAGCGCCACCGATCCAACGATGGCACCGACGACGTTGCCGAGACCGCCGAGGATCACGACCGTCAGCGCCAGGATGGATTGCTGCGTGTTGAAGGTCTCGTGGTTGATGTAGGAATAGAGATGCGCGGCGATGCCGCCGCTGACGCCGGCGGCGAACCCGCCGAAGATGAAGGCGAGCGATTTGTAGCGGTTCAGGCTGAGGCCATAGGCGCGCGCAGCAATGTCGTCGTCGCGAATGGCGCGAAAGCTGCGGCCGAGATGCGAGCCGAGCAGCCGGCCCTGCAGCAAAGCCAGCACGACCATCACGATGAAGCTGAACCAGTAGATCGATGTCGCGCTGATCAGATCATAGCCGAACAGCGCCAACGGCGGGATGCCGGAGATGCCGATGGGCCCGCGGGTGACGCTTTCCCAGTTCAGGATCACCAGCGACACGATCTCGCCGATCGCGAGCGTGGCGATCGACACATAGTGCCCGCGCAGACGGAACGACGGCGAGATCAGCGCGGTGCCGAGCGCGGCGCTCATCAGGCCGCCGCCGATGATGGCGAGGCCGACGGGGACAAAGAAATTCAGCGACAGCAGCGCGGAGGTGTAGGCGCCGATCGCAAGCAGCGCCGCGTGACCGAGCGAGACCTGGCCGATCGTTCCCGCCACCAGCGTCAGGCTGAGCGCGAGCATGCCGAGCAGCCAGGCGTTGATCAGGGTCTGGAGCACATAGAAGGACACCGGAAACAGCGGCAGGATCGCAAACGCAGCGGCGGCGACCAGCAGCGCCCAGCGCGGAATCCGCACCGGGCGGCTCGGCGCGATGAAGGTGCCGGTGAGCGGCTCCGGCGGCGCCTGTCGTGCGCTGGCGAACAATCCGTTCGGGCGCAACACGAGCACCACGACGAGCAGCAGGAATGCGAACAGGTTGCGGTAGCTGGTGCCGAACACGGCGACGCCGTAGCTCTCGACCAGTCCCAGCAGCAGGCTGCCGATCACGGCGCCCGGCACGTTGCCGGCGCCGCCGACGACTTCGGCGACGACGCCCTTGAGCGTCGCCTGCAGGCTCATCGCAGTGTCGATCTGGTTGTAGTACATGCCGACCAGCAGGCCGGAGACGCCGCCGAGCGCAGCCGCAATGCCGAACACCGCCTGATTGACGCGGTTGACGTCCACGCCCATCTGCATCGCGGCATCGCGATCCTGCGCGGTCGCGCGCACCGCCCAGCCGAGCTTGCTGTAGCGCAGGAACACGAACAGCAGCAGCGCGCTGGTGATGCCGACGCCGGCAATGAGCAGATCGAGCGGCCCGATCGTGCCGCCACCGACCTGGAAACGCACATCGGGCAACTGGCTCGGCAGCGCGCGCGGGTTGGGCGAGAAGGTCAGCATCACCAGCTGATCGAGCACGAAGCTGATGCCGATCGTCGCGAGCAGCGGTGCGATGCGCACTGAGTTCTGCAGCGGCCGCAGGCCGAACCGCTCGATGACCAGCCCGACCAGCGCGGCGGCCACCGCGACCACGATGATGGTGAGCGGCAGCGGCGTATGCAGCTGCACCACCGCGACCCAGCCGATATAGGCACCGACGAGATAGATCGAGCCCTGGGCAAAGTTGATCAGCCGGCTGACGCCGAAGATCAGCGCAAGCCCGACCGCAACCAGAGCGTAGACATTGCCGACGATCAGCCCGTTGATCGTGTAGTCGAGCCAGGAAGACACGCTGTTGTCACCGCGTAGAGAGAAAAGCGGCCGGAGCGCCCGCTCCGGCCATCATGTCAGGTCGGCTTGCCATCCCAGAGCGCGAACTGACCCTTGCGCACGACGAGCTCGGCATTCATGGCGCCCTTGACGCGGCGGCTCTCGACGTCGAACGTCGCTTGCCCGAAGATCACGCTCGATACGTCCTTCACTTTCGCGAAGGCATCGCGGATGGCGCGCCGGTCGGTGCCGCCGATCCTGATCACGGCGGCCGCCATGTTCATCGCGTCATAGGAGTAGGCGTTGAACGCATCGGGCTCCTGGCCGTTGTATTTCTTCTTGAAGCCCGCGATGAATTTCTTCACCTCGGGGCGCGGGTCTTCCGGGAAGTAGCGCGTGCCGACATGGACGTCCTCGACCGCCTCGCCGCCGAGCTCCAGGAATTTCGGCGAGTAGACCGAGCTCGCGGCGCAGATCACCTGCTTCAGCCCGACCTGACGCGCCTGACGCGCGATCAGCGCACCGTCGGAATAGTACGAGATCAGGATCAGCCCGTCCGGGTTTGCATCACGGACACGCACCAGCGTGGAGCGGAAGTCGCGCTCCTCCGCGATGTAGCCTTCGGTGACCGCGATCTCGGCACCATTCTCCTTGGCCGCCTTGACGAAATAGTCGCGGCTGGTGCGGCCCCAATCGGTGTTGAGATGCAGCACTGCGAGCTTCTTCAGTCCGAGACGCTTGACGGCATAGGCCGCCAGCAGCGGCTGCTCGTCGGCCTGGCTGACCGAGGTGCTCCACATGAAGTCGCCGCCCTTGGTGAAGTCGGGATGAGAATTGGTGAAGCCGAACTGCACCAGCCCGCCGCGCTGATAGATCGGCGAGGCCGCCATCGAAGCGGGACTCGAGAAGTCGCCGAGCTCCATGACGATCCTGGGATCGGAGACGAATTTCTGCGCGATCGCCACCGACTGGCGCGGATCGCTCTGGCTGTCTTCGAAGCTGTAGGCGAGCTTGCGGCCGTTGATGCCGCCGGCCGCCTGGATCTCGTCGAGCGCGAGATCAAAGCCCTGCTTCCACTGCGTGCCATATTGTGCGTTCGGCCCGGTCAGCGGACCGCTGACGCCCAGCAGGATCGGCTCGGACGATTGCGCGAAGGCTGTACGCGAGAATGCTGCTCCCGCCATCATGGCGGCGAGCGAGCTTTTGACCAGGGTACGACGATCGATGTTGCTCATGCAGGGGCTCCATCCTGTCAGGTGTTGAAACAATCAGCAATTTCCATGCCGGTGAGATTGCCTATTTCGAGGGCTCGCCGAGCGACAGCATCAGCCGGTTCGCCCAGTTGAAGAACGAGGCGCCGTTGATGACGTCGACGATCTCCGCATCGTCGAGGCCGGCACGGCGCAGCTCATCGACATTGTCAGGACCGAACGCAACCGGCGTCGCGGCCAGCGCCACCGACGCCTTGACGACCGCATTCCAGCGCTCGCCGAGATCGGCGCCGACGCCCTCGTCGAGTAGCCGCTGTACGTCGTCGCGGCGCTTGGAATAGGTGCTGGCGAACCGCGCATGCACGGAGGCGCAATAGATGCAGCCGTTGTAGCGCGAGGTCGCCGCGGCCGCGAGCTCACGCTCGGCACGCGGCAGGCCGTCGGCGATGTTGTAGAAGATGTCCTTGTCGGTCTTGGTGCGGGCCTCCAGCACCTCGGGATCGCGCACCAGCAGGCGAAAGTATTCCGATTTGGCGCGGGCGCGATCGACGAGGCCGGCGAAATGCCGCTCGGTCAACTCGGCTTCGGGCAGTGGATCGATCCACGACACCCAGCCGAGCTCGTCCTGGGTGAAGACGACGGGCGGGTTGACTGTGCTTGCAGGGCTCATGGTGCGGTCTCCTCTTACGCGTTCGCTGCTGCGAGCGTTCGCAAGCCGCTGACGACACGCACCTGGAACGACAGGAACGCCACGAGCTGGGAGAAGGTGACGATGCCGGTATTCGACCAGCCCGCCGCCAGCAACGCCTTCATGTCGGACGATGCGGCATCGCGCGGCCGGAACACCAGAAGGTGCGCATGCTCAAACGCCGCCACGAGCCGGGCGCCGAGGTCCGGCCCGCGCTCTGCGCTCACGCGATAGATCAGCCCGGCCTTGTTCTCCACCGACAGCGGGCCCGCCGGAAAGGCGCCGTACGGGCCCGAGGTCTCGCCTCGCGCGATTTCGACCTCGACCGCCTCAACCAGACGCGCGCCATCGGCGGCCGCCGCGAGCTTGGCCCGATAGAAAGCGGCCACGGTAAGCTCTCGGTGAAGGCCGATCACGAAGAACGCGACCGCCGCACGCTCCACCAGCGAAAAATCGCTGGCGTCGATCGGCTCGAACAGCGAGAGATAGCTTGTCTGTGCATTCTCGCGTGCCTGCACGCGGCGGCCGCGGATGGCGTCGAGCGCCGAGCCCGGCTCGATCCCGGCGAGCGTATCGATGATATCCTTCGTTCCCATCATTCAGCCTCGTGCAACGCAATCAGTTTCATGTCGATCAGCCTGCCAGAGCCACATCGGGGGCCGTCCGGGTCCAGCCCAGCGCGGGCGCAACCTTCTCCGCGACCAGCTCGATCGAGCGCAGGATATAGGGATGCGGCGCATCGACCGAATGCGCCTGGAAGACGAGATCGGTGACCCGCTCCAGCGTCGCGTCCGCGCGGAGCGAGGCGATGACCTGGTCGGCCGCGCCGACATGGGTGTCGAACGCCGTGATCATCTCCTCCAGGGTCTCGCCTGGGGGAAGGTGACCACCCTTCATGAATTGCGGCAGCGCGCGCCGCAGCCCGATATCGGCGAGACGCATCGCCTCGGCATGGTCGTCGGCGACGAAGACGCTGCGCGAGGCCATGATGCGCGGCTCGCGTCCCGGCGGCAGCGCTTCGAGATAGGCGTCGATGACCGGGTTCTGGATTTCGGCAAGCGTGGCCTTCGGCGCCCCCCTGGTCCGGGGTTGGGTCCGCGACAGCAAGAGGCCGTCGCCCGCCTTGCCGGCACGGGCGCCCCCCGCGACCGAGAACGTCGCCTGCCAGATCCGGCCGTCCAATTGCGGACGCTGCGGATAGATCGTATCGCCGCCGTCGAGCGGCTTGCCGACCAGCGCCGTGCGAACGACGTCCAGATTGCGAGCAAAAATCTCGTTGCGACGGGCGCTGTCGAGGCCGAAGGCGGCAAAGGCCGACGGGTTGCCGCCGGTGCCGACGCCGAGCTCGAACCGGCCATTGCAGAGCAGGTCGAGCACCGCGGCATCCTCCGCCACCCGCACCGCATTCTCGAGCGGCAAGGTGACGATGCCGGTGCCGAGACGGATGCGCGAGGTCTGCGCCGCCACATAACCAAGGAAGGTGAAGGGCGACGGCAGGCCGCCCTCGCGCTCGTGGAAATGATGCTGAGCGATCCACGCGGAATCGAGGCCCGCCTTCTCGGCACGCACGATCTGCTCGGCCGCGAAGCGGTAGCGATCGGCGGGCGGGGCCTCGTCGAGAAGCCGGGTGAAGAACCCAAGGCGTTTCAGGTTTGCAAAGCGTTTCATACGACCCCTGTCGGGCGAGGATGGGCCCCGATGATGTCGGTTGCCGCGGCTCCAGACAAGCGGGCATTGTGCAAGGCTGCCCGCCAGATCACTCCCCCTGCGCTGGGCTTTGGCTGGGCAGACTGCCTACCAGCTCGGCAGCACCGCGCCCTTGAACTTGGTCAGGACGAAATCCTTGACCTCCGCCGTGTGGTAGCTTTCGACGAGGATCTTGACCCATGGCTTGTCCTTGTCCGCCGTACGGATGGCGATCAAATTGACATAGGGTCCCATCGGGTCCTCGCGCAGGATCGGATTTTTGACCGGATCGGGGCCCGCCTGGGTTGCGTAATTGGTGTTGATCGCGGCGGCATCGACGTCGTCGAGCGCGCGCGGCGCCTGCGCCGCGTCGACCTCGATGAATTTCAGCTTCCTGGGATTCTCGGTGATATCAAGCACCGTCGGTTTGAAGCCCGTACCGTCCTTCAGCTTGATCACGCCCTTGTCGCGCAGGAGCAGCAGAACGCGGCCGCCATTGGTCGGATCGTTCGGGATCGAAACCTTGCCGCCCTTGGGGATGTCGGCGAAAGCCTTGTGCTTCTTGGAATAGACGCCGATCGGAAAGTTCACGGTCAGGCCCAACGACTCGATCTTGTAGCCGCGATCGGCCTTCTGGTTGTCCAGATACGGCTGGTTCTGGAACGAATTGGCCTGGATCTCGCCCGCGTCGAGCGCGGCGTTCGGCACGAAATAATCGGAGAACTCGATGAGCTGGATGTCGAGGCCCTGCCTGGCCGCGATCGGCTTCACCGCCCCGAAGATCTGCGCATGCAGCCCCGGCGTCACGCCGATCTTGATGGTCTCGGCCGAGGCGCCCGCCGACCACGCGGCGAGGATGGCGGAAAGGATCAGGGCGGAACGAAACGACATCTTGGTCTCCACGACTCAGCGTCTTCATGACTCATCGGCAACGATTGGAACCGTATTCGCTTCTCCACGCTGCGAAATCAATGAAATGGAAATCCATATTGAATGCGGGCAGCGGCAATCACCTTCTCCATTCGATGCCCGACGAGAAACGAATTCACGGCGACGACGACGCCGTCCGCAAGCGTGACGCGCATCACGGCGCAGTGACAGCCGGGGAGCGAAAATGGCGGCATCACAGAAACCAATTCAGCCAGGAGATCAGCCATGACCACCCTCACCGCTCCGAAGCTCACAGGCCGGAACCGCCGCGAATGTTTCGTGCTCTACGTCCTGCTCCAGGGTGTGCCGTTCTTTTCCGGCGTCGCGCTGACGATGAAATTGATCGACGCAGCCGAATTCGTCGGCGAACCCTTTGGCGCCGCCATCTTCGTCGCGATGGCGTCAACCCTGCACGCGCTGGTGACGCCGTGGCTCGGACCGAAATTTCCACATTTCTTCGGGCAAAGCTTTGAGCAACTGTTCGCCGATCCGGCGCTGTCCTTCTCCGAGAAGGTCTCGCGCTGGCTGGCGCAGCCGAACACGCCGCTCAAATTGCTGAGCAATCTGCTGCTGCTGTCGGCGCTGGCCGTCGGCGTTGCCGGCCTCCAGTGAGCCTCTTTACTCAGTCCGCCACGTCGCCGGTGACAGCATGATCAGGACGCAGATGGCGGCATAGGCAGCGAGCGACACCGTCACCATGGTGGCAAGCCCCGCCATGCCTGCGCCAAAGCCCGCCACCGCGATCCAGCCGCCGCCCGCCGCAATCAGGATGCGCGCGACGGACGAAACCAGCGGGCCCATCGCGCGGCCCGTGCCCTGGGCGGCGAACGACGTGACGAAGCCAAAACCGAGTGCCGCATAGGCTGGTGCGACGATGCGCAGGTAAGTCATACCCTCGCCCACGACGTCCGCGTCATGGCTGAACAGGTGCAGCCAGGCGGCCGGGAAAATCGCGACCAGGAGGCCAATCGTGCCGGTCATGATCATGCCGACGAGGCCGCTGATCCAGCCGATTTTCCGCGCCCGCGCCGGCTGGCCCGCGCCCATGTTGACACCGACCATGGTCAGTGTCGCCGTGCTGATGCCAAACAGCAGCGGGATCATGATGTAGTCGAGCCGCGAGGCGATGCCGTAGCCGGCGAGCGCGGAGGTCCCGAACAGGCCGACCGCGCCGGTAACGAGGATGACGGTGAGGTTGGTCAGCACCGCGTTGAACGCGGTGGGGATGCCGACCTTGAGCATGTCGCCAAAAATCTTTGCACGCAATGGCACGATGTGCAGCTTGAGGCCGGTGGCGCCAGAGGCCATGTAGCGCAGCAGGAACAACATCGCCGCGCCATAATAGAGGCCGAAGGCGACGCCCGCGCCGCCGATGCCGAGCCGCGGGATCGGCCCGAACCCGAAGATCAGCGCCGGCGAGACCGGAATGGTCACGATCGCGCCGACCAGCGTCACCAGTGCGGGCACCCTGACATTGCCGGAGCCACGCAGCGCTGCGGCCTGGAGATTGACGATCCACACCGGTATGGCGCCGGCGAACAGATAGTTGGAATAGGTGGTCGCCGCCGCCAGCGCATCGCCGGTGCCACCGAGGGCACGATACAGATGCGGACCGCCGACGATGACGCCCAGCGTGAACACTCCGCCGGCGATGATCGCGAGCACCACGGCATGCAACAGCGCCGCTTCGGCGTCAGCGCGGCGGCCGGCACCGACTGCGCGGGCGACGGAGGACGCGACGCCGCTGCCGAAGCCGCCATTCGACATCATGGTCATCAGCATGAAGATCGGGAACACCAGGGCGGCGCCGGCGAGGGCATCGGTGCCGAGATAGCCGACATAATAGGCCTCCGCGATGTTGACCGCGGTCTGTGCGACGAGGACGGTCACGGTCGGCAGCGCCAGCCTGAGCAGCGTCGGCAGGATCGGCGCATGCAGCAACGCCGCACGCCTTTGCTCCGCGGCGCTCGGTGCCGATGCCGCCACCTGGCGAAGCGGCGCCGCGGTGTGGGCCACGAATTGCGTGGCGGACAAGGCCGGCGCGGCGGCATCCTCGACTGACATGGGTACGGTCCTGTGGTTCCCTGAAGGCACGACCGATCGCCCGCCCCTTTGCATTATGACTATAATGTATTATTATGATCGTAATGCAATAGGACGGCCCTCACGATTTTGTGGCCGGGCGGCGATCGGGTCGCAGGAGGCGGAATTGGCGCGCTACGACAAGGGACACCGGGACACGACGCGGCGGCATATCCTCGATGTAGCCTCGTCGCAGTTCCGCGAGAGCGGTATCGCCGCGGTCGGCCTCGCCGGCATCATGGCGCAGGCCGGCCTGACCAACGGGGCCTTCTACACCCACTTCGCCTCCAAGGAAGATCTGGTTCGCGCGGTGGTGCTCGACGCGCTGGAGCGGCGCGAGCAGAAGCACAAGGACAATCTCGCAAACGGCGTCGCGCTGGAGACGACGATCCGCGACTATCTCTCCCCGCGTCATCGCGAACACGCCGGCACCGGTTGCCCGACTGCGGCACTGGTTGCCGAGATCGCGCGGCATCCGAAGGCGACGCGTGACGCATTCACCGGAAAGACGTCCGAGATCATTGCGCTGATGGCGGCGCAGATGCCGGATGGCTCGGCTACGGACCGTCGGCGACGCGCGATTTCGGTCTACGCGGCCATGGTCGGCGCGCTGCAATTGTCACGCGCGGTGAGCGACGGGCAATTGTCGGAGGAAATTCTCGAGAACGCAATTGGAACAGCGCTGACGATTGCAAATGGACGTTGACGCATTCGAGTCCCCGATGGTCATGTGTGGCATTTTCCCGGCGACTGCAATGAAATTCCGGCCGGAGCAACATTATGAAACTTGAGGCGTCCGCGGCGACCGGGTTAGCGTTCCGGCGCGGCCTTAGAACTTCCCCAAGTTCAGTTAGCTCGCACTGGACCGCCGCCTGAATGCTTCAGGCGGCGGTCCAGCTCCGCTGCGCTGCGCAATGTTGGTTCCGTCATCCTGAGGTGCGAGTGGATGCAGAGACATTGCACTGCGAGCCTCGAAGGACGAATGGCCGGGATGCAGCCGGGCCGTCGCCCTTCGAGGCTTGCCCTGCGGCGTTTCATCGCAAGTACGCCCTCCTTCAAACCGACAACCTCAACTTTGACTCCACGACCCCGGACATCCTGCGCTAGTGTGCACGGTACTTGCATGCCAGTGGCGACTTGTCTTTGCGACGGTGGAGGTCATCCGATGAACGAGAACGAGATTCGCGGGCTTATCGCGGAGGTCAAGCAAGGCACGCTGTCGCGGCGCTCGTTCATGAAGACGATGGCGGCGGTCGGGATCGCCGCGCCGATCGCGAGCCAGATCCTGAGCTGGAACGACGTGGCGATGGCGGACGCCACGCTTGACTACAAACCGACCAAGGCCGGCGGCGGCGGCCCGCTCAAGATCCTGATCTGGCAGGCACCAACGCTGCTCAATCCGCATTTCGCGATCGGCACCAAGGACCAGGTCGCCTCGCGCATCTTCTTCGAGCCGCTCGCCGGCTGGGACAAGGAGGGCAACCTCATCCCCTGCCTCGCCGCCGAGGTTCCGACCAAGGCGAACGGCGGCCTCTCGCCTGACGGCACGACCGTGACCTGGAAGCTGAAGCAGGGCGTCAAATGGCATGACGGCAAGCCCTTCACCGCCGACGACGTCGTCTTCACCTGGGCCTACGCCGCGGATCTGGCGACCGCCGCCTACACCACGGGGTCCTACCAGAATATCAAGGTCGAGAAGATCGACGATCACACCGTCAAGGTGATCTTCAAGGCGCCGACCCCGTTCTGGGCCGACCCCTTCGTCGGCTCCGTCGGCCAGATCCTGCCAAAGCATCATTTCGCCGACTATGCCGGCGCGAAGTCGCGCGACGCACCGGGCAATCTGAAGCCGGTCGGCACGGGCCCGTACAAATTCATCGAGTTCAAGCCGGGCGATCTGATCAGGGCCGAACGCAACACCGACTATCACGTCAAGAACCAGCCGCATTTCGACACGCTCGAGGTCAAGGGTGGCGGCGACGCGGTCTCCGCCGCTCGCGCGGTGCTGCAGACCGGCGAATACGATTATGCCTGGAATCTGCTGGTGGAGGACGAGGTCCTCAAGCGCATGGAGGCCAGCGGCAAAGGCAAGGTGGAATTCACGCTCTCCGGCGGCGTCGAGTTCATCATCCTCAACACGACGGATCCGGGGACCGAGGTCGACGGCGAGCGGTCCAGCACCAAGACCAAGCACCCGTCGCTGTCCGATCCGGCCGTGCGCCGGGCGTTCAACCTCCTGATCGATCGCGAGGCGATCCAGAAATTCATCTACGGCCGCGGCGGCATCGCGACAGCGAGCTTCGTCAACCAGCCCTCGCGGTTCAAGTCGAGCAAGCTGAAATATGAGTTCGACCCCGACAAGGCGAACAAGATTTTGGACGAGGCCGGCTGGACGAAGGGCGCGGACGGCATCCGCGCCAAGGACGGCAAGCAGCTCAAATATGTCTTCCAGACCTCGATCAACGCCCCGCGCCAGAAGACGCAGGCCATCATCAAGCAGGCCTGCCAGAAGGCCGGGATCGAGATCGAGATCAAGGCGGTCACCGCCTCGGTGTTCTTCTCGTCGGACGTCGGCAACCCCGACACCTACTCGAAGTTTTATGCCGACATGGAGATGTACAACACGACGCAGCCGCAGCCCGACCCGGAGCGGTTCCTGAACCAGTGCGTCTCCTGGGAGATCGCCAACAAGGACAACAAATGGCTGGGCCGCAATATCTCGCGCTGGTCCGATCCCGAGGCCGACAAGGCCTACAAGGCCGCGCAGCAGGAGCTCGATCCGGTCAAGCGCGCCGCGCTGCTGATCAAGGTCAACGAGATCTTCTGCGAGGCCAACGTGCTGGTGCCGCTGCTCTCGCGCAACATCGTCGGCGGCGGCGTCAACAACCTCATGGCCGACATCTCGGGGTGGGACGTCACGACCTGGAATCTGGCGAGCTGGTATCGGACCTGACGGTGGAACGTCGTGGATTTCGCGAGTGCTCTGCGCTTGTCGGCGCTGACGCTCGCTTTGCGACATCGATTTTGCGATTGTGCTTCAGATCACAGTCGAATTGAACGCCTTCGCCTAGAATGACCGGGCATGGCCGCAAACAAGGTAACGGCGGTACGCACGATGCTGGGAAGGCGATCAACAGCTCCGGACTCTGAAGCCGCCAGGGTGAAGAACTCGGCGGCTTTTTTATCGACCGAGGCAGCGACGTGCTGCGGCCGACACAATCGGTCCGCACGTTCTCTGATGTCCTGCTCGGTCGGGCTCAGGCATTGCATCTTCTGCCGTGAGGCACGGCCCCACCTTGGGGGGTATGGGGGCTTGGAGGCGGGACCGTGCAGACCAGCCATCGGCGGCGACGCTGGCCCGCAGATTCAAGCCTCGATCCCGCACAAGAGTTCCTCAGTCGCGCATAGATGAGCGAGCCCGAGCGAAACCAATCATGCTCAGTCCTTGCTCAGTCCTTGCCGGTAAACTGACGGTCGAGGGTTGACGCGGTGTCGGCGCTTCGCAGCCGCTTCAACAGCTCATCCCTCTCCTTGCCGTCCGGCAAGGACTCCGCCTTTTCGCGGATCGTCCTGGCGAACTCCGCAAGCCGCTCCTGAAGGCTGGTGGTTTGCTGAACGCGACGCCGCCTGAGCACGATCGGGTCTCCCTGTCATGGCACTCCACGAACGGAGGTCGTGGTGTACCGATGATAGGGAGAATTCGCGGCGCTTCTGTTCACATGTGAACAGATCGAGCAGTGTTTCAAGGCGCATCAACCGCCCGCGCAGCAATCGACCAGCAGGTGCCAGATCCTCTCCGCCTCGCCCGTCTTGCTTGTGTCCGGCACCTTCTTCGCGCCGGAAGGCGAATGGGTCGCCATTGGGCGAGCCTCGCGCGGCACGATCCATCGCTGCGAGATCGGGTCGTACCATTTTCCGATGATCATCTCAGTCACGCCGATCGACTCACGGGTTTGCCTCAAGGTCGAGCGATGCGGCCCGCGGGATTCTTGCAAACCCGTTTGCAGCGCATCGCGCAATTTACCAATCGGCTTCCCGCGTGATCGTTCCTGCCGTCGCCTCAGCCGGGCCGCGCCGGATGAAGCGTGCGGGGATGCCGCTCGTGCAGCAGGCGCGCGAGCTCTTCCCGCTCCGCGGGACGTCCCTTCATGGCGGCCTCGAACAGCGCTTCCTGGATGTCGCGAGGCATGTCGCCCCACACGTCCATCGCCGCTCGTCCGAGCAGGCCCGCAAGATGATCCGCTGCTTCGCTCATTCGATTCTCCTGATCTGGGCACGGGAATGGAACAGCCGGGGGCCGGGCAGCGTTCCATTGCCAATATCGACGCCTTGACAGCGCAAACCTGCCTCAGGCGTCCAGCAGGTCAAGGAATTCCTCGACCCGGCTGAACGCATCCTCGTCGCGGCGACCGGCGTAGACGACGCGGTCGCCGTCGCGCTGGAGCGACCGCGCCTCGGACTTCCCCTCGGACGTCCCCCTGGATTTCCGCAGCCGCCCCGGCAGGAACGTCGCGGCGACGGCCTCGGGTCCGACATCCAGCCTGACGATGCCGCGCCGCTTGCAATCGATCCGGAGTCTTGCGGCTGCGAAGAAGTCGCGGGCCTCCGGCGGCAGCCTGCCGAACCGGCGCGAGATCTCCTCCTCCAGGTCTTCCAGATCGTCGTCGCTTCGGCACCTGGCAGCGCGCCCATAGATTTCGAGGCGAACCGCTTCCGATTGCACGTAACCTGCAGGCAGCATGTCGGCCATCGGGAGATTGAGATCGGGCACCCACAGATCGGTGCCGTTGTCGCTGGCGCGCTCGGACGCCAGCTTCAGGAGATGACTGTAGAGCACGGGTCCGAACACCTGGACGTGCCCGGACTGCTGTTCCGAGAACAGATCGCCGGCGCCCCGGAGATCGAGATCGCGCTCGCTGATGGCAAAGCCGGCACCCGGCTTGCTGAACTCCTCCAGCACCGCCAGACGCTTCTCGGACTGCTCCGAGGTCGATTCCGTCAGCAGATGGGCGAATGCGCGCGTGCCGCCGCGTCCCACCCGCCCCCTGAGTTGATGCAGCTGCGCCAGGCCGAACTTTTCCGGCCAGCACACCACGATGGTGTTGGCGCGCGGAATATCGAGACCGCTTTCCACGATATTGGTCGCCAGCAGAACATCCGCTTCGCCGTCGACGAAGCTCATCATGCGGTCGTCGATGTCCTCGACGGGTAATCTGCCGTGAAGACAGACGATGCGCAGATCGCCCGCTACCGATTGCACCCGTGCCAGCATCGGCTCCAGATCCTGGATGCGCGGACAGATTAGGAAGCTCTGCCCGTTGCGCCTCCGCTCGCGCAGCAGCGCCGCGGCAATCGCGGCCTCCGACAGCGGCGCGATCCTGGTCACGATGGGAAGCCGATGAACCGGCGGAGAGGCGATCACGCTGAGATCCCTGAAGCCGGCAAGACCCGCCGCGAGCGTGCGGGGGATCGGCGTCGCGCTCATCCAGAGCGAATGGGCACCCTTGGCCAGGCCCGACAGCTTCGCCTTCTCCGCCGCGCCGAAATGCTGCTCCTCGTCGATGATGACGAGGCCGAGGTCGGCGAACTTCACGTCCTTGGCGCTGAGCGCCTGCGTGCCGACCACGATTTTCAGCCGGCCGCGCCGCAGCCCTTCCTTGGTCTCTCGCGTCTCGGGGCCTGAATTGGCCCGCGACAGGCTTCCGACCTCGATGCCGAGAGGGCCGAACCGCTTGCGGAAGGTCTCGACATGCTGCCGGGCCAGCACGGTCGTCGGCGCCGCGATCGCCACCTGCTTTCCCGACAGCGCCACCGCGGCCGCCGCCCGCAGCGCCACCTCGGTCTTGCCGAAGCCGACATCGCCGCAGACCACCCTGTCCATGGGATGGCCCGCCGCCAGATCGTCGAGCACGTCCTGGATCGCCTGAGCCTGGTCGACCGTGGGAAAATAGGGGAAGCGCGCGACGAATTTTTCGTAAGCAGCCCCCGGCGGCACCAGCTTGGGGGCACGGCGGCGGCGCCGCTGGCTGATGTGCTTGGCGAGCGCCTTCGCGGCCACCTGGATTTCGGCTTCCGCCGCGGTGCGCCGCGCCCACCAGGTGCTGCCGTCCGCCTTGTCGAGCGCCAGCTTGCCGGGCTCACCGGCATAGGGCCAGATCACCGCAAGATCGGACGGCGGAACGAGCACGGCGTTGTCTGCGACAAAGGCGAGCCTGATCATCTCGCGCCGCGATCCCTTCCCCATGTCGAGGGTCTGCAAGCCATCGAGCACGGCGAGCCCGCGTTGCAGATGGATGATGGCGGCGCCCTTCTCCGGCACGTCGGGATGATCGAACGCCGGATTCCAGGCGCGCGCCATCGGCTGCGGATGATGAGCCCGGCTCCCGAGCACGTCGGAGGCGGTCACGACGACAAGGGGCTTGCGGCCGACGCCGATGAACCCCGCATCGAAATCGGCGAGCAGCGCGCCTTCGCGGCTTCTTCCTTTCGCCACCTCGCTCCAATCGGCAAGGCGCTCCGCCTTGATGCCGCTCATGCGCTCCATCGCGCGCAAATCGTCCTCGATCGCCGCGACGAACAGCAGCCGCGATCCCGCGCGCTGCATGTCGGCGACGAATGCGCGCAGCGCCTTGCGCGGCGAGGCGAGCTTGGAGAATTCGGGCGTCGAGGTGAAGGCGGCCTTTCGCGGCAGCACGCTGATGCGCTTCTTCAGCTTCTTCCAGTCCGCCTGCCCGAGATATTCGCGCTCCGCGTCCCTGCGGCCCGCGGCTTCCTCGATCGTGCCCAGCCAGCTCTCCGCGTGGGCCGACACCCCGGCATCCGCGATCCATCGCGCGCGGCTGCAATAATCCGGCAGCGTCGCCCGCTGTCCGCGCTTGGCGCCCAGCGCGATCCGCTCGGACATGGCGTCGACGATCAACTCCTTCGTCTCGTAGACCACCTCGTGCTCGATCGGATCGACAGCGACGATCTTGCGGATCGTCTCGCCGGAATGCTCGATCCGGAAGGGCGCCAGCGCGCCGGCGGGAAACACTTCGAACGTCTTGCCATGGAACAGGACGCCGCCGGGATATTCCGCCTCCTCGTCGAGATCGTAGCCGAGCCCTTCCAGCCGCGTCTCCAGCTCTGCTTCCGAATAGGCCGCGCCCACCTTCAGCGTGAGGCTCGACCTCGACCAACTCGCCGGCAGCGGCAGCCGTTCCATGATGGCTTCCGCGGTCGAGACCAGGAAGACGGGTTTTTTAGCCTTGGCGAGACGCCGCAACACGGAGCTGCGCCGGCCCGCGATCTCGCGGGACGGCTCGAGGCCGTCGAAGGGCAGCGTGTTCAGGCGCGGAAACACCAGCACCTCGACTTCAGGATCGAGCCCATGGATCACGCCGCCGAGCCGCTCTGCCCGGCTCTCGTCGTCGCAGAGGAAGACGAGGCCGTCGCGGCCGGCTTTGCTCCACTGCTCCAGCAGGTGCAGCGCCAGCATGCCGAGCGGCGACGAGGACGCGATCGCGGAACGCGTCGCATTCCTGGAACTCATGGAATTCCTCGCCCCCGCGGAATCCCTGGAATTCTTGGAATTCCTGGAATCCTTGGAAGTCCTGGCTTTGGTCCTGGTCGCGCCTTTCGCGGCGCGGGTTTTCGTGGCGGGCGCCAATTTCAATCCATCTTTGTCGGCAGGCAGAATAGAGCGATGACGAGCCATCCGGTCGAGCTCCCTCGACAACGCAATACGGCCCCAAACGCTCGATGAGGTCATTACAATTTTGCGATGGCGTTGGAAAGCAGAGACGCAAGGCGAAGGCAAGCGCCCTGAAGGCGCAGAATCCTACTGCAGCACCTTCGGCAGCACCACGACCACATCGACGCTCTGCGCGAGGATGTGCGACGCGACCACGGCGAGATGGTGCGAGAACTCGTCCTCGATCTCGGACGCGCAGTCTTCGTCCCTGGCGACAGCGAACAGCAGGTTGCCGTCGACCTCGTCGAAGCGGATGCCCAGGAAGAGGCGATCGAACGTCTCGGCGCCTGCGATGAACGCGATTCGCGCCTGGATAGCCTGGTCCTCGACGAGTGACAACTTCCTCATGGCAGCAACATATGGCCGCACGTTGCGAATGCAAGAGCGGGACGGCGCTGGCGCGAGGGCGCCTGCGAACTATATTCACTGCATCGTCCCGCTTGAAGCGCCATTCACCCTTGAGGAAAGTCTTGATTCTCTTTCTGCTGCTGATCTTCCTGCCGATCGGCGTGTCGGCCGGCAGCTATTATCTGCGCGGCGACGGCCGCGGCAATTGGCAGATGGCGGATCGCTCCAGCGCCGGCCTGCTGCCGCCGGCCTCCAGCAATCCGGACGCGCTGATCCGCGTCTTTGCCGCGCGCACCGTGCGCTGGCGCAGCATCTTTGCCGTCCATACCTGGATCGTCGTCAAGGAGAAGGACGCTTCGGCCTACAGCCGCTACGACTACACGGCGTGGGGCGACCCGATCCGCAGCAACGGCTTTGCGCCCGACGGCCGCTGGTTCGGCGCCATACCGGAAACGGTGGTCGCGGTCGACGGCGCGCGGGCCGAAGCGCTGATCCCGAAGATCCGCGACGTCATCGAGACCTACAGGTTCCGCGCCTATGGCGATTACAACGCCTGGCCGGGCCCGAACTCCAACACCTTCGTGCAGGCGGCGCTGGATTCCGTGCCCGAGCTGCGGGCCGTGCTGCCGCCGACCGCGATCGGCAAGGACTATCCCTACAGCGGACGCTGGGCCGGCATCACGCCATCAGGCACCGGCCTCTATGCCTCGCTGTCGGGTTATCTCGGCATGACCATCGGCTGGGTCGAAGGCATCGAGATCAACTTTCTCGGCGCGGTGCTCGGCCTCGACATCCGCCGTCCGGCGCTGAAGCTTCCCGGCATCGGCCGCCTCGGTGTCGCGGCGGGTGCGTAAGCGAGGCGGCGACATCGTCGGTGCCGTGACGATGGGGCGTGGCACTCGCTTTTTCCACATCGTCATAGCGAGCGCAGGAGGCGGCATCCCCATCCTCCAAGCTTCAGTCTCCCAGCGGCCCTTTGGCGTCCCCGTCGCTCCCCTTCAGCAACTCGTATTTGATCCGCCGCATGCGTGCCTGGGCTTCGAGCGGCTTGCAATAGGCCGTGGACGCGGCGAGCAGATCGATGGTGGCGAGAAGCGCATAGCGCGAGGCCGTCGGCTTGAGCGCGTCGGGCGCTTCGGGCACGTGCACGCCAAGCGCAATATCGGCGATTGAAGCCAGCCTGCTTTGCGGCTTGGTGATTGCGACGACCAAGGCGCCGTATTGCCTGGCGATACCGGCTGCCTCGATCACTTCGTTCGCTTCACCCGTGGTCGAGATGGCAACGACGACATCATCCCGCCCGAAGGTCGCTGCGATCATGCGCATCAACCTCGGATCGGAGGCGTGGGACACGGCGATGCCAAGACGAAAGAACCGGTTCTGAACCTCCGCCGCCGCAAGGGTCGAACCACCCCCCACGCCGAACGCCGCGAGTTTCGAACAGCGGGAGATGGCTGCGGCAGCCCTCTCGATGTCCTCCTTCCGAAGCCCCTCCTCGACCGCGGCAATGGCACGGCGAATTTCCTGAAACACCGACCGCCAGAGCGCGGGGCGCGCCAGATCCGTCCCGACATGCGGGGGCAGTTCAACGTAAATTCGCCCAACCGCCATTGCTTGAGCCAGCCTCACCTTGAGGTCACGGACGCCGCGGCAGCCAACGGAACGGCTGAACCGGGTGACCGTCGGCTCGCTGACGCGCGCCCGGCGCGCCAACTCGGAATTGCTGGCGTGAACGGCAAACTCGATATCGGCGAGCAGCACCGTGGCAACGCGCTGCTCCGACGGGCTGAGGCCCGGAGCGCTCTGCCTGATGAGGGAGATGATGTCGCCGGCCACGACATTGTCGTCGCCGGGCGGCTTCGAGACCGCTGCACCAGGGGCTCTCGCCGGGTCATTTCGCTTTGCACGCGGCATTGCCCGCTCTTCCTCAGGTCAGACCAACCCGCGCCCTTGGCACGAAGCTGCCGTAAGAAACCTTCAGCATTGACCAAACCCATATCGGCATGCCGTTATCAAGAGTAGCATTTTCTGCTTGATAATTGCCGAATTCTATATGTAACTTTCAAACAAGCAATAGCGTGCCGTCAGAACCAACAGCTGAAAGGCACATCCCCCTGCACCGGAAGCAGGCGGCTCAACAGGGCGGGAGAAGCGATCATGAGATACGGTCCAGGTGTCTTGATGCGTGGCGTCGTCGGCTTGGCCACCGCGTCGTTCCTGATTGCGCAGGCCAATGCCGCCACCCTGCTACGCGAAGCCACCATCGGAGAACCGCCGCCGCTCGATGTCATGCTGACGACGGCCGACGTCGCATCGGTCATCGGCCGCCATATCTTCGAGACCCTGTATGCGCTGGACTCGACCTACACGCCGCGTCCGATGCTGGCCGAGAGCGATCGCACGGAAGACGGCGGTCGGACCATCGTCATCAAGCTCCGCGAAGGCGTCCTCTTCCACAACGGCAAGGAGATGACTGCCAAGGACGTGGTCGCCTCGATGACGAGATGGGGCAATTTCGGTGCTCGCGGCAAGCTCCTGATGGCCGCGGCCACATCAGTCGAGGCAACCGGAAAGTATGAAGTCACGCTGAAATTGTCAGCGCCGAACGGCGCCTGGAAAGCTCTCATTGCCGACGTCAATGGCGGCCTTGCGATCTATCCGGAAGAGATAGCCGCCAACGCGGGAAACCGGCCGATCGAGCAGAAGGACTATATCGGCACCGGGCCTTACAAGTTCGTGGAATGGCGGCCGAACCGCTATGTCGAGGTGGAGAAGTTCGATGGCTACAAGCCGGTGAAGGAAAACGGCGACGGCTTTGCCGGTGCCCGCGTCGCCGGCTTCGACAAGATTCGGTTCATTCCGGTGCCTGACGTCGGCACGCGCGTGAGCGGCGTGCAGGCGGGCGACTACGACTATGCGGAAATGATCTCCGGCGATCTGTACGAATCCCTGAGCAAAGACCCATCGGTTCAGGTGCAGCGCACGAACGCGCCGATCTTCGGCCTTTTCTTCATGAACTCGAAGCAGGGGATCCTGAAGGACAATTACAAGCTCCGCCGCGCCATCCAGGCCGCGCTGGACAAGTCGCAGGCGCTGCGCGTCGCCTTCGGTCCCAAGGACCTGTGGAATGCCGAGGGATCGATCTTTCCCAAGGGCACGCCCTGGTACTCGACGGATGGCGTCTCCAATTACAGCGCCCACGATCCGAAGAAGGCCAAGGAGCTCGCGAAGGAGGCGGACTACACGGGAACGCCGATCCGCCTGCTGGTCTCGACGAATTACCAGGCACACTATGACGAAGCGTCAGTCTTCACCCGCCAGCTGGCCGACGCCGGAATCAATGTTCAGATGATGGTCGTCGATTGGGCGACCCTTTTGAAGATGCGCGGCCAGCCGGAACAGTGGGACATCTTCGTCACCCACCATTCGTTCGCGCCCGACCCGCTGCTGCTGACGTTCCTGAATGCGAGCTATCCCGGCTGGTGGGACAGCCCCGAGATCGGCTCGCTTCGGGCCGAGTTGATCAACACGACCGATCCAGTCGCGCGGAAGTCGACATGGGACAAGATCCAGTCGCTGATCTACGAACAGGTGCCGGTCATGAAAGTAGGCGATGCCTACACCTATGACATTGCTTCTCCCAAGCTCAAGGGACTCAACCCGAACGGTCCCGTCTTCTGGAACGTGTCCACGAAATAAGGACGGGCAATGAGGCCGCGAGGACTGTCGAGCGCCGGCGCCGGCGCGCATCGTTGCCGCTGACAGCCGCATAATCACATGTGGTCTTACGCACTCAAGCGCGCAGGAACGACGGCGGTGACGCTGCTGGCAGCGTCCGTCATCATCTTCGCGTTCATCCATATCGTGCCGGGTGACCCCATCTATGTTCTGCTCGGCGACACCGCCACCCCCGACCAGATCGACGCCTTGCGACACCAACTCGGTCTCGACCAACCGATCATCCTGCAATATCTGAACTGGGCCGGACATGTGCTCGAGGGCGACCTCGGGCGCTCGATCTTCTTCCAGGCGCCGGTGCTGTCGGTGATTGCCGATGGTGCCGAGACCAGCACCCTGCTCGCCACCATGACGATGATCTGGGTTGCGGTCATCGGTGTGCCGATCGGCATGATTGCGGCCGTCCGGCACGGCACGTGGCTCGATCAGGGACTGTCCGGCGCGGCGATGCTGATGGCCTCGATACCCACGTTCTGGGTCGGGCTCTATCTGATCCTGATCTTTGCCGCCTGGCTCGGCTGGTTTCCGAGCTCCGGCTATCCGTCGATCTTCGAAGGCGGTGTCGTCAATCTGCGCTATCTCGTCCTCCCCAGCCTGGCGCTTGCGGCGCCGAACGCTGCTTTGATCCTGCGGCTGACGCGCGCCAGCATGCTCGACGTCTCCCGCGAGGACTACGTGCGCACGGCGCGTGCAAAGGGAATCCGGCCCTGGCAGGTCGTGCGCCGCCACATCTGGCGCAATGCGCTGCTGGCGGTCGTCTCGGCATTCGGCTTCACTTTCGCTGCTCTGCTGTCCGAAGCGGTGGTGACCGAAACCGTGTTTGCCCTGCCCGGCATCGGCCGCCTCGTCGTTCAGTCGATCCTCCGCCGAGACTACCCGGTGATCCAGGGCGTCATCCTCGTCATCGTCGTGGTTTATCTCCTGGTCAATCTGATGGTCGATCTGAGCTACCGTCTGCTTGATCCGCGGGTCGAACTCCAATGAGCACCAACAGCGCCACCTTGTGGCTCAGGCCGTTCATCGCTCGCCCGATCGCGCTGGCCGGGCTCGGGGTCCTTCTGGCGACCGTGCTCGCCGCGGCCTTCGCACCCTGGCTGGCGCCTTACGATCCGTACGCCATCGATCCGCTGATCCGTCTGACGCCCCCGAACGTGACCCACTGGTTCGGCACCGACCAATTCGGCCGGGATACCCTGTCACGCACGATTCAGTCAGCACGGATGGCACTTCTGATCGGCTCGGGCGTGGTCGTCTTCGCCCTCGCCACAGGCGTTCCGGCCGGCGTACTTTCCGCTCTGTTCCCGCGGCTGGGTCACCTGCTGATGCGCATGGTCGACGTGCTGATGGCCTTCCCGACTCTGCTGCTCGCACTTGGTCTGATTGTCATCCTGGGGCCGAGTGTGGCCAATGTCATTCTGGCCATCGGGCTCGGCTACATGACGACTACAACGCGCATCGTTTACGGTCTGACGCTACGCTTGCGCGCGGAAACTTATGTCGAGGCATCCCGCAGCATGGGCGCCGGAACCGTATGGCTCATCAGTCGGCACATCTTGCCGAACCTGGTCTCACCGCTTCTCGTACAGGCCAGCTTCGTCTTCGCCTTCGCGCAGCTTGGCGCGGCCTCACTCGATTTCCTGGGCCTTGGCGCCCCGCCGGAGATTCCAAGCTGGGGCAACATGCTGGCGGAATCGCGCACCTTCATCACGCGCGCGCCGTGGCTGCTCATTTTCCCGGGCATGATGATCGTGGCGACGGCATTCTCGCTGAACCTGGTCGGCGACGCATTGCGCGATCGACTCGATCCGCGGTTCCGTCAGGTCTTTGGTGAGAAGGGTTAGGCCGTGCTGAGTGTTCGCGACCTTACGGTGTCAGTGGGACCGGCAACCGCACCGGTCGACATCGTCGCGGGCGTGTCATTCGGACTGGCCAAAGGCGAGATCCTCGGTCTCGTCGGCGAGTCCGGCTGCGGAAAGAGCATGACCTCGCTTGCGGTCATGGGATTGCTGCCGCAACCCGGTCCCCGGGTCCGGGTCGGAGAGGTCCTGTTGGAGGGCTGCGACGTAACGCAGTTGCAGCCCTGGCAACGTGTCGAAGCGGGCCACGGCCGCATGGCAATGATCTTTCAGGAGCCGATGACCTCACTCAATCCGGTTCGCCGGATCGGCGATCAGATCGCCGAAGCCGTGCGCGTACATGAGGGGATTTCGGGCGCGGCGGCCCTCTCCCGTGCGTGCGAACTGCTCGAGCTGGTGCGCATGCCCGACCCGAGAATGCAGCTGTCGGCATATCCGCATCAGCTGTCCGGAGGTCAACGCCAGCGGGTCATGATCGCGATTGCGCTGGCCTGCAGGCCGCAGGTACTGGTCGCCGATGAACCGACCACAGCGCTGGATGTCACCATACAGGTTCAGATTCTCGGGCTCTTGCGCGAGCTGTGCAATCGCCTCGATATGGCAATATTGTTCATCACCCACGACATGGGAGTCGTTGCGCAGCTCGCCGATCGCGTGGCTGTCATGTACGCCGGCCGGATCGTGGAAACCGCAGCGGTCGATGAGCTGTTCGGGAAACCGCGTCACCATTACACCCGTGGACTGATGGATTGCATGCCGTCGCGAAATTCCGGCGCGCGCCGGCTGCCAACCATTTCGGGTCAGCCGCCGGTGCCGGGTACGGTCGCTGCCGGCTGCGTCTTTGCCTTGCGCTGCGCAGCGGTGCGCGACGTGTGCCGCGTGGCGACCCCGCCTCGCATGGAGGTCTCCCGAGGACACGAGGTGCTCTGCGCATTCCCGCTGGGCGGCGGGGAACTGCCGTGAGCGGAGATGTCATCCTCGACGTCCGGGACATCATGGTTTCCTTCAGTGCCAGGCGAGCCGGTCGGAAATACCGGGTGCAAGCGGTGGATGGTGCGTCGCTGTCGCTGGCCGAAGGAGAGGTCCTCGGCATCGTCGGCGAATCGGGATGCGGCAAGACCACGCTGGGCCGAACCATCGTCGGGCTGGTCCGTCCCGACAGCGGCACCATCAGATTCAATGGAGCCGACATGATCGGAGCCGGCAGCTCCAGTCTCCGCGAGATGCGCCTGAAGGTCCGGATGGTTTTCCAGGATCCCAACGCATCGCTCAACCCACGGCGCGCAATTGGAGACTCGGTGGCGGAGGCGGGCGATATCAGCGGCTTCTTCAAGACCCGTGCCGAGCGCAGCGCAGCCATAGCTGCCACGTTGACGGCCGTCGGCTTGAATCCGTCTTTCGCCGCTCGCTATCCGTACGAACTGAGCGGCGGGCAACGGCAACGGGTCGGAATCGCGCGCGCCATTCTTCCCACGCCGTCCATCATCATCGCGGACGAACCGGTCTCGGCCCTCGACGTTTCCGTGCAGGCGCAGGTGCTCAATCTGATGATGGACCTGCGTGACCAGCTGAGATTGTCGATGCTCTTCATCTCGCACGACCTTGGCGTGATAGGACAGATCAGCAGCCGCGTCGCCGTCATGTATATGGGCCGGATCGTGGAGCACGCCCGGACACGGACTGTCCTGGATCAACCGCTCCATCCGTACACGCGCGCGTTGGTCGCAGCAATTCCGAAGCCGGATCCTTCAAAGCGAATCCTGGGCGCGATCGAAATGGGTGAACCGCCAAGCCTCTTCACACGACCGCGCGGCTGCGCCTATGCGCCGCGATGTCCATTAGCCAGCGACCGCTGCTTCGTTGATGCGCCAAAACTTCGGTCTGCCGGCACGGATGGTAGAACAATCGCCTGCCACAACGTATAACCTGCTCGTTCGCGATGCCGATCGCTTCCTCCTCGGTATCGAAAGGAACGATCGACAGAACGGGTCCGAACACTTCCTCCTGGGCGACCGCCATCTTGTTCTCCACGCCGGTAAAGATGGATCGTCTGGACCAGGATGATTTCCATGCTCACGGGACGACGACTCCAATCGCATCGGCAAGGGGCCGCAACGCGAGTGACGTGCACGAAAGAGACTCAAGCTACGAGGAAGATATTCTGAAACGAAGGGCATGCCGAAAAGCAGGCATGCCTGGACCGTCGCCGCAATTCGCGGCTCAAGCGCGCCAGATCACTGAAAGTACGACAGCTGATCTTCCGTTACGACCCGCTCGACATTCTCCGACTTGCTCTTGATACGGTATCGAAGACGTCCGTCTGCCTCGATGGGCATGCATTGAACGATGGTGTAAACCATTGCTGGATCGGTTGCGGCACGTCCTTGTGGACCTTGCGGCTGGTGGCGAACCTCTTCGTTCGGCTTATAGGCATATGACATGTGCTTACCTCCAACGTCATCCACGATGGCTCTATCGTAGAGCATGCTGTGACGCAATGTAACCACATTGAATGCGCGCGCATGACCAATTCGGCTCGGCAATTGGGTGCAGCGTTGTTCGGCGGCAAGCTTGGGGCGCCGATCGCCACCGAGGCTCGATGAGAGATCGCGCCCGGTAGCGATTCATCGCTCGCGAACACACTTTCGCCTCCTCGCGGCGCGTTTCGCCCGAGCTTTGCCTGGTCACTCCACCCTCTGAAAGCCAAGAGGGCGCAGGGAAGGCCGGGTGCTGACCTCGCACCCACGGTCCGCTGCGCGAAGATGTAGCGCAAAAAGACCGCACAGCAGCATACAGGTGGTGCCAATCACTCGGCCTTCCCTGCGCGATGGTTGGACGGCTTATGCCTGCTCTCCCGGGAGCCGAGTTCGTTCTAGCCTCCCTCGCCCTCGCGAATTGACGATGCTGTCCGCCCGGTTGGGCTCGCACACACCTCCGCGAAAGCTTGACCGTAGCAACGACGGCCAGGACCACACGGTTTTGCCGTACGCACGGCCCGCCATTTCGCCGCAGTTTTCCCGGCCCTGTCGACGGAGCCGGAAACTTGCGGGCGAGACGAACCTGACAGCGCCGCTCGTCCGCACGCGGCCGCGAGCTCACAGGGACTACCCGCCCTGCCCGCACCTCTCATGCCGACGCTGCCGCGTCCACCGCAAGCCCGGCTCGCGAACAAGACGACAACGAGATCGCCCCTCAAGGTTGAGCCGGGATGGAACGACATATACGCTAAAACCGAATTTCGGTAAAGTGGAATATTTCTGCGAGAAGCGATTGACGGGGTGGTGGGTGTTTTGCCCGACGGGCAATGGAGAACGACTATTCGCTCAGTCGGATGCTTCGATGCGCAAGGTCGAGAGATTTTTCCTCGAGATTGCGTTAGCACGCTCGAGCGGTGGATAAGAGATTTGTATGAACAGCATGGCTTTTCCCTGCCACCTCAACAGCAAGGGGCAGATCTCGCTGATTGGAAGAGAGCTCTAGCAATCGGAGCGCAAGGACTCTGTCAGCAAGGGCTATTGGTAGGCACCACTGTCAGTACATCAAACTGGCGGCATGGCTTTCCGCGCAAATATTGCAACCGCAACTTAAGAGTGATGTTCTGGCCGGCCGTAATCTCGGCCTACGGCAGCGAAGCCTCCGGAAGAATTGCAGAGTGCTACAAATGGAGATTTGAGAGATATGATTGGTAGCGGGAGAGGGACTCGAACCCCCGACCCCAGGATTATGATTCCCGTGCTCTAACCAGCTGAGCTACCCCGCCACAGGGTCGCGAACGGCTGTTACGGCCGATCTCGCGAACGCGCGGCATATAAGGAAGGGGGCGGCGGGCTGTCAAGCAATGTGGTCCGCCTTCCGCCTATGCAAGGCTTCGGCGGGACACGTCGCCGGGCGGGTGGAAAAGCGGCCGCTTTCAGCGCCGGATTCGCTCATTTCCCAAATCAGACTCGCGGAGAGTCCCCCGCTTGGCGCGGTTTCCGGCCTCTCCCCGGCGGGGAGAGGCGAAGCAACGCGGAGCGGCGAAAAATCCCTATTTCGGCCGGACCGTCGGGTCGCCGCCGGGGCTGCCGGGGGGCGGGATGACGGGGGTGTTGCCGCCGGTCTCGGGGGTCGGGGCGTGCATCTCGGGGTCGACGCCGGAGGGCGGGCAGAGCACGCCGTCGGTCTTGGCGAGCTTGTCGCCGAGCGGTTCCCGGGACTGGCCGGTTGTGGTGGTGCCGTCGGGAGCGGTGGTCATCCGGTCCGAGGGCGCGCAGCCGGGGCTGCGTTGCGGGGATGGCGGTGCGGTCGCTTGCGGCGGCGTCGCCGGGGCGGGCGGAGCCTGCGCGATCGCGCTGCCTGAGGCGGCGATCAGGAGGCTGGCCAGGATGATGTTCGATGGGTTGCGCATGGAAGGGAAATGCGCGGGTCGGGGTCGATGTTCCCCGCCGAAATGCGATGTGATCGGGGACGACCGGGCAAGCGCCTCGTCCTTCGAGACGACCGCTTCGCGGTCTCCTCGGGATGAGGCTCAGCTGCGCAGTCGGCGTTGAAGGCGGTGCCGAGTCCTCCACCCTCATCCTGAGGGCCCGCCAAAGGCGGGCGTCTCGAAGGATGTGCCGCGGGGAAGCCACTCTCGAATGCGGCCGCCCTGAGAAGCGCACGGCCGGTGCCGTTTGCAGTCACGATTTGTGGTAGCGGATCAGCGAAAAGTGCCCCATCGGCGGCATCGGGCGGCGCTCGGCAAGCGTGATGCGACCATGTTTCGACGCCCAGTCGACCAGGCGGGCCCACGGGAATTCCGGGCGCCAGCCGAGACGGCGGGCGATGGGGGCGAAGGCGAGCTCGAACAGCTTTCGCGGGCCGCTCTCGGCGCCGATGTGGTTGACGAGGATCAGCTCGCCGCCGGGCTTGAGCACGCGCACGAACTCGTCGAGCGTGCCTTCGGGATCGGGCACGGCGGTGATGACGTATTGCGCGACCACGGCGTCGAAGAAGTTTTCGGGGAAGGCGAGGTTTTTCGCGTCCATCACCGAGAGCACCTCGACATTGCTGAGGCGCATCGCGCGCACGCGCGCCTGCGCCTTGCGCAGCATCGGCTCGGAGATGTCGACGCCGCAGATCTTCGTGGTGCGCGAATAATCGGACAGCGAGAGCCCGGTGCCGACGCCGACGTCGAGGATGCGGCCGCCGATGCGGTCGGCCTCCGCGATGGTCGACTGCCTTCCGGCGTCGAACACCTTGCCGAACACGAGATCGTAGACCGGCGCCCAGCGGCCATAGGCCTTC
Organism: Bradyrhizobium sp. Bra78; assembly: GCF_024519855.1. NCBI lineage: Bacteria > Pseudomonadati > Pseudomonadota > Alphaproteobacteria > Hyphomicrobiales > Nitrobacteraceae > Bradyrhizobium > Bradyrhizobium sp. Bra78. The sequence goes on along the minus strand of NZ_JALJRE010000001.1, from coordinate 113,801 downwards.
TCGACCCCGGCCCGCGAGATGTCTGCTGCCATGTCCCCCTGCCCCGCCCCGGAATTTCTTAGAGTGTCGTGATTGTTGGTGGAATGAGGTCTTGCCCCGAACTCGCTGCACCTCTCCCGCCTGCGGGAGAGGTCGGCGCGTCGCGCCGGGTGAGGGTTTTTTCCTCTCGCGAGATATCGCGAGCGGAGAGACCCCTCTCCCCTACCCTCCCCCGCAGGCGGGAGAGGGGGCGCAACTCCGGTGTCGCAAGAGTGCGGTCCGATCTCATGGATTAGCCGCGCACGGCTTCGGCGAGCGGACGTGCGGCATTGCTCGCGATCTTCGCCGCGGCACTCTGGATGAAGCCGCCGCCGAGCACGCGGGCCTGGCCGCTGGCTGCGTCGTAGAACACGCAGGCCTGTCCGGGCGAGACGCCCTCCTCGCCGGCGACGAGCTCGACCTCGTAATGGCCGTTGCCGCCGCGCAGCCACGCGGGCTGCGGAGCGCGGGTCGAGCGCACGCGCACGAACATTTCGAGGCCATCGCCGATGGCGCGGTCGATGTCGCCGCCGCCGATCCAGTTGACGTCGCGCAGCACGATGCGGTGCATCTTCAGGGCCTCGCGCGGGCCGACGACGACGCGGCGGTTCGCAGCATCCAACCGCACCACGAACAGCGGCGCGGCTGCCGCGATGCCGAGGCCGCGGCGCTGGCCGATGGTGAAATTGGCGATGCCGTTGTGGCGGCCTAGCACGCGGCCGCCGAGATCGACGATGTCGCCGGGATCCATCGCGTTCGGACGCAGGCGGGTGATGATGTCGGTGTAGCGGCCCGTCGGCACGAAGCAGATGTCCTGGCTGTCGTGCTTGTCGGCGACGGCGAGGCCGAAGCGGCGTGCAAGCTCGCGCGTCTCGGGCTTGGTCATGTCGCCGAGCGGGAAGCGCAGATAGTCGAGCTGCTCCTGCGTGGTCGCGAACAGGAAGTAGCTCTGGTCGCGATCGGCATCGGCCGCACACACCAGGGCGCGCGAGCCGTCGTCGCGGCGGCGCGAGGCGACATAATGGCCGGTGGCGAGCGCCTGCGCGCCGAGCTCGCGCGCGGTCTTCAGCAGGTCGCGGAATTTGACGCTGCGATTGCACTCGATGCACGGCACCGGGGTCTCGCCGAGCGCGTAAGAATCGGCGAAATTGTCGATGACGGATTCGCGAAAACGGTCCTCGTAGTCGAGCACGTAATGGGGAATGCCGAGCTTGGCGGCAACGTCGCGGGCGTCGTGGATGTCCTGGCCGGCGCAGCAGGCGCCCTTGCGATGGGTCGCCGCGCCATGGTCGTAGAGCTGCAGCGTGATGCCGACGACGTCGTAGCCCTCGGCCTTGAGCAGCGCAGCCGTCGTCGAGGAATCGACGCCGCCCGACATGGCAACGACGACCCTGGTGTCCTCAGGACGGCCTTCGAGATCCAGACTGTTGAGCATGGGCCTGCAAGCGTTGTGACGGCGGTGTTGGCGATCCGCTGGTTCGGGGCGGGACACCCGGCGATCCCCGGGAACCAAGAGTTCCCGAAGGCCACGGCTTGCCCGGTCGAAAGCAGCTGAGAGCTGTCTCTTTAATATAGGCGGCATTCCGGTGAAGCAATCACGCACGCCGCCGCCTTAGGGCAATTCTTGCCGGGGAGGCAGAAATGGCGGGGTTGCGAAGGGCTGCGCGGCGGCCGCTCCATTTCCTCAAGTAATTGATTTTACGAGATAAAATACATCAAAGAGGGGCTGGCCCGCTCCTTGCTACCCCTTATGCCGAAGATGTTTCCGAGGGGTCGCCTGTGGTCGGTCGTACGTCAGATGTCGCGGCAAGCGTGCAGGTTTCGAGCGCGCAGCAAAAGCCTGCCCGCTCGCAAGCACCGAAAGACAATTCCGCGAGCGACTCCTTCGGCTCGCTGGTCGACAGCAACACCCAGGCAGTCACCGAGAACGCGGCGTCCTCCAACCCGGACACCGCGCCGCGCCGGACCGATTCGTCCTCGTCCGCCTCGGACAGGAGCCCGCGCGATACTTCCTCGACCGATGCCTCCCCGCCGCGCAAGGCCAGCGACGACACCGAGAATTCCGCGCCCGCCAAGGACGACGCCACGCGCGATGCGACGGGCAAGACCAAGGACAAGGCCGAGACCTCCGACGCCAAGGCGTCGGACAAGTCTCCAGGGAAGGCTTCGGAGAAGTCCGACGAGACCAAGGCCGACAAGACCGACGGCACCGACGGGCTCGCCGTCGCCGTCGATGCCGCGGCAGCCGCGCAATCCGGTGCGGCGCAGGCCGCCGTGCCGGATCCGAACGCGATCGTGGTCGCCGTGCCGGTCGTGCCGGTCGATCCCAGCGCGGCCGCGACCCAGGCCGCCAGCACCGACTCTTCGCCGCTGACGATCGCCGCCGCCGGCATCGCCGCCAGCGCGTCCATCGCGGCGCAGATTGCCGGCCCCAAGACCGATACCGCTACGCCGGGCGACAAGAGCGCCAAGACTGCAGGCGCCAAGGTCGATGCCGAGACGTCGGCGACACTGGCCGATGCCGCCACCGGCGCGACCGATGCGTCCGCGACCGACGCCAAGACCAAGGGCGGCCTGATCGCCGCCGTCGACCAGGGCACGCCGAAGACCTCGTTCAAGGCCGTCGCCACCGCGCCAGGCGCCGGCGACGTCTCCAATATCGGCCAGGATGCGGGCAAGGCGAACGCCACGCAAACGCCGACGACGGCCGCAACCGCCGACGCCGCGCATCCGCAGGCCGCCAAGCCGCAGGCCGACATTGGAGCGGCTGACGCGAAGGCCGGTGCCGCCGACCGCGGCGCCGATGCGGCACAAGGCACGCCGGCCACGCACGCGCATGCGGCAACGCAGGCCGCCGCGACGCAGGCCGATACCAGCGCGCAGGCGGCCTCCGCCGTGCAGGCGCCGCTGACCAATACGACCTCGACGGCGACCGCATCGACCGCAACGCTCACCGCGACCGCGGCCACCAACACGGCGGTGCCGATCAGCGGCGTCCCGATCGAGATCGCGGCGGCCGCGCGTGCCGGCAAGACCCGGTTCGACATCAGCCTCGATCCGATCGATCTTGGCCGTATCGACGTCCGCATCAATGTCGACCGCAACGGCCAGGTCACCTCGCATCTCACCGTCGAGAAGCCGGAGACGCTGCAGATGCTGCGCCAGGACGCGCCGCAACTGCAGCGCGCGCTCGACGACGCCGGTCTCAAGACCGGCAGCAACGGGCTGTCCTTCAGCCTGCGCGACCAGAATTCGTCGGGCCAGAACTCAGGCCAGAACAACGACAATGGCGGCAACGCCCGCCGCCTGATCATCAGCGACGAGGAAGCCGGTCCCGCGGCACCGGTCGGGCGCAGCTACGGCCGCATGCTCGGTTCGAGCAGCGGCGTCGACATCAGAGTGTGAGGAGTATTCGACCATGACCACCACGAATGCCGCCACCGCGCCTTCCGTCGTCTCGGGAACGACGCAGACATCATCGTCGTCATCCTCGTCGAATTCCCTGGGCTCGACCACGGGCGCGACGCTCGCCGGCAACTTCCAGACCTTCCTGACGCTGCTGACGACGCAGCTCCAGAACCAGAACCCGCTCGATCCGCTCGACACCAACCAGTTCACCCAGCAGCTGGTGCAGTTCGCAGGCGTCGAGCAGCAGCTCAAGACCAACGATTCGCTGTCCCAGCTCGTCACCCTGCAGCAGACCACGCAGGCGACCCAGGCGCTTGGCTTCGTCGGCAAGACCGCCCTGGTCGACGGCACCACCGCGACCATGACGAACTCGTCGGTGACCTGGCATCTCAACGTCCCCAGCGACTCGACCGTCGACATCACCGTCGCCAATGCCAGCGGCCAGACCGTGTTCACCGGCAAGTACACCGCCGGTGCCGGCACCGACGTTCCGTTCACCTGGAACGGCCAGGGCAATGACGGCACGCAATGGCCCGACGGCAAGTACACGATCTCGGCCACGGGCAAGGACGTGGCGAACAACAATGTCGGCATCGCCGCGCAAGTGCAGGGCACGGTGTCGTCCGTCGACCTGACCCAGTCGCCGCCGCTGCTCACCATCGACGGCGCCAGCTACACCCTGAGTCAGGTCAAGAGTATCATCGCCACGGCCAGCAATTAAAGACGCGCGCCCACGCCACACACGCGGTGTCATCCCGGCGAAAGCCGGGTCCATAACCACAGGAAGAAGTTTGGCGAAGACGCGTGATTAGGAATTCATTCTAAGTACTGCTACCTGCGTCCAATCGATAGATCACGCGGTATGGGTCCAGGCCCTCCCGAGCGCAATTGCGCACCAGGCCGGGACGACCTTGAGAGGCCTTGCAGCGTCGCGCGAGGCCTCGTTCGTTAGTAAAGTCTTAACGAAGAGCCCGCTTGGCCGGCCGAGATCATGTCTCCAGCCCGCCAAGCCGGTCGTGTTCCCGCAAGTTTCAACGAGAATTGTATTGATGCCTTAGGCTTAGCGGATTTTTAAGCCGGCACGCGTAGGGTTCCTGAGTGAGTTCAGTGGTTGAGAGTTTGTGAGTACGCCATGACAGAACCCCATCGCCCGAGGGTAAAATACGTCATCGGGCCGGACGGCAGTCCGTTAACGATCGCGGACCTGCCTGCACCCGGCACCAAACGCTGGGTCATCCGCCGCAAGGCCGAAGTCGTCGCCGCCGTCCGTGGCGGGCTTCTGTCCCTCGAGGAGGCCTGTAGCCGTTATACCCTGACGGTCGACGAATTCCTCTCCTGGCAGTTTTCTATCGACCAGCACGGTCTGGCGGGTCTTCGCACCACGCGCATCCAGCAATATCGCCAGTAGGCAATCCGGAAATCTGCGGCTTTTGACGAAAATCGGTCTCGCCCCGCGAGGCCGATTTTTTTTATGACGCCACTTTTGTCCGACCTCTTAACCTTCGTTAACCATATCGAAACCATCACCTAGGCAATAATTGCCCAGTCGGCCTTTCCAGTGAAAGCAGCCGAATCTGTCGGGGCGGTTGCTTGCAAGGTCTTGCGGACTTCTTAAAGGGTATCGGAGCCGCCCGGTTCGGGGCGATGATCGCGGTGACCGCCGCGCTCATCGGCTTCTTCGCGTTCGTCATCATGCGTGTCACCACGCCGCAGATGACGACGCTGTTCACCGACCTCAGCGTCGAGGATTCCTCGGGCATCATCAAGGACCTGGAGCGCCAGGGCATCCAGTACGAGCTGCGCAATGAGGGCAGCATCATCATGGTGCCCAAGGACAAAGTCACCCGGCTGCGGATGAAGCTCGCCGAGGGCGGCCTGCCCAAGGGCGGCGGCGTCGGCTACGAGGTGTTCGACAAGTCGGACGCGCTGGGCACCACCTCTTTCGTCCAGAACATCAACCATCTGCGCGCGCTGGAAGGCGAGCTCGCCCGCACCATCCGCGCCATCGACCGCATCCAGGCCGCCCGCGTCCATCTGGTGCTGCCCGAGCGCCCGCTGTTCTCGCGCGAGGCGCCGGAGCCGTCGGCCTCGATCGTGGTACGGGTCCGCGGCGCGCTCGAAGCCCAGCAGATCCGCGCCATCCGCCACCTCGTCGCCTCGGCCGTCAACGGGTTGAAGCCGCAGCGGGTCTCGATCGTCGACGAGGCCGGCCAGTTGCTCGCCGACGGCGCCCAGACCGATCCCGACCAGCAGATCGGCGACGAGCGCCGCACCGCCTTCGAGAAGCGGATGCGCAAGCAGGTCGAGGACATCGTCTCCTCCGTGGTGGGGACGGGGCGCGCCCGGGTCCAGCTCTCCGCCGATTTCGACTTCAACAAGATCACCCAGACCTCGGACAAGTTCGACCCCGAAGGCCGCGTGCTGCGCTCGAGCCAGACTCGCGAAGAGCAGAGCATGACCGCCGACAACAACGGCCAGGTCACCGTCAACAACGAATTGCCGGGCAACCAGCAGAACGGCGGCGTCGCGGCCAAGGACCAGAGCAAGAAGAGCGAGGAGACCAACAATTACGAGATCTCCCGCACCACCAAGACCGAGGTGACCGAGGCCGGCCGGGTCAACCGCATCTCGGTCGCGGTGCTGGTCGACGGCATCTACTCCAAGAACGACAAGGGCGATCTGACCTACCAAGACCGCACCAAGGAGCAGCTCGACCGCATCGCCACGCTGGTGCGTTCGGCCATCGGCTTCGACCAGAAGCGCGGCGACCAGGTCGAGGTCGTCAATCTGCGCTTTGCCGATGCCCCCTCCAGCACCCCGATCGCGGAGCCCTCGGGCTTCCTCGGCATGCTCCAGTTCACCAAGGACGACGTCATGTACTTCGTCGAGCTTGGCGTGATGATGCTGCTCGGCCTGGTCGTGCTGTTCCTGGTGATCCGCCCGCTGGTCAAGCGCATCCTGGCGTCCGACGAGGTCGCCGCCGCCATCTCTGGCGTCCTCACCGGCCCGGCCTCGAGCGACGAGGCCGCGCCGGCCGGCCAGCCGCTGCTTCCGAGCGCCGCCGCCAGCGCGATCGACGTCGCCACCATCCAGGGCCAGGTCCACGCCCAGTCCGTTCATCGCGTCGGCGAGCTTGCCGAGCGCAACCCCAACGAGACCGTCGCCATCATCCGCCAGTGGCTGAGCGAACCCGCGAAATGATTCGAGAAGTGATCTGACATGGCCGCAGCCTTGCAAAACGCCAACAGCAACGACATCACCAGCGTGATCTCCACGCTCGGTCAGCGTGCCAACACCCGGTCCAAGGACGGCAAGCCGGCCGAGCAACTGGTCGGACCGAAGCGTGCCGCGATCCTGATGCTGGCGCTGGGCGAGCAGTATGGCGGCAAGATCTGGGGCCTGCTCGACGACGACGAGGTGCGCCAGCTCTCGCTGGAGATGTCGACCCTCGGCACCGTCGAGGTCGACACCGTCGAGGACATGCTGCTCGAATTCGTCTCGCGCATGTCGGCCTCCGGCGCGCTGATGGGCAATTTCGACGCCACCGAGCGGCTGCTGCAGCAATACCTGCCGCCGGAGCGCGTCAACGGCATCATGGACGAGATCCGCGGCCCCGCCGGCCGCAACATGTGGGAGAAGCTCTCCAACGTGCAGGAAGAGGTGCTGGCCAACTATCTCAAGAACGAATATCCGCAGACCATCGCCGTGGTGCTGTCGAAGCTGAAGCCGGAACACGCCGCCCGCGTGCTCGGCATCTTCCCGGAGGACCTCGCGCTCGACGTCGTCAACCGCATGCTGAAGATGGAGGCGGTGCAGAAGGAGGTGATCGAGAGCGTGGAGAAGACGCTGCGCACCGAATTCATGTCCAACCTGTCGCAGACCCGCCGCCGTGACGCCCATGAGGTGATGGCGGAGATCTTCAACAATTTCGACCGCCAGACCGAAACCCGCTTCATCACCTCGCTGGAAGAGGACAACCGCGAATCGGCCGAGCGCATCAAGGCTCTGATGTTCACCTTCGACGACCTCGTGAAGCTGGATTCGGGCTCGGCCCAGACCCTGATGCGCAACGTCGACAAGGACAAGCTCGGCGTGGCGCTCAAGAGCGCCAACGAGGACGTCCGCAACTTCTTCTTCGGCAACATGTCCTCGCGCGCGGCCAAGATGCTCCAAGACGACATGGCGGCGATGGGGCCGGTGCGGCTGCGCGACGTCGACGAGGCCCAGGCGCTGCTGGTCAACCTCGCCAAGGATCTCGCCGCCAAGGGCGAGATCATGCTGACCAAGAACCGCGCCGACGACGAGCTGGTGTATTGATGGCGGCTCCGGCAAAATTCCTGTTCGATACCGACTTCGCCACGCCCGAGCGGACGACGCGCGAGAAGGCCGCGACCGCGGCCGAGATCGCCCAGAAGATCGCCGAAGCCGAGGCGCGCGCCTATCAGGACGGCTTTGCCGCCGGCCAGCGCGAAGCCAAGGCCGAGAGCGACCGCCGCGTCGCCCTCGCCATGGAAGAGATCAACATCGCCATCCGGGGCATCGCCTCCGGCATCGGCAACATCGAATCCAAGATGGAGACCGAGGCGGTCGACGTCGCGGTCGCGGTGGCGCGCAAGCTGTGCGCCGATCTGGTCGCCGCCGAGCCGCTCGGCGAGATCGTCGCGCTGGTCAAGGACTGCTTCTCGCATCTCGTCGCGACGCCGCATCTGGTCGTCCGCATCAACGATGCGCTCTACGAGGCCGCGCGCGAGAAGATCGAACGGCTCGCCAAGCAGAGCGGCTTCGAAGGCCGGCTCGTGATCCTGGCCGAGCCTGAAATTGCCACCGGCGACTGCCGGATCGAATGGGCCGATGGCGGCGTCGTACTGGAACGCGGCGCCATCGCGGCCAAGATCGACGAAATGGTGGGACGCTATGTTGCGTCCCGCAGGGGGAGCTAAGCCATGAGCGACACCGACGGACAGGTCCCGCTGCCCGATCTCAACGGCCCCATGCCGCCGACCGGCACCGACGTCGGATACACCGAGGACGAATATGCGGCGCGCGCCGCCGCCGACCTCGAAGCCGTGTTCGACGTGCCGGTGCAGGTCTCCGCCGTGCTCGGCCGCTCGAAGATGGACGTCAGCGAGCTGTTGAAGCTCGGACCCGGCACCGTGCTCGAGCTCGACCGGCGCGTCGGCGAGGCCATCGACATCTACGTCAACAACAAGCTGGTCGCCCGCGGCGAAGTCGTCCTGGTCGAGGACAAGCTCGGCGTGACCATGACCGAAATCATCAAGACCGAACGCGCGTAAAGCGAAAATGGGGAATGACGCGCGGCAGCGCGACTAGACGGACAGGAGACTGACATGCGGCTTCTCATCGTTGGCACATTGAAGGGCCAGCTCACCACCGCCACCAAGATCGCGATGGAGAACGGCGCCACCGTGACCCATGCCGAGGATCACGAGCAGGCGATGCGCGTGCTTCGCGGCGGCAAGGGCGCCGACCTCCTGCTGGTCGATGTCGCCCTCGACATCCGCGACCTCGTGATGCGGCTCGAGGCCGAGCACATCCACGCTCCGATCGTCGCCTGCGGCATCACCAACGACGCCCGCGCCGCGGTCGCCGCGATCCATGCCGGCGCCAAGGAATACATCCCGCTGCCGCCGGATCCCGAGCTGATCGCCGCGGTGCTGGCCGCGGTCGCCAACGATTCTCGCGAGCTGGTCTATCGCGACGAGGCGATGGCGAAGGTCGTCAAGCTCGCCCAGCAGATCGCCGGCTCCGACGCCTCGGTGATGATCACCGGCGAATCCGGCACGGGCAAGGAAGTGCTGGCCCGCTACGTACACACCCGCTCGACCCGCTCCAAGCGCCCGTTCATCTCGATCAACTGCGCCGCGATCCCCGAGCACCTGCTGGAGTCCGAGCTGTTCGGCCACGAGAAGGGCGCCTTCACCGGCGCGATCGCCCGCCGCATCGGCAAGTTCGAGGAGGCGACCGGCGGCACGCTGCTGCTCGACGAAATCTCGGAGATGGACGTCCGCCTGCAATCGAAGCTGCTGCGCGCGATCCAGGAGCGCGTGATCGACCGTGTCGGCGGCACCAAGCCCGTGCCGGTGGACATCCGCATCATCGCGACCTCGAACCGCAATCTGGCCGAGGCCGTGCGCGAAGGCTCGTTCCGCGAGGATTTGCTGTTCCGCCTCAACGTCGTGAATTTGAAGATCCCGCCGCTGCGCGAGCGTCCCCTCGACATCCTCGAGCTCGCCCAGCATTTCGTGAAGAAGTATGCCGAAGCCAACGGCGTGCCGATGCGCCCGATCTCGGCCGAAGCGCGCCGCGTGCTCTCCACCAACCGCTGGCAGGGCAACGTCCGCGAGCTCGAAAACACCATGCACCGCTCGGTGCTGATGGCGCAGGGCGACGAGATCGGGGCGGACGCCATCCTCACCCCGGACGGCGACCGCCTTGACCTCGCCAAGACACCACCGGCGGTGGCGCATGCCACCATGGCCGCCGAGCAGGTGACGCGCGCTCTCGTCGGCCGCACGGTTGCCGACGTCGAACGCGACCTGATCCTGGAGACGCTGAAGCACTGCCTCGGCAACCGGACCCATGCCGCCAACATCCTCGGAATCTCGATCCGGACGCTGCGCAACAAGCTCAACGAATATTCCGACGGCGGCATCCCGATCACGCCCGCGGGTACGCCGGGCGAGTATCCGCGGATGCCGATGGTCGGCGCATGAGCCCGGCGCCCGGCATTCATGCGAAACGCATGGATGCCCGGGACGACCCGGCCACGGCGTTTGGCTTCATCTCGAAGCTGAGCTCGCGTCGACCTACTTGCCCGGCGGCACGTAGGTACTTGCAAGCTTCGCGGCCTTTTCCGCGATAGTCTTGAACTCACTCATCTTCCAGGCGCGTACCGTCTCGATCTTGGCAATGGCGCCGCTTGCAGCGGCGGCCATTCCGATGGCGACGGCATCCGCCCCGTCGGGCAACTCGGTAACCAGCAACGCGTCATGCGAGCCGGTCGTCATGAACGCTCCCTGGAGCTTCCCGCCGGCCTTCTCGACCATCGCGCCGATGACCGCGGTGCGATCCGCCGGCTTGTCGACCAGTCCCTTGATACCGGAATTCGAGTATGAGACGTACGAGATGAACAACGGCATGTTTCTCTCCGTCGAGGTTACAGCAATGAGAATGCAGCCCTAGAGAAGCCGCTCTGAAACGAGAGCACGGCATGGCCTGCCGACGGCATGCGAGCTGCCTTGAAAATCGAGCTACGGACTTCGGCACGTCCAACTGGCAGCTTGTGCTGACTATAGCCGACCCCACGATGCCGCGCGAACGGTAAGCCAAGCGGACCCATCAGGAGCGCCGCTATTCTGCCGGCCGGGAGCAATCTGCTTCTCGGCGGTCCGGCCGCGGGGCGCCGAGTGAAGCAGTTCACAATCGAAGTACCGCACGATCGCAAGCGTCCTCGATCGGCGCGACGTGATGTCGGCCAAAGCCTCATGCCTCGCGAGACGTCCTTCACATCGAAAGGGCATGCCATGAAGAACTCGTCGTGGACCATCTTCATCGGCGCGCTGACCGTCGCAACGCAGCTTTGCGGTGTGGAAGCGATGGCGGAGCCAAACCGATAAGGTTGTGCATCGCTCGATCCGGCTACTGGGGCGAACACATGGCGGCACCGCATCCGGCGACTAGGTCGCACCGGCGCAAGGCTCTATAACCCCGCGTGAGAACCATGCGAGGATATACATGTCTGAAGCTCAAATCACGGATTGGCTGGCGTCGCAGCGGCAGGCGATGATCGATCTCTTGCGCGATGTCGTGAACATCGATTCCGGATCCTATGACAAGGAAGGCGTCGATGCGGTCGGAGCGCGGTTCGAGCGGCATTTTTCCGAGCACGGCATTCCGTTCCGGCGCGAAAGCCACGCCACATTCGGCGATGCGATCCATGCCGATGTCGCCAAACCCGGCAGCAACGAGAAGCCGGTGCTGTTGATGGGCCATCGCGACACCGTGTTCGGCAAGGGCGAGGCCGGGCGGCGTCCGTTCACGATCCAAGGCACCCGCGCCTATGGTCCCGGCGTTGCCGACATGAAGTCCGGCGTCGTGATGAACATCTTCGTTGCCACCGCCTTCCATAAATTCGGCGGCAGCCCGCATCCGATCAAGGTGCTGATCACCTCGGACGAGGAGATTGGCTCGCCCTCGTCCCGCCCCGTGATCGAGCGCGAGGGACGCGCCGCGCGCGCCGTGTTCAACTCCGAGCCGGGCCGCCCCACCGGCAACATCGTCACCGGCCGCAAGGGCGGCATCTTCATGCATCTTGCCATCACCGGCAAAGCCGCGCATTCCGGCGCCAATTTCGCCGCCGGCGTCAGCGCCATCGGCGAGCTCGCGCACAAGATCGTGCAGATCCATGCACTGACCGATCTCGACAAGGGCATCACGCTCAATGTCGGCCTCGTCTCGGGCGGCCAGTCCGTCAACACGACCGCACCCTACGCAGAGGGGCAGATCGACATGCGCTATGTCGATCCTTCAGACCGGGCCACGGTGATGGCCGCGATCGAGACGATCGTCGCGACCTCCCACGTGCCGGGCACCAGCGCGGCGCTGACGATCAAGGGCGAGTTCGTGCCGGTGGTGCAGAGCGAAGCCTCGAAGGCGCTGTTCGAAGGCTATCAGGCGGCGGCAAGGCAGGCCGGCCTCACCACGCTGCAGGGCGAGTTCTCCGGCGGCTGCGCCGATTCCGGCTTCACCGCCGCGGTCGGCACGCCGACCATCTGCGGCCTCGGCCCGGTCGGCGGGCTCGCGCACACGCCGGAGGAATATCTCGAGCTCGACAGCATCGTGCCGCGCGCGCAGGCGCTCGCGCTGGCGATTCTGCGGGGGTGAATGACGGTGCCGTAGCTATTGCAAGGCTGGGCAAAGCGGAGCGTGCCCACCAACTTCTCGCGGCGCAGGAGATGGTGGGCGCGGCGCAGGTGCGCCTATGCCCACCCTGCGAGACCTGCCGGGTTCTACGAATAGCTCGGCGCGTCCGGCTTGCGGAAGATGTGGATGGGGTCGCCGGGAACGATCGGCTCGCCGCGGAAGGTCGCATAGGCAAACAGCGCGAGATACGCGATCGCCAGCGCGCCGATGGCGTAGAAGGCGAGGATCGCGACGCGCTTCATCGTTCCGCTCCATGGCCGTCCCGGATGGAAGGCTCAGGGCGCTTCTAGAGCGATGAGGGAAAAAAGGCCAGCCTTGGGGGCGGCGATCAAACGCCGCGCCGGCCGCGCGCGGGAACGCTGACGTCGGCTAGCGTGGCCGCGTCTTCTTCGTCCGGGTCGACCGCCACATACTGGCCGTGCCAATAGGCCAACGCGGCATTGCGGGTCGAATTCCTGACGTCCCTGACACGGCCGATGAAGATACCGTGCGAATGGCGCTCGACGATCTCCTCGACCTCGCAATCCACGGCGGACAGTGCGCCGACCAGCAGCGGAACACCCGAGACCGCCGTCACCCACCGGCTGCCTGCGAAACGATCAGCGCCCTTCAGCCCGCCCTTTCCGGCGAAGCGCTCGGCAACGTCGAGCTGGTCGGCCGCGAGGATATTCACGCCGAAGGCGCCGTAGCGGCGGATCAGCGGGAAGGACGAGGCATCCCGGTTGATGCTGACCAGCAGTGTCGGCGGATCGACCGACAGCGAGGTCACCGAGGTCACCGTCATGCCGGTAATGTCCTTGCCCCGCCCGGCGGTGATGACACTGACGCCGCCGGTGAGGTGGCGCATGGCGCCGCGGAAATCGGCGGACGAGACGGGGATTTCGGTCATGAGATCGCGAGGCACTACATTCATGGCGTGGTCCCCGAACGGGGGTTCCCCTTATTTAGGTACGATCATCCGCCGACAAAAGGTAGCCCATGATGGAGCCTTCGAGGCCGGCAAGCTCGGCGGAGCCGTGCTCCCGCGGCCGGGCTGCGTTAACCACGACGTCATGGGCGATCCGGCCCTCCTCGCCCGGCCCGGGACTTAAAAAATCCCGAAAACAACCCCATGCACAGTAGCCGGGCCCGCGAAAACAACGACTTACGTATTATCCGAAGTCGATTTGACACGTCGGGCAAAACAGGGGCAAGATGGCATCATGGCGGCGTTCGGGATGGGCCGGGCCTTGCCGGACTAATGCAGCCATTTCACCGGCAGATTTTGCAGCCCGCGGAACGCCCAGCCGCCGAGCCGCACCGGCTCGTCATCGGCAATCTCGAGCTGCCTGGCACGCGCGAACACGGTCGGCAGCGCGACGTCGGCGATCATCGCGCGGGAGGCCCAGGCGCCGGCGCAGAAATGCGGTCCGGCGCCGAAGGCGACGCTTTTCGACGTGTCTCGTCTCACATCAAATTGGTCGGCGCGCTCAAAATGCTTCTCGTCGCGATTGGCCGAACCGAACATCAGGAACACGCGCTCGTCGGTTTCGAAGTCGACGTCGCGGATCGACCACGGCTTTGCGATGCGCCGCGGCGACATGCCGATCGGCGAGATCCAGCGGGCATATTCCTCGAACGCCTGCAACCACGACACCTCGCCGCTGCGCACGAGATCGAGCTGCGCGGGATGGGCCAGCAGCGCCCATACCGTGCCGGCGATCGCCTTGCGCGGCTCGTTCTGGCCGCCGGAAATCGCAAGCTTGACGTTGGCGCGCACGCTCTCCATCGGCATGCCGGAGGCGAGCAGCACGCCGAGAATGCTCTGGTCAGGATTCTTCGTGATCACCGGCAGGATGTCGTCGATCGCCGCATCGATACCCGACGTCGCCGCATGGCAGCGCGCCTCGACGGCGGGATCGCCGGCGTAGTTGGCGATGCCCTCGATCATGCCCTGCGACCACGCATCCATGTCCTGGAAGCCGATGTTGGTAAGGCCGGTGATCGACTTCAGGCATTCACCGGAGAACGGCAGCGCGAAGTCGCGCATGAAATCGATCCGCCCCGGTTCGATACTGTCGATGATGCGGTCGGCATGGGCCTGGAACTGCGCGGTCCAGTGCGCCTTCACCGTCTTCGGCGACACCGTCGGAAACATCGCGCGGCGCTCGACCTGATGCGCCTCGCCGTCCTTGCGCATCATGTTGTGGCCCATCAGCCGGTTCATCAGGCCCGCGGGCTGGTGCGAGGAAAACACGTCGATCTGCTTCTCCGAGATCGAGATATCGTCGCGGCTGGTCAAAAGCGTCGAGCCGAGCTGCGGCACGAAAACGATCGGTGCCTCCTTCCGCATCCGCGCAAGCATCGGATAGGGATCGGCCCAGAACGCGGCCGGGTCGATGTCGATGCGTGGCGCGGTGCTCAAGGCAGCCTCCCTGGATTCTCGTGTTTTCCAGGCCAGACTAGCGAAATCGAAGGCCGGCGGCTGTCCCTAGGGATAGGGACGGACGGCGTCGGGCGTGTCGTCACGAGCCGGATAACAGGCAGTCGCGATAGCGAGTTCAGCATGGCCACCAACCCCGGACATCGGCAAACGCATAAGCGAACGAAGGGCCGACTACGGACATTTGCCGCGCGTTGGTCTAGGGTTCGTCGGTGCTCCCAGAAGCAATATTAGATAGGTGACGAGGCCACGAGGCGACCAATATGGCGGACTGGCTCTCACGGAATGTTCGGATTGCTGGAGTTGAGCGCGCGCTCAAGGCCGGAGAAGTTCTATTTCGCTCGGAGCAGCGGACTGTCGGGCTCTACGAGGTGATCACCGGCAAGTTGCGGCTGGTTCGCGTGGACCGCGCGGGGCGCGAGGCGCTGCTTCATGTTGCCGTGGCTGGTGAAACCCTCGCTGAAGCCTCGCTTTTCGCGCCAGCCTATCACTGCGATGCGATTGCGACGACCAACGCCGTCGTTCGCCTTTATCCCAAGGCGATAGTGCTGACCGAATTCGAGCGCAACCCGGAAACCGCACAAGCCTTCATGGCGATGCTCGCTCGCCAGGTCATGAAGCTGCGTACGCGCGTTGAACAGCGAAACATTCACTCGGCCCGTGATCGTGTCCGGCACTATCTGGCTCTCAATACCGGAGCCGACGGACGCAATGTCAAGCTGACCGGCACCCTCAAAGACCTGGCGGGCGAGCTCGGCCTTACCCATGAGGCGTTATACCGAACACTGGCCGACATGGCGGCCGCCGGTGAAATCGAAAGACTTAAGGGAAAAATCAGGCTGTCGAAGCCATTGGCGTGATCAAGATATGATCGTGATCATATGCGGATGCGGCCTCAATGGCATATTCAGGCAACAAGGGCGCGCACAGGAATGAGGTCGATCATGTCATGGTCATGGAAGTCCGGCCTTGCCGGCGTCGCGATTGTTGCCGCGACTGCGTACGCAGCAGCTCAGATGCCCAACCACACCCGTATGCATGAGCAGATGAATTCGGGAAGTCCTGATCAGCAGCATCCCATGATGCAGCAGGGTGGCCCGATGATGCACGACATGCAAAATGGGATGCATCGGCACGGCATGACGGGAACGACCGGTCAGCCGATCATGCCCGGGCAAGAAGCGTTCGGTACGATCCAGGAAGTCGTAAGTATCCTCGATGCCGATCCGACGACCGACTGGTCGAAAGTGAACATCTCGGCGCTACGTGAGCACCTGATCGATATGGACGAGGTTACGATGCGCGCGACGGCTGCGCAGCGCAATCTTGATGACGGCGTTGAGATCGCCGTGACCGGAGAGGGCCGCACACTTGATGCGATCAAGCGTATGGTCCCCGCGCATACACACGAACTCAGCCAGCTTGGCTGGAACGCCAAAACGGAAGACTTGCCCAACGGGGTCAAGCTCATCGTCACAAGCACGGACGCCAGGCAAGTCGTCAAGCTCAAGGCGCTGGGCTTCATGGGGATCATGGTGCAGGGCGCACACCACCAGCGGCACCATCTGATGATGGCGAAGAGCGAGTTCGCCCACTAAAGCGCGATGAGATTGGGATGAATCGTCATCGCGCTTCAGGTTCTTGTTTGAGCATGTTCTTTTCGGAAAACCGCTTCGCACTTTTCCGGATCATGCTCTAGCCAAGACGCCTCATGCGGTTCACGCTGGCGACATCCGCGCCAGCGTGTTCAGCTCTGTTTTGTGGCTTCTCAAAAGCGCCTCAGCCTGCCGACCATGTGCTGAATTCGGATGGGAAGGTCCAATCCTCAGTTCAGGCTGCGCGGCCCGGCGAGCAGTTGCAGCACGATCGCGAACAGCTCGCTCTGCGAGGAGATGCCGAGCCGTTCATAGGCGCGCTTGCGATAGGTCAGCGTCGAATGCAGGCTGATGCCGAGCGCCTGCGAGATCGCCTCCGAGCTGAAGCCTTCGAGGATGCGCCGGCAGACCTCGCGTTCGCGCGGCGTGAGACCGGAAAGCGGCGCGCGCGTTGCGAATAAAGCGGCGAGCGATTGCTCGGGCGTTGCCTTCTCCTGAAAATGACGCGCGATGCTCGCCGCGATCGCCGGTGCGATCGTCTCCAGCCGCTGGCGCTGCGCGACGCTGAAGCGGCCCTGCGCGGCGATACGGTAGAAATTGACGTAGAAGCAAGTGTCGCCAGTCCAGATCGCAGCCGCGCATTTGTCGACGATGCCGGAATCGTGGAAGAATATCTTTCGATAACGGGCGCCGTACATGCGCGGTGCGAACGCCGGCAGCATGATCGGCGCGCCGCCTTCGCCTTCGAACAGCGCATCGCGGTTGGGATCGGATTCGTGAAATTGCCCGGCATAGGCGGCGCCGAGATCCCCGCCGATCGGGATGTTGCCGGCATCGAGCAGGCAGTGTGCGGCGCCGGCCCGGCTCAGCGCGAACACCATGCAATGGCCGACATCGGCCTGCCGGCGCAGCGTATCGATCAGCACGTTTGGGAAATCGGGGCGGCCGATGGCGAGGACCGCGGAGGCGACATCGCCGGCCGCCGGATTTGCAGGCGCTCCGTGAGGGCGCATCGTTCTCTCCCTGTCGCGTTTGCCTAGGGTTTATCAGCGATGGCTGCGCGGAGGAAGGCGGGGTCGTCGGGTATCTCCCGCAACGCCGCCGAACGAGGTGGACGAAGGCTGGCGGCTCAGGAACCACTTTTCCGCAAGATCTTGTCCATTGCTTTTCCCTTGGCCAGCTCGTCGATCAGCTTATCCAAATAGCGGATCTCCTGCATCGTCGGTTCTTTGACATCCTCGACCCGGACGCCGCAAACCACGCCTTTGATCAGGGCTCGCGACGGATTGATGTTGGGGGCCTTCGCAAAGAAGGTTTCAAAGTCCGTCTTCTCTTTCAATTGAGCTTCCAGCTCCTTCTGACCATAGCCTGTCAACCAGGAGATGACCTGATCGACCTCTGCCTTGGTCCGTCCCTTCTTCTCTGCCTTCGCAACGTACAGCGGGTACACGCTTGCGAAGCTCGTCGTATAAATCCGGTGTTTTGCCACGATCAGCGGTCCCCTACCCCACCGCAGCCTTCGCCGGCGCGACGTTGATGGCGAGCTTGCCGTAGCGGTCCGAAAAAGCCTCGGTGTCGATCTCTTCCAGCTTGATCTCGCCGCTCATCACGCCCTGCTTCCAGACAGCCTGTGCCGGATCGTTCTGGAACTCCGGCATCACCTCGCGGCCGAACAGCTCCAGCGATTCGCAGATGTGCTCGTGGCTGTTCTTGCCCGCTTGATTCAGCAGGATGACCTGGTCGATGTGCGAGGACTGGAAGCGCTTCAGCTTCCTGCGGATCGTCTCGGGCGAGCCGATCAGGCCGCCGCGCAGCGCGGCCTCCTGCGCTTCCGGATTGTCGCGCTTCCACTTGTTGTACTCGTCCCACATGTTGACGGTGTAGGGCGCGGGACGCTGGCGGTTCTGCGAGGCGCCGTAGAAGCGCAGCGCGAACTGGAAGAAGGTGGCGCCGTCGGCACGCGCACGCGCCTCCTCGTCGGTCTTCGCGCACATGAAGAACGACACCAGCGCCATGTTCGGGTTGATCTCGTAGTCGGCGAGTTTCTGCAGCCGCTTGGTCATCGCGTTGTAATAGGCATGCACCCAGGCGTGCGCGGCATCCGCGCTGACGAACTGGAAGCCGAGCGCGCCAAAGCCGTGGCGGCCCGCGCGCTCGATGGTCGGCAGCTGCGAGCACGCCATCCACAGCGGCGGATGCGGCTTCTGCACCGGCTTGGGCACGACGTTGCGCAGGGGGATGTCGAAATACTTGCCGTGATGCTCGGAGCCGGCGTCCTTGAACATCGGGAAGATCGCGGCCACGGCCTCCTCGAACACCTCCTTCTTGGTTTCCATGTCGCGGCCGAACGGCGTCAGCTCGGTGATCGAGGCGCTCTCGCCCATGCCGAATTCGCAGCGGCCGTTGGACAAGAGGTCGAGCACTGCGACACGCTCGGCAACGCGCGCCGGATGGTTGGTGGTGAGCTGAAGGATGCCGTGGCCGAGCCTGATGTTTTTGGTGCGCTGGCTCGCGGCGGCGAGGAACGATTCGGGTGACGGCGAGTGCGAATATTCCTCGAGAAAGTGATGCTCGACCACCCAGGCGTGGTCGTAGCCGAGCTTGTCGGCGAGTTCCATCTGCGAGAGCGCGTTCTGGTAGAGATTCAGCTCGTCGCCGGCCACCCAGGGCCGTGGCAGTTGCAGCTCGTAGAAGATGCCGAACTTCATGACGCCGTCTCTCCCAAGTTTCTTGCCCGCTTATTTTTTGTTGCAGGCATCTTAATGAGCGGGGCGGCGCTGTCTACGGAGCAGCAATTCCGCCGCGCGGGAGAACGATTCTTCGCGCCCACGTGGCAGTCCGGCGCTGCCCAGGAAGCCGGGCTGCGACATTCCGGCGACCTCGCAGATTGATCCAGATCAACGCGACAGCGGCTTGGCTGCATCTAAAATGCAGCAAGGTAACGGCCCGGATGCCGTCCCAATCCCCACATTTCAGACGAGACCGGATATGTCGGCCCCTGACGACGCGACATCGCGCGTGCGCCGTAAGCGCATGGAGATTTTCGCTTTCCTGTTCCTGACCGCGGTCGTGATGCCCGTCCTCGCGGTCGGAACGGTCGGCTCATACGGTCTCGGCGTCTGGATCTACCAGATGTTCGCCGGCCCTCCCGGCCCGCCGCCTTCCCCGCATTGATCATCCGAACAGCGAAAGACAGGCATCATGGCCCAAACCGCATACAACCGCCGTGCATTGATCACCGGCCGGGTGCTCGGCGCCGACCGCGTCGTCGCGCCCCCCGGCTGCGAGATCGCCAGCATCATCGTGCAGGCCCGCCCGGAGCGTCTCGCCGATCTGGAAGCCGCGATCACCGCCCTTCCCGGCTGCGAGATCCACGGCCGCGATCCACGCGGCAAGCTCGTCGTGGTGACCGAGGCGCCGGATTCCGGCAGCCTCGGCACCCTGCTCAACACCATCCAGTCGCTGCCCGACGTCTACTCCGCGGCGCTCGTCTTCCACGCCATCGAAACCGCCTGAGCAAGGAAGAGCCATCATGACATCACCAAAGCTCGACCGCCGCCAGATGCTGAAGCTGGAGGCCGCCGCGATCGCGGCCGCCGCCGCGGGCATGCCAGTCCCGGCGCTCGCCGCGAACCTCGTCACTGATCGCGACGTCGCCGAACTGAAATGGGACAAGGCCGCCTGCCGCTTCTGCGGCACCGGCTGCTCGGTGATGGTCGCGACCAAGGACAACCGCGTCGTCGCCACCCACGGCGACACCAAGGCCGAGGTCAACCGCGGCCTCAACTGCGTCAAGGGCTACTTCCTCTCCAAGATCATGTACGGCCACGACCGCCTGACGCAGCCGATGCTGCGCAAGACGAACGGCAAGTACGACAAGAACGGCGAATTCACGCCCATCAGCTGGACCGAAGCCTTCGACATCATGGAGGTGAAGTGGAAGGAGGCGATCAAGAAGCGCGGGCCGAACGGCGTCGCCATGTTCGGCTCCGGTCAGTGGACGGTCTGGGAGGGCTATGCGGCCGTGAAGCTGTTCAAGGCCGGCTTCCGCACCAACAACATCGACCCCAATGCGCGCCACTGCATGGCCTCCGCCGTCGCCGGCATGATGCGCACCTTCGGCATCGACGAGCCGGCCGGCTGCTATGACGACATCGAGGCCACCGACGCCTTCGTGCTGTGGGGCTCCAACATGGCGGAGATGCATCCGATCCTGTGGACGCGCCTCGCCGACCGCCGGCTGTCCGCGCCGCATGTCCGCGTCGCCGTGCTCTCGACCTTCGAGCACCGCTCGTTCGACCTCGCCGACATCGGCATGATCTTCAAGCCGCAGACCGATCTCTATCTGCTGAACGCGATCGCCAACCACATCATCAAGACCGGCCGGGTCAACAAGGACTTCGTTGCCGCGCATACCATCTTCAGGCGCGGCCAGACCGACATCGGTTATGGCTTGAGGCCCGAGCATCCGCTGCAGAAGAAGGCGACAGGCGCGGCCAAGGCCAACGATTCCACCGAGATGAGCTACGACGAGTACGCAAAGTTCGTGTCGGAGTACACGCTGGAGAAGGCGGCCGAAATGTCCGGCGTGCCGCTGAACCGGCTGGAGGCGCTCGCCGAGCTCTATGCCGACCCCAAGACCAAGGTGGTCTCGTTCTGGACCATGGGATTCAACCAGCACACCCGCGGCGTCTGGTGCAACAACCTCGTCTACAACATCCACCTTCTGACCGGAAAGATCTCCTCGCCCGGCAACAGCCCGTTCTCGCTGACCGGCCAGCCTTCGGCCTGCGGCACCGCGCGCGAGGTCGGCACCTTCTCGCACCGCCTGCCGGCGGACATGGTCGTGACCAACAAGGAGCACCGCACCAAGGCCGAGCAGATCTGGCTGCTCCCGGAGGGCACCATTCCCGACAAGCCCGGCGCCCACGCCGTGCTGCAAAGCCGGATGCTGAAGGACGGCCTGATCAACGCCTATTGGGTCCAGGTCAACAACAACCTCCAGGCCGGTCCCAACGCCAACGAGGAGACCTACCCGGGCTTCCGCAACCCCGACAATTTCATCGTGGTCTCGGATGCCTATCCGTCGGTCACCGCGCTCGCGGCCGACCTGATCCTGCCGACCGCGATGTGGGTGGAGAAGGAAGGCGCCTATGGCAATGCCGAGCGGCGTACGCAGTTCTGGCATCAGCTCGTCGCTGCCCCGGGCGAGTCGAAGTCCGATCTCTGGCAGCTCATGGAATTCTCCAAGCGCTTCAAGATCGAGGAGGTCTGGCCCGAGGAGCTGATCGCCAAGAAGCCGGACGTACGCGGCAAGACGCTGTTCGACGTGCTCTACAAGAACGGTCAGGTCGACAAGTTCCCGGTCTCCGACATCGAGCAGGGTTATCTCAACGACGAGTCCAAGGCGTTCGGCTTCTACGTCCACAAGGGCCTGTTCGAGGAATACGCCGCCTTCGGCCGCGGCCACGGCCACGACCTCGCGCCGTTCGACACCTATCACCGCGAACGCGGGCTGCGCTGGCCTGTCGTCAACGGCCAGGAAACCAAATGGCGTTTCCGCGAAGGCAGCGACCCCTATGTCAAGCAAGGCACCGACGTGCAGTTCTACGGCTATCCCGACGGCAAGGCGCGCATCTTCGCCCTGCCCTACGAGCCGGCGGCGGAATCGCCCGACAACGAATATCCGTTCTGGCTCTCGACCGGCCGCGTGCTCGAGCACTGGCATTCCGGCACCATGACGCGCCGGGTGCCCGAGCTCTACAAGGCCTTCCCCGAGGCCGTGTGCTTCATGCATCCCGACGACGCGCAGGAAGCGAAGATCCGCCGCGGCGACGAGGTGAAGGTGGTCTCCCGCCGCGGCTTCATCCGCGTCCGGGTCGAGACGCGCGGCCGCGACCGGCCGCCGCGCGGGCTGGTGTTCGTGCCGTGGTTCGACGAATCCAAGCTGATCAACAAGGTGACGCTCGACGCCACCGATCCGATCTCGCTGCAAACCGACTACAAGAAATGCGCCGTGCGCATCGAGCGGGTGAACCTGTCATGATGAAACGATTTGCAATCGCCCTGCTCGCGGTCGCGGTCGCCGCAGGCGCGAGCTCGCTGACCGCGCAGACGGTGACATCGGGCCTGCGCGGTCCGACCCCGCTCAATGAAGAGGGTCCGGCGCCTCCGATGCTGCCGAACCGAAACACGTCCGAGCGAGAGGTTCGCAACTATCCGGAGCAGCCGCCGGTGATCCCGCATACGATCGACGGCTACCAGATCGACCTCAACGGCAACAAATGCCTGTCCTGCCACGCGCGGGCACGGATCGCCGAATCGCAGGCGCCGATGGTCTCGATCACGCATTTCATGGACCGCGACGGCCAGTTCCTGGCCTCGATCTCGCCGCGCCGCTTCTTCTGCACGGAATGCCACGTGCCGCAGAACACCGCCACGCCGCCCGTCAGCAACGATTTTACGGATATCGACACCTTGCTGTCGCGTGCAAGTCCGGGTGGCCGGCGATGACGACGACTGCTGACGAGCCAAAAGCCAAGCGCGGCTTCATCCCGCGCTGCCGGGATTTCGCGCTGGAGCTCTGGCAGGTGCTGATCCGGCCGAGCTCGGTGTTCGGGCTCGGCGTGCTGGTGCTGGCGGGCTTTGCGGCCGGCGTGATCTTCTGGGGCGGCTTCAACACCGCGCTGGAATTGACCAATACCGAGAAGTTCTGCACCGGCTGCCACGAGATGAAGGACAACGTCTTCGCCGAGCTGAAGTCGACCATCCACTTCTCCAACCGCTCCGGCGTGCGCGCGACCTGCCCGGACTGCCACGTGCCGCACAACTGGACCGACAAGATCGCGCGCAAGATGCAGGCCTCCAAGGAGGTCTGGGGCAAGCTTTTCGGCACGATCGACACCCGCGAGAAATTCCAGGACCACCGACTCGAGCTCGCCGCGCATGAATGGGCGCGCTTCAAAGCCAACGATTCGCTGGAATGCCGCAACTGCCACAGCGCCGATTCCATGGACATCACCAAGCAGTCGCCGCGGGCCTCGGTGGCGCACCAGCGCTTCCTGTTCACCAAGGAAAAGACCTGCATCGACTGCCACAAGGGCATCGCCCACCATCTGCCCGACATGCGCGGCGTTCCCGGCTGGCAGTAGGGGCGATCCGTTGAGCGCGCGCCTCGTCCTTCGAGACGACCGCTTTGCGGTCTGCTCTGGATGAGGCTAGGCGGCACCTCGCCTGCCGAAACTGCCGCCGCGCACTCCGCCCTCATCCTGAGGGCCCGCAAAAAGGCGGGCGTCTCGAAGGATGGGCCGCGAACAACGGCCTTGAAATGCGATGGCCCCGCGCTTGAACCAGCGGGGCGAATGGTTAGTTTTGTGGATGGCGAATCGCTCCGTTTCGCCCCCCTCATCAAGACAGACATGGCCACTTTCACCCCGCATCAGGACGCCGCGCTCAAGGCCGTTGGCGACTGGCTCAAGGCAAAACCGGGCCGGGCCGGCACGCCGCCGGTGTTCCGGCTGTTCGGCTTTGCCGGCACCGGCAAGACCACGCTGGCGCGGCACATCGCCGACGGCGTCGACGGCGAGGTGAAATTCGCCGCCTTCACCGGCAAGGCGGCGCTCGTCATGCGCAACAAGGGCTGCGACGAGGCCTCCACCATCCACTCCCTGATCTACCGCGCCCGTGAATCCGGCGAGGAGCAGCCGAGCTTCGAGCTGTGGGACGACGCGCCGGCATCCAAAGCCAAGCTGATCGTGATCGACGAATGCTCGATGGTCGACGCCGAACTCGGCCGCGACCTGATGTCGTTCGACTGCCCGCTGCTGGTGCTGGGCGATCCCGCCCAGCTGCCGCCGATCCAGGGCGGCGGCTTCTTCACCAACACCGAGCCCGACGCGATGCTGACCGAGGTGCACCGCCAGGCCCAGGACGATCCGATCGTGCGGATGTCGATGGACGTCCGCGAAGGGCGCGAGCTCGACATCGGCCGCTATGGCGAGAGCGAGGTGGTGTCGCGCAAGGAGCTCGATCCCGATCGCGTCATGGGCGCCGACCAGGTCCTGGTCGGCCGCAACAACACAAGGCGCGCGTACAACATGCGGGTGCGTCAGCGGCAGAACATCGAGGACGTCTTCCCGGTCGCCGGCGACAAGCTGGTGTGCCTGCGCAACAACCGCAAGAAGGGCCTGTTCAACGGCGGCCTGTGGCGCGTGAAATCGCGCAACACCTCGCGCTCGAAATCGCGCATCCTCAGCATGCGGCTGTCACCCGACGAGGATCTCGGGCACAAGGTGACGAAGGTCTCGGTGCGTGCCGACTGCTTCGAAGGCGGCGTCGAGGCGATCGCCTGGGAGCAGCGCAAGCCCTATGACGAGTTCGACTACGGCTACGTCCTGACCGTGCACAAATCGCAGGGCTCGCAATGGGACGACGTCGTGCTGTTCGACGAGAGCTTTGCGTTCCAGGAGTCGAGGGCGCGGTGGCTGTACACCGGCATCACGCGGGCGGCGAAAAGGCTGAGCATCGTGGTGTGACACGCCGGTGGCGCAGGGTGGGCAAATGCGCAAGGCACCGTGCCCACCCTTTTTGAGACGCACGGCTTTCGCATCCCGACGCAGCCCTCACTTCCCCGCGACGAAATAGAAATCCTCGCGCCCCGGCGGCGAGCCGTAGGTGAACGGCTGCTGGCCGTGCCTGGTCGCGGCCCAGACGTCGTCGCGAACGATGTCGAACAGTTTTCTGATCTCGACGCGGGGCTCCTTGACGTCGCGGGCGAGCGCGGTGGCGAAGGGACTGTTGGCGCTGCCGTCGCCGTCCATCGCAGTCTCGCCGTGCTTGGCGGCGTAGACCACCATGAAGCCCGCGCCGGGCTCGATGTTGGAAAAGCCCTTGTCGACCAGCTTCAGCGACAGCGTGCGCTGCATGGTCGGCGCGAACGGATTGTCGCGGCAGGCGTCCAGCACCACGAGGCGGACTTTTCGCGCGGCACCGACGGCCGCGATCACCTGCTCCAGCGCCACGGCTTCGGTCTCGGCGTCCTTGTCGGCCGAAAGCTTGGCGTCGACCGGCACCAGATAGTTCACGCCGCCGATCTCGAAACCGTGTCCGGCATAGTAGACCATGGCCCAATCCGCCTTCTCCGCTTCCGCCGCAAAGGCCTGCAAGGCCTGGAAGAACTTGTCGCGGGTCAGGTCGCTGGTCGACATCACGGTCTGGAAGCCGAGATCGTGCAGCACGCTCGCGATCAGTTTCGAATCGCGCGGCGGATTGGGCAGCGCATGGACGTTCTTGTAGGCGCCGTTGCCGATCACCAGCGCCACGCGGCGCCCGGTGGACCCGGCCGGCGCCTGCGGCGTCAGCGCGGCGAGCCGCTCCTGCGCCTTGGCGCGTGCGCGCGCGACGTCGAGCTCGTCGAACTTCGTCAGCGAATAGGCCGCGGCGCGATAGTCGGCGCGCGCCTGGCCGAGATCGTGCTTGCGCTCGTAGATCTGGCCGCGGCCGGAATGGGCGCGCACACTGTTCGGGTTGAGCTGAATGACCGTGTTGTAGTCCGTCAACGCGGCATCGAAGTCACCCTTCATGAGGTTGACTTCGCCCCGATTGTTGAGCGCGTACTGGTTCTTCGGCTGCTTCTGGATCAAGCCGTCGCAGTCGGCGAAGGCCTGATCGAACCTGCCCATCATGCCGTAGGTGATGCAGCGGTTGCCGGCGATCTGCGGCGCGTTCGGATCGATCCTTTCGGCTTCTGCAAAATCCGCGATCGCGCCGTCATAGTCCTTCATCAGGGTGCGCACGCGGGCGCGGTTGGTCCAGCCGAGCAGGAATTTTGGCGCGTACCTGATCGACAGGTTGAAATCTTCGAGTGCGCTTTGCAGCGCGTTCCTGCGCAGATGAATGACGCCGCGGTTGTTGTAGGGGACACCGTAGGTCGGGCGCTTCTGGAGCGCGAGGTTGTAGTCCGCCATCGCGAGGTCGTCCTGGCCGGTCCGCTCATAGGCGAGGCCGCGCAGGTTGAGCGTCACGACATTGTCGGGATCGAGGTCGACGGCCATGGACAGGGTCTCGATCGCGTGGACGTAGTCGCGCTTGTTGATCAGCGTATTGCCGCGCACGGAGAGCGCGATGCCCTTGTCCTTGCCGGTGACGCGGTCGGCGTTGAGCAGGTTGTCGCAGGCCGTCGCGCGGGCCTTGGTCTCCGCCTGGCGGTCATGGCAGGTGGCGAGGTCGTCGCCGGCTTGCGGATCGGCGGCCGCGATCGGGCTCCAGGCGGCCAGCATGGCGAACATGACGACGAGGGTCAGGGATACGACGCGCAGCATGTTTCTCGGACCAGCTCCAGCCATCACATTTCTAAGTCGATCATCGATCGCGCCGGTTCATCTAGCGCGGAGTTCCCCGCCTCGCAAAGCCGCGCTGTCCTGAGCGGCCTTCTTCACGGACCCGTGTCCGTCAGGCCGTAACAATGGCCCGGCCGGCCCGTATCTCAGATGTCTGAAAATGCCGGGCAGGCTGTTCGCCCGGCTCCAACCGCCTTAGACTGCAGGCCTTCCGAAAGAGGATCCACCATGCGCCGCCCCGCCCTCCTGTCCTTGCTCGCCGCCGCCGCAACCACAGCTTTGGCGCTGGCTTACACCATGCCGTCCCGGGCCGCAGAGGATGCGGTCGTGATCCCGGCTCCCGCCGTGGATTCAGCACCCGCAACCGGAATCCAGACTGCCGTGATCGCCGGCGGCTGCTTCTGGGGCGTGCAGGGCGTGTTCCAGCACGCCGCCGGGGTCGTCAACGCGGTCTCCGGTTATGCCGGCGGCACCAAGGCGACCGCCGATTACCAGACCGTTTCGAGCGGCCGGACCGGCCACGCCGAGTCGGTCGAGATCAAGTACGACCCGAAGAAGATCAGTTACGGAAAGATCCTCCAGATCTACTTCTCGGTGGCGCACGACCCGACCCAGCTCAACCGCCAGGGCCCCGATAGCGGCACGCAATATCGCTCGGCGATCTTCACCACCTCCGACGAGCAGAAGAAGGTGGCCGAGGCCTATATCGCCCAGCTCAACGGCGCCAAGGTCTTCGGCAAGCCGATCGTGACCAAGGTCGGGGCGCTCGAGGCGTTCTATCCGGCGGAGGCCTATCACCAGGACTATCTGACGCTGCACCCGAACCAGCCCTACATCGCCTATAACGACCTCCCGAAGGTCGAGAACTTGAAAAAGCTGTTCGCGGATAACTACATCGAGAAGCCGACGCTGGTGAGCGCCAGCAAGGCCACCAACTGATCGCAAGATCACTGAACAAGATCACTGAAAACGAGATCACCGAAAAAACGGGAGACCCATGCCCGACACCAGGACGAAACCCACGGACGACAAGGTCCTCAAGAGCGAAGAGCAGTGGCGGCAGGAATTGTCGCCGATGCAGTATGCCGTGCTGCGCGAGAAGGCGACCGAGCGTCCCTTCTCCGGCGAGTACGAGCATGACCACCGTGCCGGCACCTATGTCTGCGCCGGCTGCGGCAACGTGCTGTTCGAGTCCGATGCCAAGTTCGATTCCGGCTGCGGCTGGCCGAGCTTCACCCAGCCCGCCGTCGAGAGCCATGTCGACGAGGAGCGGGACGTCAGCCACGGCATGATCCGCACCGAGGTGCTGTGCTCCAAGTGCAGCGGCCATCTCGGCCACGTCTTCCCTGACGGTCCCGGGCCGACCGGCCTGCGCTACTGCATCAACTCGGCGGCGTTGAAGCTCGAGCCGAAATAAACGCTGCGCGGCGCCGGGTTCCGCCATGGAACCCGGCGCCGCGATGTGCTTTCCTTCTGTGGCGGTGCGGCCGATCATCGCGGTGCTGCGGCCGCGAAGGAGGATGCCATGTCGCTCGGGACCATCCTGATCATCCTGGTGATCATTTATCTTCTGGGCGGCATGTCCGGCCGGGTCGGCGGCTATGGCTATGGCATGGGCCATTCCGGCATGGGGATCGGCGGCCTCGTGCTGGTGGTGCTGGTCGTCCTGCTGCTGCTCGGCAAGTTGTAAACCAAATAAGACATTGAATTTACTTGGTTTATTTCTCTTGCGGGGCTGCCATGCGCGGATTCATCATCTCCCATCGCAGGGGTCGCAATTTTGTCAAATCGGCCTATATTAGAGGGCGAAAATGACATGAGCGGCGGGCCCACCCGATCGTGGCCGCAGCCCGTCAAAACCCCACGCGCTTAAAGCCCCAGACAAGATCACGAGGTCTTTGACCATGCGTCCACTGCGTCCGTTCAACTTCAACACCTCCGCCGAGCTCTTCCCCGCCGCGATCCGCAAGAAGAAGCGCGCAGGCTTCACCTATCGCCGGTTCGGCACCGCGGCCGAGGCCGTGCAGTTCGCGATGGAGCAGTTGCCGACGGATTCGCTGAACGGCGCCTATCTGCAGGTCGAGGAAGCGCGCTTCGACCAGAACGGCATCCGCTCGCTGTATGAGAGCGAAGCCTTCCCGCTGCCCCGCCGCCCCAAGCCGGTGGAAGCGACCACCGACGCCGACGCGGCGTAAGTTTTCGCAAGCCTTAAGTTTCGCAAGCATTGCGATGTGCGTTGAAAGCGCGATGTCCGAAGGGCCGTCGCGCTTTTCGCGTTTCCGGGGGAGCTCAGATCCGCGGCTGCTTGTCGAGCCAGCGCCGGAGTAGCCGCACGTTGCGCATGTTGGCGCGGAACATGACGTCGAAGGCATCGCCCGCGAGCGGGACCATGCCGACCACGCCGTCGACGGCCACGTTGCCGAGCATGCGCGCGGTGATGTACCAGGGCGCACCCAGGGCGCGGGCCTCGCGAACCAGCCACAGCGAGATCGCGGTGGTGATGATGTCGCCGACGACGGGGATCAGCCCGATCAGCCCGTCGATGCCGTAGCGGATGTTGGTGCCGGGCAGGATGAAGGCGACGTCGAGCAGCTTTGCGATCGCCTCGAGCCGCGCGATCCGCTGCTCGCGCGTCAGATTGCCGAACGGGCTCCCTTGACCGAATTCGAAGCGAAATTCGCGGAAACCCTGCTCCAGCGTTTCGGGCCGGATCTCGTGGCCCTCCTGATCGATGATCGGCCCGCGCGCTCCGGTGCGCGCAGAAGACGCGCGCGAGCCGCCTCCCGAAGGAGGCCTGCGCGGAGCAAGAATGTCGTCGTCGGGCATGGTCATCGCCTGGAGGAAACGCCGATAGGCCGCCGAGGTTGCAGTGTGCGGGCGAACGTCGCGCGCTCAGGTCGGCGCGGCCACCGGCTGCGGCTCCTCGACATATCGATGGACGAGCCAGGATGAAATCACGGCCGGCACGAAGCCGACGAGGCCGTACAGGATGAACTGCACGGCGCCCGAATCCGGTCCGCGCGAGCTGTAGGTCAGCGAGGCCAGGACGAAGGCGAACAGGCCGACCAGCAGCATCCGCAGCACAGGGCCGATCCGGCGAATGTGCACCAGGATGTCGTCGACCGCGCCGATCATCAGCGACGGCAGGAAGCCGAACAGATAGCTGTACTGCAGGGATTTGAAGAACACGGCGAACAGCTTGCCGACCTCGGCGAGATTGGTCTGGGCCCAATAGCCGGATTGATAGGTCGTCGTCAGCAGCAGCAGAAACCCGCCCACGAACGGGCCCACCATTGCAAACACCAGATAGCGTTTCATCGAGCACCCTCACCTTCCCCAGTGTTATAGCAGCGCCGCGGGAACCTTGAATAGCGGGGACGCGCTCTGCCCCCGGGGGAACAAGCGGCAAGGCGACGAGTTCAGACAGGACCTGAATATCCATTTTGTCAGATTGGAGCCGCCGATGGCCTGCAAATTTCTCCTGGCGACGATCGCGTTGGCAGCCCTGAGCGGCCTGTCGGACGCGCCTGCTCTCGCACAAGGCCATATGGGCTCGCCGCAGGAACAGCAGGCCTGTTCGCGGGACGCTTCGCGGTTCTGCCGCAAGGACCTCGGCAATGACGGCGCGGTGCAGGGCTGTCTGCAGGCCAACCGGGCCAAACTGTCGAAGTCGTGCAGCAAGGTGTTCCAGAGTCACGGCATGTGAGGACCGGAACCATTCCCGGTGAACGGAGAGTGAATCCATGTTGCGCGACGAACAGCTTTCGATCCTCAGGGACATCAGCCAATCGGTCGCCTTCGCCGACGATCGGCAAGGCAAGGTGGGACAATTGATCGCCGACGGCTATGTGACGAAGGACGGCGACCTGTTCGAGCTCACGGCCAAGGGCGTGACGGCGGTCGATGAGCATCCCGCGGCGCTTGGCGCGAGCGACGCCGAACAAGCGAGCGTATCCTCCGATCGTTTGACCTGATCGCGCGCGCCCGCATTGTGCGTGACGTGCGCGCAACAATCGGGAAATCCTTTTGGCTTGCCATTGCAGCTGCGTGACAATGGCGCATACTTCGCTCGGGCGGCGCAGCACTTTTCGATTCGAACATCACGAGAGATCGAGCGACCACATGCGGGATTAATGTTCCCGGCGTGAAGGCTGTAACATGCGGCAGATCAAGCCGCGTGCGGCGCCCCAAAAACCAAGTGGCTCAAGCCCACGGAACTCGGGGACGCATTCCGCATGACACGCTACCAGACAATCGCAACTCTCTTCGCCGTCGCCACCGCCGCCATCACCCTCCAGACATCACCCGGCCAGGCCTTCTCGTCCGAAGCGCAGCAGATGTGCTCGGGCGACGCGATGCGGCTGTGCTCCAGCGAGATCCCCGACATCCCGAGGATCCGTTCGTGCATGGTGCAGAAAAAGGCGCAGGTCAGCCCCGGCTGCCGCGCCGTGATGGACCGTGAGCACGCAGCCGCAGCAACATCGCGCAAGCGGGAAGCGGCTGCACAATAGGCGCGGTTCAATTTCGGTTGGATCGTCGAGAGGTCAGTTCACCTCTCCGGAAGGAGAGGTGAACATCAGCTACCCTAGTCGCCCCACTGCGCGAACGCGTCGTTGAAGGCGCGCTCGCCGGGAGCGCCCTTCTCGATGGCGATGATGGCGCGGCGCTGGTTGGCGTAGACCAGGGGCACGTCGAACCAGGAGCGCTCCTTCAGGAGCTGAACGTTGCGGCTGCGGTCGGCGTCGACATTGGAGAGGCCGACCAGGAAGAAGCCGTCGGTGACCTTGACCGCGAGCCCTGCGAGCGGGGTGCCGCGGGCCTGCTCGTTCGACTTCATCAGGATGCCCGGCACGTTGGAGACGCTGCCGCCCGGAAAATCCTGCGGCAGGATGAAGGTCAGCTCCGCGGTGTGGCTCGCCGGGAGCGACGAATCGGTGTTGCGGCGGAACGACATCGTCATCTTGAACTTTCGGTCGGGAATCTCGATGTCGGCGCGCACGGCGACGTCGGCCTTCTGGGCGCCCGAGGCCTTGATCGGCTCGAGCCGCCACACCACCGAGCCGACATATTGCTTGCCCTTCGGATCGGACGGATCCTCGTCATAGAGCACGACCTTCTGCGCCACCGGCGCGATCGGCTGGTCGCTGGCCGAAGGCTGGCCGACGCGATCCGGAATCTTCGGCTTGCTCTGCGGCTGGGACGTATCCTTCGGCGCTTCCACGACCTGCGTCGGCGAGGACTTGAGCAGGCCGCTCGCGGTCTGGACCAGCTGCTTGCCCCAGAGAATGCCGGCGCCGACCAGGATCAGCACGATGCCGACGGCGATCGCGCTCTTGAACGGAAACACGGAGCCGGTGCGGGCGCGCTTCTTCTTGGGATCGCGGTCGAGAACCGGAATGTGCGGACGCGGCGGCTGCGACTGCGGCGCGTAGCGCTCGGCCTCCTCGATCGATTCGTCGTAGGAATACGGCGCGTCCACCCCGGCGGCGCGATTCTCCAGGCTCGGCTCGAGCCGGTCGAATTCCGGCGAGGGCGAGGGCACGTTGGCGTAGGTGCGGCGCGCGGCACGGTTGGCCTGCGCGGCGGCACCGCCGAGATCGTTGGCGTCGGCCGTGATGTCGCGGAAGCCGCGCACACCCGGTGCAGGCGGCGGCGCGGATCCCATGTCCGGGGAACGGCGCCCACCGGCGCGATCACGTCCGGCAGGCGCCGGCGGCTCGGGCATCGGCGGCGGGGCCGAAGGACCCGGCTGGCGCGGCGCGTCGAAACGGGGGGCGCGCGGCGGACGCTGGGCATCGCCCTGGTCATCGACGTTGAAGGACGGCCGGTCGGCGCGCGGCGGCGGCGGGGCCGGACGGGCGCGTGGCGGTGCAGCGGTTGGGGCGGCGGGCGAGTTGCCATCGGCGGCGCGGGTGCTGGCACGGCGGAAGGCATCGCCACTGCCGCCGCTGCGCGTGCCGCCACCGGGGCGCGAGGCTTCGCGGGCACGCTGGGCAGCTTCCGATTCGACCTTGCGGACGGCCTCTTCCAGCGACAGCCGTTCGCGGGTGATCTCGGATTCGGAGAGCGGCGGCTGCACGCTGCGCAGCTGTGCGATCAGCGCCGTGCGCGCCCGCTCATAGAGCGCGCGACGGCTTTCGCCGGGAGCGTTGGGGTCCAGGGCGGCAATAGCGCGGGCGATCAGCGGATAATAATCAGCCATTTCAACTCAACTAGCGCACGTCCCGGTAAGATATCGTTAAGCCTCGAACGGATTTTGCACCAGGATAGTATCCTCGCGTTCGGGGCTGGTGGAAAGCAGCGCCACCGGGCAGCCCACCAATTCCTCGATCCGGCGGACATATTTGATGGCCTGGGCCGGCAACTGAGCCCAGGACCTCGCACCCGCGGTCGGCTCCTTCCAGCCCTCGATGGTTTCGTAGATCGGCTCGACCCGGGCCTGGGCCCCCTCGCCGGCCGGGAAATGATCGATCTCCTTGCCGTCGAGCCGATAGCCGGTGCAGACCTCTATCGTGTCGAAGCCGTCGAGGATGTCGAGCTTGGTCAGCGCCAGACCGTTGATGCCGCAGGTCCGGACCGCCTGGCGGACCAGAACCGCATCGAACCAGCCGCAGCGGCGCGGACGCCCGGTATTGGTGCCGAACTCGCGGCCGCGCTCGCCGATCTTGCGGCCGGTCTCGTTGTCCTGCTCGGTCGGGAACGGGCCCTGGCCGACGCGGGTCGTATAGGCCTTGCACAGGCCGAGCACATAGCCGACCGCGCCGGGGCCAAGGCCCGAGCCGGTCGCGGCCTGCGCCGCCACAGTGTTCGACGAGGTGACGTAAGGATAGGTGCCGTGATCGACGTCGAGCAGCGCGCCCTGCGCGCCTTCGAACAGCATGCGCTTGCCTTCGCGGCGCTTGATATCGAGCAGCCGCCACACCGTCTCGGCATAGGGCAGCAATTGCGGCGCGAACGCGGTCAACTCCTTCAGGATCTCCCTGCCGTCGAACTCCGGCAGATTGAGGCCGCGGCGCAAAGCGTTGTGATGCGCCAGCAGCCGGTCGATCTTGTGCGGGAGGGTGTCGAGATCGGCGAGGTCCATCAGGCGAATGGCGCGGCGGCCGACCTTGTCCTCGTAGGCCGGGCCGATGCCGCGGCGGGTGGTGCCGATCGCGGTCGCCGCGTTGGAGGACTCGCGCAAGGCATCGAGTTCACGGTGCAGCGGCAGGATCAGGGTGACGTTCTCGGCGACCCGCAGATTGTCCGGGCTGACCGCGACGCCCTGCGACCGCAGCTTGGTGACCTCGTCGAGGAAGGCGGCGGGATCGAACACGACGCCGTTGCCGATCACCGACAGCTTCTGGTCGCGCAGCACGCCGGACGGCAGCAGCGCGAGCTTGTAGGTCTTGCCGTTGATCACCAGGGTATGGCCGGCGTTATGGCCGCCCTGGAAGCGGACGACGATGTCCGCCTGCTCCGACAACCAGTCGACGATCTTGCCCTTTCCTTCGTCGCCCCACTGGGCGCCGACGACGACAACATTGGCCATTCGCGGGTAATCCCTATGCAATCTGTTAGATGCGCCCAGCCCAATCACGGCCGGGGCCGCTCCAACGCGAGGCAGCCACCCGGATAAAGGATGCGGCCTCTGTAAGCAAGCAAGAACGGGGCTTTTTCGGGGCCCAACGCCCTATCCAAGCCCTTGATATCCCCTAAAAATCCGCTTTGTCAGACGGGCTCTACGACGTTAGGCCCGGATGCGGCCGTCGACCACTTCGATGATGCGGTCGCAGCGCCGGGCCAGATCCATATTATGGGTCACCAGCAGGAAGCTCGTGCCGCTGTCGCGGTTGACCTGCCGCATCAGCTCGAACACGGCATCGGCCGATCTGGTGTCGAGATTGCCGGTCGGCTCGTCCGCCAGAACGAGGTCGGGGCTCATGGCGAGCGCGCGCGCCACTGCCACGCGCTGTTGCTGGCCGCCCGACATGTTGTTGGCGAGGTTGCCGGCGAATTTCTCCAGACCCACTTGCGCCAGCAGCCGGTCCGCCCGCGCCTCGATCTCCGCAGACGGATACCCGCGGTCTGCCAGCATCGGCATCATGACGTTCTCCCGTGCCGTGAAGGCCGAGATCAGCAAGTGGTGCTGGAACACGAAGCCGATGGTGTGGCCGCGCAGATGCGTGACCTCGGTATCGCCGAGGACAGCCGTGTCCTGGCCCTTGATCAGCAGCCGGCCCGAGGTCGGCCGGTCGAGCAGGCCGACGATGTTGAGCAGTGTGCTCTTGCCGGAGCCGGACGGGCCGATCAGCGCCAGGAACTCGCCATGATTGAGTTCGAGGTCGATGTCGTGCAGCACCTCGGTCTCCGTCGGCAGACCGACATTGTAGGCCTTGCACACCCGTTCGAGCTTCAGGATTACGCTAGCCACGGATCGCCACCACCGGATCGAGCTTGGCGGCGCGCACCGCCGGGGCCATCGCGGCCAGCAGGCCCGTGACGGTGGCGAGCAGCGCCGTGTACGCGAACAGGCTCCGCTCCAGGATCAGCGGAAACAATTCGGTGCCGTCGGCCTGGCGTGCGACCGAGTGCCAATAGACCAGCGCGAAGGCGCCCATCGCGGCACCGAACAGCGAGCCGACGAAGCCGAGCAGCCCGCCCTGGATCAGGAACACCCGCAGGACCTGGCCGCGTGACGTCCCCATCGCGCGCAGGATACCGATATCCTTGGAGCGCTGGATCACCGAGACGACCAGCACGGCCGCGATGCCGAATGCGACCGAGAGCCCGACAAACAGGCGGATCAGGGTGTTGGTGTTCTGCTGGGCCTGTACTGCGCTGAAGAACTGCGCGTTGGTCTTGATCCAGCTGTCGGCTTCGACCACGTTGGCGGCCTGGATGCGCTGGGCGATGTTCTCGGCCGCGTAGATGTCGTTGACCGTGATGTCGATGGTGGTGATGCCGCCGATCATGCCGAGCAGCGATTGCGCGGTGCGCAGGGCCGCATAGCAGATGCGCTGGTTGGCGCTCTTGTTGCCGAGGTCGACGAGACCGGAGATCGTGAGCACGCGTGTGGCGCCGGACGCGGCGCGAATGTTGAGCTTGTCGCCGACGCTCGCGCCCAGCTCCCTCGCGAGCTCGATGCCGACGATGACGTCCTCGCTGGTCAGGCGGGGCTCGCCGGCGACGATATAGTCGGGCACCTTGACGATCTTGAAGTAGGAGTCCGGCTCGATGCCCGACAGATTCACCGAGCGGCTGGCGTCGCCACGGATCGCGAGCACCGAGCCGAGAATCGTCGGCGATACCGCGACCACCTCGGGCATCGCCTGCATCTGGTTCCTGATCTTCGGCCATTGATCGATCGAGATCACCCGCTGGCTCGGACGCTGCACCGCCGGATCCTCGATCTCGCCCGGACCGTTGCGCAGCGGGCGCGCGATCTGATCCGGCGCGAGCAGCTGGATCTGCGGCTGCGACGTCAGCACACGTTTGATGAAGTTCGCCTGGAGCCCCGCCAGCATGGCCGACATGAAGACGATGACGCCGACGCCGATCGATATGCCGCCGATGATGAAGATGGTCTGGAGCCGGCCTTCGCGCAGGAAGCGCACCGCCATGGTCCACTCGATCGGCAGCCAATGGTTCATTGCAGGACAGGCCGTACGCGCTGCCCGGTCAGGACGCCGGAACTCTGCGGAATCGCGACGTCGCCGGCGGCGAGGCCGTCGACGATCTCGATATGGCTGTTGCCGTGCAGGCCGATC
Organism: Bradyrhizobium sp. Bra78; assembly: GCF_024519855.1. Classification (NCBI taxonomy): domain Bacteria; kingdom Pseudomonadati; phylum Pseudomonadota; class Alphaproteobacteria; order Hyphomicrobiales; family Nitrobacteraceae; genus Bradyrhizobium; species Bradyrhizobium sp. Bra78. Next base: position 77,329 of record NZ_JALJRE010000001.1, on the reverse strand, counting down.
TTCACCGGGCGCCGGCCGGCGCGACCGTCCTTGATACCGAGCACCCAGGGGTTGGCCGACAGGACGTCGTGCACCGAGCGCAACGGCAGGATCAGCGCATCGTCCCGGGCGGCGACCTCGATATCGACCGAGACGGTCATGTCCTGGCGCAGATAGTCCGGCGCGTCGGCGACCGTCAGCTTCACCTCGACCGATGCGCGCGAAATGTCGACGCCGGGATTGATGTAGGTGATCACGGCGGCGAAGCGCCGATCCGGATAGGCGTCGGCCGAGGCGATCGCCTTCTGCCCGAGCGCGATCTTGCCGAGATTACGCTCGTCAATCTGCATCACGAGCTGGGCGTCGCCGGCCGGCGCGAGCACGAGGAGCGCCTTGCCGGGCTGCACCACAGTGCCGCGCTCGACGCTGCGCGTGATCAGGACGCCGTCGCGGGGCGCGGCGATCGTCGCGTAGCCGAGGCGGGATTCGGCGGTGTCGAGATTGGCGCGAGCCTGGTTCAGCAGGGTCTGCGCCATCACGTAGTCGCTGCCGCCGGGACTTGCGGTATAGACCTGGAATTCCGCCGAGCGCATCTGGGCGCGGGCGACGTCGAGGGTCTTCTGCGCATCGTCGAGCGCGGCGCGCGTGGCATAGCCGTTGTGTTCGAGCTGCGCGGTACGGTCGTAGGTCTGCTGGGCGTTGCGCAGGGTCGCCTTGGCCTGCGTCAACGCCTCGTTGGCCGAAGGCAACGTCAATTCCTCGAGCTGCCTGATGCGCGCTTCGGCCTGGGCCACCGCACCTTGCGCCTGCACCACGCTGGCTTTCAGTTCGCGCGCTTCCAACGAGATCAGGGGCTGGCCCTTGGTGACCTTTTCACCTTGCTGCACCAGCACATCCTGCACCGTGCCGGTGAGCTGGCTGCCGATCTCGACCCGGAACGGCGTCTCGACATGGCCGCTCGCCACCACCGTCTCGACCAGGCGGCCGCTCTTGACCGGATCGACCACGACGGCTGGCCCGAGGACCGCACGCACGCTTTGCCAGGCCGCAAAGCCCAGCAGAACGACGACCGCGAGAATGAACCATTTGTGACCGAGAAATCCCGACCACAACGCCGCGACAGAGAACCGGCTCTTGTGCTGCGGCAGAACCATTGCGTGCTCGACCATGAAACGCCATCCGAATCCCGCCGAACCGGCCGGCGGATTCGTCCTTATCTCGATTTCGATTGTCGCCCTGGCGAAGGCCGGGCTTGATTGCCGGCAAAGCTAGCCCGCCCCCCGGCATCCCAGATTGCGGCAGGTCAACAGGCTACCCCGAATTTCGAGGCATCTGCCTCCAACGAGACGCCATGAAGCGGGAGCCTCGCCTTGCCGGACAGTCCAGCGCACGCCGACAACCATTTCTGGCGCCTTTCACCTGACCAGCTTTGCAAGCGACTGGGCTGCGGGCTCACAGGCTTGGCTGCGGCGGACGCCTCCGAGCGCGCCAGGCGCTTCGGGCCGAACAGCGACGCGCCGCCCCGCACCGAAGGTGCGATGCACGCGATCCTGCGCCGGCTGCTGGAGCCCTTGTCTCTGATCCTGCTGCTTGCCGGCATCGTCTCGATGCTCACCGGCGACGAGATCGGCGGTCTCATCATCGTCCTGATCCTGACGCTCTCGATCGGGCTCGACACCATCCAGGAAGGCCACGCGGTCCGGGCTGCGGATATCCTCCGACGATCGGTGGCGCTGAAGGCCGAGGTCAAGCGCAGCGGCGCGTTCGGCCAGATCGACGTCGAGCAGGTCGTCCCCGGCGATATCCTGCGCGTTCGTGCCGGCGACATCATCCCGGCGGATGCGCTGATCCTTCAGAGCACCGCCTTCACCGCCGGCGAGGCGGCGCTCACCGGCGAGCCTTACCCGGTACAGAAACGCGCCGGACCATGCGCCGATCCCGACGATACGTCGAATGCGCTGTTTCGCGGCGCGGTGGCCCAGACCGGCGAGGCGATTGCGCTCGTCGTGTACACCGGGCGCGACACCGTGTTCGGGGCGGCGGCGTCTGCATTGGCAGAGGCCCAGACGCCCTCGCCGTTCGAACGCGACTTGCGCGAATTCGGACTTGTGATCGCGCGCGCCACGCTCGCGCTGGTGCTGATCGTGCTCACCGTCCGCGTGGTGTTCGGCCGCCCGGTGATGGACTCGCTGTTGTTCGCCGTCGCGCTCGCGGTCGGGCTGACGCCGGAACTGCTGCCGATGATCACCACGGTGACGCTGTCGCGCGGCGCATTGCGCATGGCCGGCCGCAAGGTGATCGTCAAGCGCCTCGCCGCGATCCACGACCTCGGCGCCATGACCGTCTTGTGCACTGACAAGACAGGCACGTTGACCTCGGCCGAGATCACGCTGGCCAAGAGCCTCGATGCCGACGGCAAGGACGATCCCCGTGCCGCGCGGCTCGGCGCCATCGCCGCGGCACTCGGCGGCGATCGCGGCTCGCTCGATGCGGCGCTGGTTGCCGGCAAGCCGGATGCCGCGCAAGGCTGGACGCTTGCCGGCAGGCAGGCGTTCGACTTTTCGCGGCGGCTGGGATCGGTGCTCGCGACCGGTCCTGAAGGCGCACTGCTCATCGTCAAGGGCGCGCCCGAGGCGGTGCTCGAATTGTGCACGACGCAGCGCAGCGGCGTGATGGATGGCAACGCGCGAGCCGCTGCACTGGCGCGCGTGCATCAGCTCGCGAGCGAAGGCCTGCGCTGCGTCGCCATCGCCTCGCGTCCCTGGACCGGCGCAACCCGCGAGGTCGAGACCGAGGACGAGACCGGACTCGTCTTCGATGGCCTTTGCGCCTTCGCCGACCCGCCGAAGCCGACGGCTGCAGCAGCCATTGCCCGGCTCGCGGCGGGCGGCGTCCGCCTGAAGGTCCTGTCGGGTGACGATCCCGTGGTGGTGAAACGGCTCGCCGGCCTGGTCGGGCTGAATGCCGAGCGCGTGCTGTCGGGCGCCGACATCGCCGAGCTCAGCGACGATGCGCTGGCCGTGCAGGTGCAATCGGCCGACGCTTTCGGCCGGCTCGCGCCCGACCAGAAGTCGCGCATCGTGAAGGCGCTGCAGGCAAGCGGCGCGGTGGTCGGCTTCCTCGGCGACGGCATCAACGACGCACCGGCGCTGAAGGTCGCCGATATCGGCCTGTCGGTCGAGGGTGCGACCGGCGTGGCCCAGGCTGCCGCCGACATCATCCTGCTCGCCTCCGACCTCGAAGTGGTGGCCGACGGCGTCGAGGAAGGAAGGCGCACCTTCGCCAACATCCTGAAATATGTCCGCATGGGCGCGAGCTCGAATTTCGGCAACATGCTGTCGATGGCGATCGCCTCGATGGCGCTGCCGTTCCTGCCGATGCTGCCGACGCAGATCCTGCTCAACAATCTGCTTTACGATCTCTCCGAGCTCGGCATTCCCTTCGACCAGGTCTCGCGCCAGGCGACCGCGCAGCCGCAGGTGTGGAGCATGAGGCGGCTGGCGCGCTTCGCCGCGATCATGGGGCCGCTGTCGTCGGTGTTCGACTTCCTGACTTTTGGCGCCCTGCTCTATCTGTTCAAGGCTTCACCGGACGAATTCCGCACCGCCTGGTTCATCGAATCCATGGCGACCCAGATCCTGGTCATCTTCATCATCCGCACCAACGGCCGCCCCTGGCGCAACTGGCCCGATCCCGTGCTGTCGGCCTCCTCGCTGATCGCCTTGCTGGTCGCGATGATCGTACCGTTTACGCCGGTCGGCGCCTGGTTCGGCTTTGTTGCACCGCCACCGATGATGATGGCCGGCGTCGCGCTGCTGGTCGTGGTCTATCTCGCCTGTGCCGAGCTGTTGAAGCCGCTTGCGATCCGCGCGTTGCGGAAGCGATGAACGGTCGCCGGTTCCCGCCGCCGCTCGTGCGCATGGACGCGATGCGTCGTGCCCCATTGATATCAGGCAGATTTCCGTGTCTTTGAGCTGGCCGGGCTATGAGCCGGCCCGGACATCGCCGGGCCGGGGCCTCGGCGCATGACGCGGGGCCATAACGATCACAATGTCCGCCACCGGCCAGACCACGCGCGCGGAGACATCCGGCCACAACTGGATCGCCAACCAGCCCTACCTCCTGCTCAGCATCACCGCGCTGTGCTGGGCCGGCAACGCCATCGTCGGGCGGCTCGCCGCCGGCCATATCCCGCCGGTGACGCTCTCCTTCCTGCGCTGGTTCTTCGCTTTCCTGCTGGTGCTGCCGTTCGCCTGGAAACATCTTGCGCAGGACTGGCCCGCCATCCGCAGCAGGCTCGGGCTGATGGTGACGCTCTCGATCACCGGCATCGGCGCCTTCAACACGCTGCAATATTGGGCGCTGGAGCATACCCAGGCGCTCAATACATTGCTGCTCCAGTCGGCCGCGCCGCTGCTCGTGGCGCTGTGGTCGCTGGTCATCCTCGGCATCAGGCTCACGGGCGCGCAGAGTTTTGGTGTGCTGCTGTCGATGTGCGGCGTGCTGACGATTCTCCTGCACGGCGATTTCACCACCCTGTCGAAGATCGACTTCAACAAGGGCGACCTCATCTTCATCGTCGCGCTGCTGATCTTCGCACTCTATTCGGTGCTGAGCCTGAAGCGCCCGCCGATGCACGGCCTGTCGTTCCTTGCCTTCACCTTCGGCGCCGGCGCCGCCTGTCTTATCCCGCTGGAGATCTGGGAACTCTACGCGCGTCCCGTGATGAAGCTCGACGGGCCCAACCTGCTCACCCTGTTCTATGTCGCCGTGTTCCCCTCGACGCTCGCCTATCTCTGCTTCAATCGCGGCGTCCGGCTGATCGGCGCCAACCGCGCCGCGCCGTTCTTCCATGTGGTGCCGGTGTTCGGCTCGATCATGGCAATGGTCTTCCTCGGCGAGCACCCGCAGGCGTTCCACTTCATCGGCTTCGCGCTGGTGCTCTCGGGCGTGTTCGCGGCGTCGAGGAAGCAGGCGAGCTAGTCTAGCTCGTCTTCAAAGGTAGCGCGCCGCACCCATGCAGAGCGCCGTGATGCCGAGCAGCCCCGCCGCCACCCGCTGTGCGGTCGCAATGCGTGCCGCGCCGCTGTGGATGGGTTGACACTGGAGGGGCAGAAAGCGCGTTGAGCGGAAGAAGTAGGCCGACACCCCTCCCGCTTCCTTGCAATTTGTCCGGGACCAAGGTTCAATATCCCCATTGCTGGCTTCCCGATCCAATAACCCAACTGCAATTGTCAGGGAGAGTGGTATGGGCGCGTTGATGGCCGAGGACGATATCTATATCGGTCCGCTTTTCGATCTCTTCAATTTGAGGTTTGGTCCCGAGCAGACAGATCTCGAGCTGACCGCCGGGGGCGTGTCCGAAATCAAGGCCCTGCAGGACGAATTCGAAATCTTCCAGCAAGGACGGCCGTTCGTCGAGAGCGCAAAGCTGCTCGGATTGGGCGGCCTGAACAACAACCGTGCAAAGAACCGGTGGTACAGCGTGCTGGCCTGGCTGGCCAAGGTTCCATCGGACCAGGACGGCGAAACAGGCGACCAGCGCATCGTGAACGCATTGATCAAGAACTTTGCGCGCAAGTCGCCGCTGCCTTGCTTCATGAAGGCCCATGATTCCCGCGATACCGGCGGCTACGGACTGCGGGTCGTGGTTCGCGAGGACAACCCGATCTTCTACATCGAGCGAACCTATCTCACGATCTCGGTGCCGATGGCGCCCAAGGTCCCGCCTGGAAGCAAGGACAAGGGCAAGGGCAAGAAGAAGCCGAAGAAATAGGCGGGCCGATGCGCGCCGCCGTTGTCGCAAGGGAGCCAGCCTCTCCGGGCGCCGGAGACCTGGCCCGGATCTACAGCGGCATCGCCGCCTATTATTCGGCGAAGGTCGCACGCTTCGGCGCGACACCGAACGGTGTCGACTGGACCTGCCAGGCCACGCAGGAGATGCGCTTCGTCCAGCTCCTGAAATTGTGCGACTTCGCATCGCCCTTCTCGCTGAACGATCTCGGTTGCGGCTATGGCGCGCTGATCGCCTATCTCGGCCGCCGGCATGGCGGGTGCGCGGTGGACTATCTCGGCATCGACGTGTCGGATGCGATGGTTCGGCGGGCGCGGCGGCTGTGGCGGGACCGCGGCAACACCGCCTTCGCTCTTGGCCATAACAGCCCCCGGATAGCCGACTACGCGGTCGCCAGCGGTATTTTCAACGTCGCGCAGGATCAGCCGCAGCACGACTGGGAGCAGTTCATCGCGGCGAGCTTCGATGACCTCCATCGCACCACCAGGCGCGGCTTCGGCGTCAATTTCATGAAGCGGCCGCCAGGTGCGCCCGCCCGCCGCGGCCTCTACACCACCGACACCGCATCCTGGGCGCGCTACTGCGCCAGCCGGTTCAATGCCACTGCCGAGGTGCACGACGGCTATGGATTGATGGAGTTCACGCTCATCGTGCGGAAAGTCTAGCCTTCACGCACCGACCGACAGCCGTCGTCGCGTCTCCTCCAGCAGCCGCCGGTAGATGCCCGCCCCCGTCAGCTCGATCAAGGCCTCGGCCCGATCGACGAGGACGGCCACCTCGCCGAGGTGATCCAGGTTGTTGCTCGCCGCCAGCGCGGCGGCGAGCGCGATGGTGGCGCGGCATTCCGGCAGCCGGGCGTGCCGTTCCTGCGCCACCGCGATCGCTTCCCGCGCCTTGTCGATGGCCGCGGCGTGGGCGCCCGAACGAAGCTGATAGTCGGCGATGCTTGCAAGCATCTCCGGTTCGATTTCCATGGCGACGCGCGCCGCGCGCACGAACTCGACGCCCTCCGTCAACGACAGGATTGCGGCCTGATAGTTCTGCGCGATGCCCTGCGCCGTGCCGATGCAGGCCAGCGAATAGGCGCGCAAATACGGACTGGCCTGGCGCGTCGCCAGTTCGATCACGCGCCATGCATGGGTGGAGGCCATCGCGGAATCGCCAAGGCACCAGGCGAGATCGACATGCCCAAGATGCGCGATGAACTGCACCGTCGGATCGATCAGCGTCGGATCGATGGCGAGAATGCGATCGAAGCACCGCCGCGCCTCGTCGAAACGGGCGAGACGAACGAGAATTCGGCCGCGCAAGCCGAGGATCCAGTGCTCGACATTGTAGCCAAGGAACTGGTGCTCGAACTCGGTGATGCCGGGGACACCGGCGAGCGCCGCATCACTCGCCGTCAGGGCTTCGCGCAAAAGGCCGGCCCAGCCATAGGCCTGGCTGAGCGAGGCATTGAGCGTCGCAGCGCGGCTGGTGAGCTGTCGCGATTCCGTCAGCGCCAGGGCTTCCCTGACGGTGTTGACATAGGCATCGGCTTGCCCGCCGCTCGCGCCCGCGATCCGTCCTTCGACGAACAGCAGGAGCGGGATCATGGAATCGTCGATCTCCTGCGCCCATTCCAACGCTTCCTGAATGAAGGGCCTTGCGTCCTCCGACGTCATGCCCTCGCGCCAGCCTAGCCAGGCGATCTGGCTGCTGGCCGCGATCCTGAGCACATCGCCCGCGGAACTGCGCTTCTGTCCCCCCTTCAGCGCGCGCACCTTGTGCCAATGCCGGATCGCTTCTGCCGGACTGGTCGAGCCGATCCAGCGCGCGGCGCGCGCGGCGTATTCGGCGGCGGCGTCGACCTCGCCGGCCTGCTCGAAATGGTGCGACAGGAGCGCTGCGAACTCCTCGAGCCGCTCCGGATAGAATTGCTCGATCGCGCGCGCCACCCGCGCGTGCAGAAGGCTGCGCCGCGCGCGGAGCTGGGTCGAGTAGGCGATCTCCTGGATCAGGGGATGACGGAAGCTATAGCCCTGGCCGTCCTCGCCGCTGCGCGCCTGGAGCATCTCGGCGGAACAGAGCCGGGCCAGCGTCGCCTCGAGTTCAGCGGCGGGCAGGTTGGCGACGCTCTGCAGGACCGCGAGCTGAAACTCCTTGCCGATGATCGCCGCCGTGTGCAGGAGGTCGCGATCGCCGGGCGCCAGCCGATCAATCCGCGCGCCGATCACGGCCTGCACGGTCGGCGGCAGCACGTCGGAGACACCGGAGATGCCGCGCCGGTAGCCGCCCTGCTCGCCGACGATGGCCAGATGCTCGACCAGGGAACGAATCAGTTCCTCGGCGAAGAACGGATTGCCGCCGCTGCGCTCGGCGACGCGCCGCCGTACGTCGAGAAGCTCGTCCCCCGGCCCGAGCAGCTCGTTGACGAGATCGTCCGTATCCGTCGGCGAGAGCTCGGCGAGCTCGATCTGCTGGTACAGCGGCCCGCTCATCCAGGGCGCGAAATAGGCCGGCCGGAAATTCACGATCAGGACCGTCTTGGTGGAGATCACCGCGTCAACGAGCGTTGCGACGAATTCCTCGCTCGCCTGATCGAGCCAATGCAGGTCCTCGATGATGATCACCGACGCCGACGCGCCGCGCTGGCGAATCATGTGCCGGACGATGTCCAGCAGACGAACGTTGCGGGCGCGCGGACCGAGCCAGGAGGGTGGGCCCTGGCCGTGCCTGATGCCGAGGAAATCGCAGACCAGCCAGAGGTCCGCCTCGAAGGTCGAGCCGAGCTCGGCGAGGCGCGTGGCGATCTGCTTCACCGCCAGATCGGGCTCGTCGTCCGGCGAGACGTTGAAATAGGTCGAACGCAAGAATTCGAGCACCGGCTGCAGCGGCGTTGCCGTGCCATAGGGCTGCGCCCGGGCCTCGAACACCGGAATGTGACGCGCGCGGCACCATTCAGCGAACTCGTAGCACAGCCGGCTCTTGCCGGTCCCGGGCGGGCCGACGATGCCGGTGACGCGCGAGCTGCCGGTCTCCACCGCCGCCAGGGTCCGCTGCAGCAGAGCCATCTCCCGCTCGCGCCCGCGGAACGTCGCCAGGGCGACGCCGCGGAATTGCTGGCTGGCGACCGCCGGCTTGAGGTTCTTGAGAAGATACAGTTCGATCGGCTCTGGCACACCGCGCAGGCGATGACGGCCGAGCGGCCCGACATCGCAGAACGAGCGCACCAGGCGGTAAGTCTCGTCGGTCAGGCAAATCTCACCCGGTTCCGCCTTGGCCGGCAGGCGGCTTGCGAGATGAATGGTGAGCCCGTAAGCGCCGTGCTCGGTGACCGTGTCGACGATCGGAGCATCCGCGACGATCTCGCCGGAATGCAGCCCGATGCGTACCGACATGGCATCATCGCGCGCACGAAACGCGTCGCGGATCGCCAGCGCCGCCTCGCACGCCAGCAGGGCGTGGCCCTCCTGCGCGCGCGGTGCGCCGAAGAAGGCGAGGATGCCATCGCCGAGAGTTCGCACCACTGTGCCTTCGAACCGCTCCACGCCATCGCACATGGAATCGAGCGCGGGCTTGAGACGCTGCATGGCATCTTCGGCGGTTAGGCCGGCAACGATCTCGGTCGAGCTGACGAGATCGGCGAACAGCACCGTCACCTGCTTCAGCTCGCCCCGAATCGGCCTGGTAGAATGCCCCGCCACTGCCGGAATTGGCCTGCTCGCGGCATTCAGGGCCGCGCCGCAGGCCCCGCAAAAACCCGAGCCGGGCGGGCTGAGATGATTGCAGGCGGAGCAGGCCATCGGCAGAGCCGAACCGCAGCCGTGACAGAAGCGATTGGTCGCCGGATTGTCACCGCCACAACGCTCACAGAGCATCTGATCCCCAACGAAGCAATAATCGACCAGGAGGAAGCAGCACCGCAACGCGTCACGCTGGGCCTGCAATGCCCGTCATGCGCGCTCACCGGCCAAAGGCACCATCTTTGGCACCCCCAGGCAACCGAATAGTTCACATTTGGCGCGCAACTGCGCCGAAGTCGCGTCCAGGGGTTGCATGTTATAGATAAAACACGCACGCATGGTCCGCGAGCCCGGCAGGATCAGCCGGCGCTGAATTTACTATAGGCTTGCTCCGTCGCAACGATCACATGCTCGGCGCAGCCGTTGACGCGGTGCGGATCGGCGTCACGCTCGTAGGCCTCCGACGTCATCATGTCGAGGAAGGCCGCGACCGACGGGTAGGAGACCAGCGCGACGAAATCCCAATCGTTGCCATCCTGCGGACCGAGTGCCACCGTCTTGGCGTCTCCGGTCCAGAGCAGCGTGCCGCCACGTGCCTTGATCATGGGCACGGTGATCGCGCTGTAGCGAAGATAAGCCTCCCAGCCCGAACCGTCGCCGTCGCGCGAGCGTTCGTGGAAGCGCATCAGGTTCAGCATCACCACCGGCGCACGCTGGTCGAGCCCTTGCAGGCCCGCGATGTTCAACATATTGACCGCCAAAGACGCCTCCTCAGATCATGCACGCATTGTAGCATTGCGGCGCCGTGACTTGTGTCACGACGGGAATCCGGCGCAAGGTTGCATCCGACGCCAATGACGATTGCCTCGCCCGCGCCACCGCCCTCGAATCCGGCCAGTTGGCTCAACAACCAGCCTTACCTGCTGCTCAGCCTGAGCTCGCTGTTCTGGGCCGGCAACATCGTGCTCGCGCGCCATGTCGGCGCGCATGTCCCGCCGCTGACGGTGACCACGATCCGCTGGTTCGGCGTGTTCCTGATCCTGCTGCCGTTCTCCTGGCCGCATCTGAAGCGCGACTGGCCTCACCTGCGCAAGAGCCTGCCGCTGATGCTGTTCCTGTCGCTGGTCGGCTTCGCGTTCAACAACGCGATCTCGTACTGGGCGCTGCAATACACGGAGGCGTTGAACGCGCTGCTGATCCAGTCGGCCGGACCGCTGTTCGTGGCGCTGTGGTCGCTGGTGCTGTTCGGCGTCCGGTTGACGGGCGCGCAGCTTGCCGGCATCGCGATCTCGCTTCTCGGCGTGCTCGTCATCATCCTGCACGGCGATTTCGCGGCGCTCGCGAGCATCAGCTTCAACCGGGGCGACCTCATGTTCGCGTCCTCGCTGGTGGCGTTCGGGCTCTACTCCGCCTTCATCCCGCGCCGGCCGAAGGTCCATCAGCTTTCCTTCCTCTCCTTCACCACCTGCTGTGGCGCGTTCATGCTGCTGCCCACGGCGATCTGGGAGACCTGGAGCGGCCGCGTCATGCAATTCGACGCGGTGACGCTGGCGACGCTCGGCTACATCCTGATCTTTCCTTCGACGCTCGCCTACCTCTTCTTCAATCGCGGCGTAGCGCTGATCGGGCCTAACCGCGCCGCGCCGTTCTTCCATCTGGTGCCGGTGTTCGGCTCGGCGATGGCGATCCTGCTGCTCGGCGAAAAGCTCCAGCCGTTCCACCTGATCGGCTACGCGCTGGTCCTCGCCGGCGTCGTGATCGCCTCGCGCCAGGGCTCCGCAGTGAAGTAATTCCGCACCGCGGACGCACAACAAGTCTCGTGTCCCGGGCGCAGCGCACCGCTGAAGAAGCGCTGCGCTGCGTCCGGGGCACGAGAGCAGGTCAATCGCGTCTTCCGGTTTTGATGTGGATTGGCTAGGTTCCCCGCCAACCAAAAAGAGGGAACGTCCAGACATGCTGTCATCACTGATCCGAGCCCTGCGCAACGCCGGCGCGGCCGCGCTGTGTCTCGCCGCCGCAACCGGCGCGCAAGCCGACAACTGGCCGAGCCGCAACATCACGCTGGTGCTGCCGTTCGCGGCCGGCAGCGGCACCGACACCACGACGCGGCTGATCTCGCAGCATCTGTCGCAGGCGCTCGGGGTCGGCATCGTGATCGAGAACAAGGCGGGCGCCAACGGCATGATCGCCGCGACCTATGTCGCGCGCGCCGCGCCCGACGGCTACACGCTGCTGGTGACCACCAACACCACGCACTCGGCCAATCCCTATCTGCTCAAGAGCCTCACTTACGACCCCGTCAAGGATTTCACCCCGATCGCGCGCACCGGCGATTTGCCGTTCATGCTGGTGATTCACCCCGAGTTGCCGGCGAAGACCGTCGGCGAGCTCGTCGCCTATGGCAAGGCCAATCCGGGCAAGCTGAGCTACGCCTCGGGCTCCTCGTCGGCGATCGTGTCGGGCGCGACCTTTGCGCACAATGCCGGGCTCGACCTGTTGCACGTACCCTACAAGAGCTCGCCGCCGGCGCTCAACGACGTCATGGGCGGCCGCGTCTCGATGATGTTCGTGGACATCCTGACCGGCCTGCCGCATGTCAACGGCAACGCGCTGCGCGCGCTCGCCGTCACCACCAAGGACCGCTCGCCGCTTGTGCCGAACCTGCCCTCGATGCAGGAGGCCGGCGTGCCGAACTTCGACATCTCGTCGTGGCAGGGCTATTTCGGCCCGGCCGGCATGCCCAGGGAGATCGTGACGCGGCTCAACGCCGAGATCCGGAAGATCGTCGAGAAGCCGGAGATCAAGGCCCAGCTCGCCACTCTCGGCATGGACGCGTTTTCGGGCACGCCGGAGCAGCTCGGCACCTTCGTGAACGAGCAGCTCGTGCTGTGGGAAAAGCTGATCCGGGATGCGGGGATCGAGAAGCAGTAATGGGCTGATGCGCGCCGCGGCGCCGCAGGATGGGCAAAGCGAAGCGTGCCCACCGGCATTTCAACGAACCGAAAAGAAAAGGTGGGCACGGCGCTTGCGCGCCTTTGCCCACCCTGCGAATTCATCGCGAGATTTAAGCCGCGCGCACCTTGGCGAGGAAGCCGTCGACGGCGCTGCGCAGCGCGCCGGACTGGCTGTCCAGCTCGCGGGCGTTGGTGAGCACGTCGGTGGCCGCCGTGCCGGTCGCTTCCGCGGCCGAGGTGACGCTGCCGATATTGGCGTTGATCTCGTTCGATCCCGCCGCGACCGACTGGATGTTGCGGGCGATCTCGCGGGTTGCCTCGCCCTGCTGCTCGATGGACGAGGAAATGCCGGCGGTGATCTCGCTCATCTCGGCGATGGTCTGGGTGATGCCGGCAATGGCCGCGACGGCATCGCTGGTCGAAGTCTGCATTGCCGCAACCTGAGCGGAGATTTCCTCGGTCGCCTTCGCGGTCTGGTTGGCGAGCGCCTTGACCTCGGAGGCGACGACGGCGAAGCCGCGGCCGGATTCGCCGGCACGCGCCGCCTCGATGGTGGCGTTGAGCGCGAGCAGATTGGTCTGCGCCGCGATCGAATGGATCAGCTTGACCACCTCGCCGATCTTCTCGGCGCCGGTGGAGAGTTCCTGCACCGTGGCGTTGGTGCGCTCGGCATCGTTGACCGCGCGGCTCGCCACTTCGGTCGAGCGCGTGACCTGGCGGGAGATTTCCGCAACCGAGCTCGACAGCTCTTCGGCGGCGGCGGCAACCGTGCCGACATTGCCGGAGGCCTTCTGCGAGGCGGCACCGACGGTGGCGGCGCGCGACGAGGCGTCGCTCGCGGTCGCGGTCATCGACTGCGCCGTGCTCTGCATGCCAGCCGCGGCCGAGGAGACCGAGCGGACGATGCCGTTGACGCTGCGTTCGAAGTCGCTGGCGATACCTTCCATGGCACTGCGACGTTCCGCCGCGGCACGCTCCTTGGCATCGGCCTCGGTCTTCTCGATTTCGCGGATACGGACCGCGTTGTCCTTGAAGATCTGGACGGTCGAAGCCATCGCGCCGACCTCGTCGCCACGGCCGACACCGGGGATGTCGCCTTCGAGCTTGCCGTCGGCGAGATCCTTCATGCGGGCACCGAGCAGCACCAGCGGACGGCTGATGCTGCGGCCGATCAGCCAGGCAACACTTCCGGCGACGATGACGATACCGAGCAAGGCGAGGCCGAGCAGCCAGAACACCGGGCCCATCTTGGCGTCGATGTCGTCGAGATAGGCGCCGGTGCCGAGATACATGTCGAAGCCGGGGACTGCGACCGCGTAGCCGAGCTTGCGAATCGGCTTCTCCTGACCGGGCTTCACATATTCATAATACAGCAGGATCGAACCATTGGCCTTGACGCCGTCCATCAGTTCGGTCGACAGCTTTCGACCATTGGTCACGACATCCATGCGGTTGGTGCCGATCTGCTTCGGATCGGGCGCGAGCTGGGTGATGCCGTCATAGGACGTGCCGAACAGATAGCCCGAGCCGTTGTCGTAGGTCATCGCGTTGCCGTAACGGCGAAGTTCGGCCAAGGCCGCATCCTTCGTCAGTTCGCCGGCGTCGACCCGCTTCCTGAGGGCGGCGGCGTAGTTCCGTCCCATCTCCACGATCGCCTTGGCTTGATCGATACGCGCGTTCACCATCTCCTGCTTCATCAGGTATCCGGCGAGGACCCCGGAAATGCAGAGACCGAACAAGGTGACGCCGACCAGAATGCCGAGCTTGGGGGCGATCTTCAGATTGCTCAATTTCACGGGATAGCTCCGGCAAATAATGGGATGGGGCACGCGACCAGATCGGTAGAAATCGAATCAACTTTTAGTGCGAGAGGCCTTAGCAAGTTACTTACGTACCTCCGTAGAAGCCCGGAAAACGCAAGGACAACGGGAAATTTATCCTCGTTCGGACAACCGGGAATTGTACGCAAGGGCATCGATTTCGCGTAAAAGACGCAAAGGCCCGTGCGAACGCGGGTCACAACAAGAAACCGGATCGGGAGCAGGACATGCCGAAATACAGGGTGGTGACGCCGAAGGGCGCGAGTTTCACGGTCGCCGGCAGCGACTATTCCTACGAGCGCGAGGCGCTCGATCCGATCGATGCCGAGATCGTCGAGGCGCCCGCCAACGAGGCCGAATTCATCGCCGCCGCGAAGAATGCTGACGCGATCTACGCCAAGGGCATCCCGATCACCAAGACCATCATCGACGCGCTGGAGGGCTGCAAGGTGATCACGCTCGGCTCGGTCGGCGTCGACAGCGTCGACGTGAAGGCGGCCACCGCCCGCGGCATTCCCGTCACCAACATCCCCGACACCTTCATCGAGGAGGTCGCCGACCATGCCATGATGCTGCTGCTCGCTGGATTCCGCCGCCTGGTCGAGCAGGACAAGATGGTGCGCAGCGGCCGCTGGGCCGAGGGACGGCCGGCGCTCCTGAAGGTCCCGCGGCTGATGGGTCAGACGCTGGGCTTCATCTCGTTCGGCCGCGTCGCGCGTGCCGTTGCGAAGCGCGCCGCTCCGTTCGGCCTGCGCATGATGGCCTACGATCCCTTCATCCAGGAAACGCTGATGTACGACCACGGCGTCATCCCGGCGACGCTGAACGAGGTGCTGTCGCAATCCGACTTCGTGTCGATGCACGCCCCAGCCCGGCCCGAGGTGCATCACATGCTGACCGAGAAGCATTTCCGGCAGATGAAGAAGGGCTCGGTCTTCGTCAACACCGGCCGCGGCGCCACGGTGGACGAGGAAAGCCTGATCAAAGCGCTGCAGGAGGGCTGGATCGCCCATGCCGCCCTCGATGTGCTGGAGAAGGAACCGCCCTCGCACAACAACCCCCTCCTCAGCATGGAGAACGTGACCCTGACCGCCCATGTCGCCTCAGCCTCGGCACGGTTTGACGAGGCGCGCAAGCGCCGGGTGGGCTACGAATTGTCACTGGTGCTTCAGGGCATGTGGCCGGTAAGCTGCGTCAATCCGTCGGTGCTGCAAGACACCGCGCTCCGCCGCTGGCAACCCGTCAGCATGGACCGCGGGCCGAACAGCTAAGGCGGCCGGCGCAAAGAGCGTCGAGGACCATCAAGGCCCTTCACCGGCGATCAACGCCGGGAAGGGAGACATAACAGGGAGGATCTGATGAGGAACGACATCACACGTCGTGATGCCTTGGCGCTGGGCCTGTCCGCTGCGGCCATCGCGGCAACCGGTGCTCCGGCGAACGCCCAATCCGCGATCAAGGCCGCGGACGTCCCCGCGCCGAAACTGCCGATCGAAAAGGGCGCAACCTTGAGCATGCTGCGGCCGGTACGCTTCGTCCAGGCCGACGAGGACGTGTTCCGCGCCAATGCGGCCAAGTTCACCAAGGAAACCGGCGTCGAGGTCAAGGTCGACTTCGTCGGCTGGGAAGACATCAACCAGCAGACCGCGGTGACCGCCAATTCCGGCGCCGGCCCCGACATCATCATCGGCTTCTCCGATGCGCCGCACATCTATATCGACAAGCTGATCGAACTGACCGACGTGGCCGACTATGTCGGGAAGCGTTACGGCGGCTGGCTGCCCCTGGCGCAGCGCTACGGGAAGAAGAACAAGAGCGACGCCTGGATCGGACTGCCGTTCGGCGCCACCGCAGGCCCCCTGATCTACCGGAAGTCGATTTTGAAATCGGTCGGCTTCGACAAGGTGCCGGAAGACCATGCCGGCATCCTCGACCTGTGCCAGAAGCTCCAGAAGGCCGGCAAGCCGGCGGGCTTCGCGCTCGGCAACGCCAAGGGCGACGGCAACGGCTTCGCGAGCTGGGCGCTGTGGTCGCACAACGGCGCCTTGCTCAACGAAGCGGGCGACGTCGTCATCAACAGCAAGGAGACGATTGCGGCGCTGAACTGGGTCAAGCAGCTCTACCCGACCTTCATCGCGGGTACGACGTCGTGGAACGACGTCAGCAACAACCGCGCCTATGCCGCGCAGGAGATCGCGCTGACCGCCAACGGCGTCTCGCTGTACTTCTCGCTGAAGAACGATCCGGCGACCAAGGCGATTGCCGAGGACAGCGAGCATCAACTGCTGCCGAAGGGCGTGGCCAAGGTCTCGCCGATGGCGGGCCTGACGCTGAACGCCATGGTGTTCAAGCACAGCAAGTACCCCAATGCCGCCAAGGCCTTCCTGCAATACATGCTGGAAAAGGACCAGTACGAGCCGTGGCTCAATGCCAATTCCGGCTACTGGTCGCAGCCGCTGGCCGCCTATGCCGAGGCCGCCGTGTGGTCGCAGGATCCCAAGGTGGCGCTGTTCAAGGACACAATGAAGAGCACATACTATGACGGTTACGCGGGACCGATATCGACGGCGACCGGCGCCGTCAGCGCCGACTACGTGCTGATTCAGATGTTCGCGTCCGTCGCGACCGGCGCTGCGACGCCGGAAGCCGCGGCCGCGGAAGCCGAGCAGCGCAGCAAACGGTACTTCCGGCGGCAGAAGTAACCGAAGCAACGGCCGTCATTGCGAGGAGCGAAGCGACGAAGCAATCCAGACTGCAACTGCGGAGACAGACTGGATTGCTTCGCTTCGCTCGTAATGACGGCGTGGTGACTTTCGCAGACAGGACAATAAAAACCGATGTCCGTGACCACACTTCCCCCTCTCGCCCTGGCACACCGGCAGCCGTCCTGGCTGGTCCGCCTGTTCGACTACAAGCCGTTCCTGGTCGTGATGTGTCTCGCGCCCGCGATCGGGCTGCTCGCGGTGTTCCTGACGTATCCGCTCGGCCTCGGCATCTGGCTTGCCTTCACCGACACCACGATCGGACGAAAGGGCGTTTTCGTCGGCTTCGAGAACTTCCAGTACCTGCTCACCGATTCCCTGTGGTGGAACGCGGTGTTCTACAGCGTGGTCTACACGGGCATCGCGACATTCGGGAAGTTCGCGCTCGGCTTCTGGCTGGCGCTGCTGCTCAACAACCATTTTCCGTTCAAGAGCCTGCTGCGCGCGATCATCCTGCTACCCTGGATCGTGCCGACGGTGCTGTCGGCGCTGGCGTTCTGGTGGATCTACGATCCCCAGTTCTCGATCATCTCCTATCTGCTGGTCGACGTGCTGCATGTGCGCAGCACCAATATCGACTTCCTCGGCTCGCCCTGGCCGGCGCGCTTCTCGCTGATCGCCGCCAATATCTGGCGCGGCATTCCCTTCGTCGCGATCTCGCTGCTGGCGGGCCTGCAGACCATCTCGCCCTCGCTCTATGAGGCGGCGATGCTCGACGGCGCCAGCGCCTGGCAGCGCTTCCGCTACATCACCTTCCCGATGATGATGCCGATCCTCGCGATCGTCATGACCTTCTCGATCATCTTCACGTTCACCGATTTCCAGCTCGTCTACGCCATCACCCGCGGCGGCCCCGGCAACTCGACCCATCTGCTGGCCACGCTGGCCTTCCAGCGCGGCATTGCCGGCGGCGAGCTCGGCGAAGGTGCCGCCATCGCCGTGTCGATGATCCCGTTCCTGGTGTTCGCGACGCTGTTCTCCTATTTCGGCCTGGCGCGCCGCAAATGGCAGCAGGGAGAGAGCAATGACTGATACCGTCGCCCAACCGTCCGTCGCCGACGCCAAGGCGGCGCCGGACACGATGGCCTGGGATTCCGGGCTGCGGCGGCTGATGATGATCTACCTGCCGCTCGGCTGCTTCGTGCTGATCCTCTTGTTTCCGTTCTACTGGATGGCGATCACGTCGTTCAAGCCGAACGCGGAGCTGATGAACTACAAGGAGCACAATCCGTTCTGGATCACCTCGCCGACGCTGGCGCACATCAAGCACCTTTTGTTCGACACCGCCTATCCGCGCTGGCTGTGGACGACGATGCTGGTCGCGGTCGGCTCGACCACGCTGTCGCTGATCGCGAGCACGCTGGCCGCCTATGCGATCGAGCGCCTGCGCTTCCGCGGCAGCCCCTATGTCGGCCTCGGCATTTACCTTGCCTATCTCGTGCCGCCGTCGATCCTGTTCATCCCGCTCGCGACCGTCGTGGTGCAGTTCGGCCTGTTCGACTCACCGATGGCGCTGATCCTGGTTTATCCGACCTTCCTGGTGCCGTTCTGCACCTGGCTGCTGATCGGCTATTTCAAGTCGATTCCCTACGAGCTCGAGGAATGCGCGCTGGTCGACGGCGCCACAAGGCTCCAGATCCTGCGCCGGATCACGCTGCCGCTCGCGGTGCCCGGGCTGATCTCGGCCGGCATCTTCTCCTTCACGCTGTCCTGGAACGAGTTCATCTACGCGCTCGCCTTCATCCAGAGCGGCGCCAACAAGACCGTGCCGGTCGCGATCCTGACCGAGCTCGTCACCGGCGACGTCTACCAATGGGGTGCGCTGATGGCGGGCTCGCTGCTCGGCTCGCTGCCCGTTGCGATCTTCTATTCGCTGTTCGTGGATTACTACGTGTCCTCGCTGACTGGCGCGGTGAAGGAGTAGCCAAGCTCCGGGAACGCGTTCAACGGCACCGCCCGAAACACGTCTGGCGCGATTCGCGCCGTCCTTACACGCGCCTGCCTCATGCATAAGCTCCAGGCCATTGCACATTGTTTTCTGGAGCATTTGACATGAAGACATTGGCTTTGATTGTCGTTGCGACTCTGTTCGTCATCCCTGCCACATCCAGCGTGCAGGCCCAGACTGGCAGCTCAAGCGCAACCAAACAGAATAGCAAGCAACCACAGACCAAAAAGCTGCCCCGGTGCAGCCGCGCAATGCAGATGGCCGGCAAGCCGTGTTACGGCGGATAACGCTCGACAGGTGATGCGAGGCCCCGGGCACTGCGCCCGTCTATCAATGGGGTGCGCTGATGGCAGGATCGCTGCTCGGCTCGCTGCCGGTTGCGATCTTCCAGTCGCGGCTCGTGGACTACGACGTGTCGTCGCTGACCGGCGCTGTGAAGGAGTAGCGGGCCACCGCACGGAAACTGATCGTGCAATCCTGATAGACTGCTGTCCGCCTTGGTCGCATTTTGCCGCACCATCGGCAGGGCGACCGTGGTGCCATCGAGACTCGCCCCGGAAAGCGAGATTCGCATGGGATCGCCAAATCTCCATTCAATGTCGCGACGCGGATTTTGCTTCTGTTGCGTCGGCGCCGCTGCGTTCGCCGCCACAGGCGGATGGCTCAGCCCCCGACAGGCCTACGCCGAGGCCCGCGGCCTCGTCAGCCTGATCAAGGACAGCGCGGCGACGTCACCGATCAAAACTTACAAGCTGCGCAACAACATCAGCGTGCTCGAAGGATCCGGCGGCAACATCGCCGTGCTCACGGGACCTGACGGCAAGCTTCTGGTCGACGGTGGCATCGGCGTCTCGCGCCCGCAGCTCAGCAAGGCACTAGCCGAGCTTGGCAACGAGCCGATCGCGCATCTCATCAACACGCACTGGCATTTCGACCACGCCGACGGCAATGAATGGCTGAGCGCCGCGGGCGCGAAGATCATTGCGCACGAAAATACCCGCAAGCATCTCTCCAGCATTCAGCGGGTCGAAGACTGGGATTACAATTTCCTGCCTCTCGCGACGAAGGCAGTCCCGACGGAGGTCTTCGCCAAGGAGCATCATCTCAAGATCAACGGCGCATCCATCGCGCTGAAATATAACGGTCCGGCTCATACCGATGGCGACATCTCAGTCGTATTTGCTGAGGCGAACATTCTTCACGCCGGTGACACCTACTGGAACAGCATCTACCCCTTCATCGACCATTCGACTGGCGGCAGCATCGGCGGCATGATCGCGGCCTGCGACGCCAATCTGGCGGCCGCCAACAACGACACCATCATCATTACCGGTCACGGCAAGCCCGTAAGCAACAAGGCCGAGCTGCAGGAATTCCGCGACATGCTGGCCGCTATCAGGGACAATGTCGGCAATCTCAAGAAGCAGGGAAGGACACGCGACGAGACGGTCGCCGCCAAGCCGACAGAAGCGTTCGACGCGAGGTGGGGACAATTTCTGATCGACCCCGGTTTCTTCACCAGACTGGTCTACGAGACCGCGTGAGGCGCAGCGCGCGGTAAAGGAATAGCATAACCCTGCGGCGTTTCGCCCGGCATCACAAAACTGCAATGTGCGGTCCGCATAAGACGGCCTCCGATAACAGGAGACGCTCATGCGCGCGACTTTTCTTGGCACCGTCGCAACGATCATTCTCACCGCGAGCGCCGCGCTCGCGCAGAGCGAAGGCGAATTTCCCGCCAAGCTCGCCGGCCACGTGGTGATGCTGGCCGCCACGTTCATCGACGCGCCGGCCGACGCCCCCGCCGATCTCAAGACCTCCGGCAAATACACCACCGGCAAGCGCGTCGATGCGCTCGGCACGGTGATGGGCAAGTCCGCGGAGCGTCCGACCGGCGTGTCGCTGCCGTTCAAGGGCCAGCCGCTCCAGGGCCATTCCGGCATCAAGCATATGCCCGACGGCAGCTTCTGGGTGATCACGGACAACGGCATGGGCGCGCGCGCCAACTCGCCGGATTCGATGCTGTACCTCAACCGCTACAAGATGGATTGGGCGAGCGACAAGATCGAGCGACTGGAAACCGTGTTCCTGCACGATCCCGACAGACGCGTGCCGTTCCGCATCGTGCACGAGGACACGCAGACGCGCTACCTCACCGGCTCGGACTTCGACACCGAAGGTTTCCAGATCATCGGCGACACCTTCTGGATCGGCGACGAGTTCGGCCCCTACATCCTGAAGGCCGACAAGACCGGCAAGATCCTCGGGCTGTTCGAGACCGTGGCCGACGGCAAGCCGGTGCGCTCACCCGACAACTGGGCGGTGGCAACGCCCGGCGCACCGGGCGCGACCTACACCAACGTCAACCTCCGACGCTCCAAGGGCTATGAGGGCTTTGCCTCGTACAAGGACGGCAAGTTCCTCTACGGCCTGCTCGAAGGCCCGCTGTGGGACGCCGACAAGAAGGACTGGGAAAAGGTCGACGGCAAGGAAGCCTCCCGCATCCTCGAATTCGACGTCGCCTCCGAAAAATTCACCGGCCGCTACTGGCAGTACGTGTTCGAGCAGAACGGCAACGCCATCGGCGACTTCAACATGATCGATCAGGCCTCAGGCCTCGTCATCGAGCGCGACAATGGCGAAGGCACGGCCGACAAGGCCTGCCCGCAAGGCACCCGCGGCGAGAACTGCTTCCCCGACGTCGCCAAGTTCAAGCGCGTCTACAAGATCGAGCTCTCGGACGCCAATGTCGGCAAACCCGTGCGCGAGGTCGGCTATATCGACCTGATCAAGATCCAGGACCCCGACAAGAAGGCGCGCAAAGCCCTCAATGACGGCGTCTACACCTTCCCGTTCTTCACCATCGAGAACGTCGATCGCGTCGACGAGACCCATATCATCGTCGGCAACGACAACAATCTGCCGTTCTCGTCCAGCCGCGATCCCAACAAGGCCGACGACAACGAGTTCATGCTGCTCGAAGTCGCGGACTTCCTGAAGGCGAAGTAATCGATTGCTATCGCCCACCTCTCCCCGTCCTTGCGGGGGGAGGTGGGCGTGCCGTCATTAACCCGCCGGCACGATCACCATGCTCTTGTCCTTCGGCCAGCGGATGCGCCAGGCGAAATTGATGTCGCGGGCCTCGCCGGGCTTGGCGTCGAACGACCATTCCAGCACGCCGCGCCGGTCGCGGATGTTGCTCGTGGTCGGCGGGGTGGTCGCGGGCAGCATCTCGACGACGATGTCCTCGTTCTCGCTCACCGGCAACTGATCCTCGATTGCGACCTTGATCGGGAAGTCGTGACCGTTGCGGATCGTCGTCTTGAACGAACGCTCGTCGGTCTTCGACGTCGTGACCAGGAGGCCGGCCGAACCCTCGTTGCGCTTGAGGACCGCGCGCTCGATCTTGACCTTGTCGTCGGCGCCGAAGCCGAGCCGCACGATGTCGTCCTTGGCCGAGGCCGAGAGCTTGCCGCGGCCGACGAAGATTCCGTCGCGATAGATTGCGACCTTGCCCGGCAACAGCGTCGTGTCGTCGGTCTGCTTGAAGCTGGCTTCGAGGAAGGCGGTGGGGTCCATCACCGGTGCCGCACGCACCATGAGATCGGCCGGCACGTTCGTCGAAGCGATGCGCAGGCTCTTGGCGCCCTCGGCGGCGCCGAGGCTGACACGTCCGGGAACTTTGAATGTCGCCTGGAAGCCGCCGATCTCGGCAACCGCCTGCTGCTCGTCGGCGCGCTCGCGGATATCGTCGGCCGCCTTGGCCGCGAAAGATTCCACCTTTCGCTGCAGCATTGGCGCCGCCGCAGGCATTGCGGTATCAGAGACCGACCCCAGCGCCCGCGGCTTCGGCACCTGCGGATACTGCGCAACCAGCGAGTTCAGCTCCGGCGCGCTGCCGCCGCGGCCGATGCGGACCGTGGAAACGCCGAGCGTGACGTTCGACCAGTCCTCGCCGGTCGACTGCGTCACCTCGGCGCGCCGAACCAGCTCGAGCTGCGGCTTGCGGTCCTTGGCGCCGGTGTCGAGCCGGGCGTCGTAGAGCGGCATCCAGCGGGCATTGCGCACCGCGTAGGTTACCCGCAGCGTTGCCTTGGTCGCTGCTGTCGAGGCGACGTCGATCCGCACCTCGAGCTTGCTTGGCGGCTTGGCGGAGCGCTCGGCGTCCAACTGCGCGATCTGGCGATCGATCTCGCGCTGCTTTCGCGTGGCGTCACGGATCGCAGTGTCGGCGGTCGCGATCTCCTCACCGACTGCGCCGAACGCCGCCCGCCATTCGGTGATCGGACGGGCCTCGCCTTTCTCGCCGAGGCCAACAGGGGACACTTCGGCAAAGCGCTGGGCGAATTTGCGCCGCGCGACCGCCGCATCGATTGCTCCCTGCAAATCGGCGCGCTCGTCCTTGAGCGTTTCGATGCGCTTGTCGAGTTCGGAGAGGTTGACCGGCGGCGCGGCACGGGGCGGCCGCGCATCGATCGTGCCGATGGTCAGCTTGGCGCCCGCCTCGCCCTCGACACGAAGGGAGGACGGATCGAGCGAGAGCGGAAAATCCTTGGCGACCAGCGTTGAGTCACCGGAGGCGAGGTCCAGCGCGATGATGCGGGTGACGGTGGCGCCGTCGGGATAGACGGTGACGGTGTCGATGGCCGATGTGGCGTCCACATCGGCGGCCCATGACGGCAACGCGACCGCATTGGTCACCAGGACCAGGCTCGTCGTCGCCAGATATTTCGCGATGGTGCGCATGAAATTCCTCCCTGCCGGTATCGCTGCGCCGCCAGCCGGACGCGCGAAAAGATGCCTCGCCATCGTGGTGAGACGCGGCAGGGAAGGAACTGGTTCGATTGGGGTTTCCGTGGGGCGCCGCTGCGGCGGCACCATGGCCCCGGAACGCATCGTCGTTCCGCGGCCAACCCTTCAGGCCTGTGTGGGCGAACCCTGGCCGAAGATGCGGCGGAGCAGATCGGTTACGTTCCTGGCGCCGGCCTTCTTCAGGATGCCGGCGCGGTAGCCCTCGACCGTCCGTGCGCTGAGATGCATGCGCCGGGCGATCTCCTTGTTGGTCAGGCCGGCCGCGAGATGTTCGAGCACGTCGCCTTCACGCGAGGTCAGGGGCTCGCAGCCGGGCAGCCAGCGCTGCCGGTTCGAGCCGGGCTGCGCGAACTCGTCGATGGCGGCGTCGATCCGGCCGACGATGTCATGGGTGCGGAACGGCTTCTCGATGAAGTCGGCCGCGCCGCGCTTGATGGCGTCGACCGCCATGGCGATGCTGCCGTTCGCCGACGTCACCAGCACCGGCGCCATGCAGTTTTCCTCGCGCAGGCGCTTGAGCACGTCGAGGCCGGAGCGATCGGGCGGCAGTTCCAGGAGAACGCAGGCCGGCATCCGCGCCTTGGCTTCCGAGAGCAGAGACGCACCGTCGGCAAAGCAGATCACGTCATAGGCGCTCTGTTGGAGCGCGTTTGAAAGTTGTTCGCGGGAGGCGGCGTCGGTGTCGATGACGAATACCTCACCCTTGGAAACCATGTTCCCCGGCATAATCCCGATCCAATAATGTGTTGGTCAAATGGCCCGAGACGGCCGCGGGCCCCATCGCCCTTTCGTGCCGTCGTGAGCACGGGCATTCCCGCCAGTGCTTCGGTTTCCGATATGTATGTTCCGCCCTGTTCCCGGATTTGACGGATCGGGACAGAAACTTTACATTTCGGGACATCTGCGGGAATGGCTGACCGGAACGGTTCGCATGGCCGACCTCATTCGCAGCGCAGGTTTGAGCTATTACCCGGAGGTCGCCCGGTCGGTCGGACTCGACCCGAAGCAGATGATGCGCAAGGTCAGGCTGCCGCTGGCCTGCCTCGACAAGCCCGATACGCCTATCGCTGTCACAGGTCTCCGACGCCTGCTTGAATTGTCGGCAGAGGCGTCCGGGGCCGAAGATTTCGGCTTGCGGCTTGCCGAGCGCGGCGGACTGACCAATTTCGGCGCGGTCGGTTTGATCGTGCGCGAACAGGCGACCGTCGGCGAAGCCATCGAGGCGTTCTCGCGCTTCATCCATGTCCATCACGAGGGCATGAAGCTCGACGTCATCAGGGACAAGCAGACCGTGACCGTCACGCTGCATCTGCGCGGCCGGCAGCCGACCGCACCACGCCAGTCGATCGACATGGCGCTCGGCAGCGTCCACCGCATCATCCAGTCGCTGTTCGGCAGCGATTGGCGGCCTCAGGAAGTGCATCTGCATTATCCCCCGCCGCACGACCGCAAGCGCTACCGCGAGTTCTACGGCTGCCGTGTGATCTTCAACGCGGAGGACGATTCGATCCTGCTGTCGGCACACGACATGGAGCGCCGGATCCCGAGCGCGCATCCGCTGATCGCTAGCTATCTGCGCAAACGCATCGAGGCGATCGAAACCCGGCCGGCAAGCTGGGAGGAGAAGGTCGACGAGGTCGTGCGCATCCTGCTCGCGAGCGGTGACTGCACGGTCGAACGTGTTGCCGAGCACCTCGCCTGCACCCGCCGCACCATCCACCGACACCTTGCCGAAGCCGGCACCAGTTTCTCCGCGATCCTCGACGCGCAGCGAGCCGATCTGGTGATCCAGCTGATCGAAGACCCCGACCGGCCGCTGGCGGATGTCGCCGGACAGCTTGGCTTCTCCGCACAGAGCGCGATGGCCCGCTGGTTTCGCGGCCATTTCGGTTGCACCATCACCGAATGGCGGCGTGGCGTGCGGCCGCTGCCGAAGCCGGACAAGGTGCCCTCGGCGAGCGCGGCTTAGGATCAGCGTGCCGGAGCGGGCACGCCGATGACCGCGAGCGCGCGCCGGCGACTGCCGGCGAGCAGCGGGCCGAACGCGATGGCAAAGCCGAGGAACGCGACGATCCAGCCGCAGGCGGCAATGTGCAGCAGCGCATCGCTGTGCGCCGGCAACACCACCGCAGCGACACGCGCCAGCGCCGCCACAACGATCGCAAGGTAGATGCCCTGGGTCGCCGGCGATGCCGTCAGCGCCTGCCCGGTATGGCCGAGGCTCGCGCGCGTCATCACCGCGAGCGTCATGGTCCCAGCCGCGCCCGCCATCCAGGCATGAATCCCCGCGCTCGGCGGCAACGCGCCGAAGGCAGCCGAGGCGTGCAGCAGGAAACCGATCGGCACGAAGACATAGCCGACATGCAGGATCAGGAGCAGCCGCTCGCGGGTGGTGCGGTCGCCAGCCCAGCGCGCAAGCCGCACCAGATGCAACACACCGACGAACGCCATCACGATACCGGTGACGGCATTCAGCGGCGCCACGATCCATGCGATGAGCGCGAGCGCGCTGCACCCGATCACTGCGCCGTCAAGACGTCCGAACGGCACCGGCAGGCGGCCGGGATTGAACTTGACCAGCCAGTTGCGGGTGAAGCTCGGGATGATGCGGCCGCCGATCAGCGAGATCAGCAGCACGACCACGCCGATGCCGACGCGGATGCTGACATCGGCGGCGCCCTCGAAGTGGGCTTCGAGATGAAAGGCGACATTTCCGGTCAGCAGCACGAGCACCAGCACCACCACGGGCAAATTGCGCCAGTTGCCGCCGGCGACGATCTCGCGCGTTGCGGCCGCGACAACCAGCGTCAGGAAGGCGGCATCGACGACAAGCGCAAACGCCCAGCCGACATCGGCGGACAAGGTCACCGCAGCGCGGCCGGCGAGCCAGACCGCCAGCAACGCGCCCAGCGAGGTGCCCTGGATCGGCAGCCGCCCGGTCCAGTTCGGGATCGCCGTGAACAGAAACCCGGTGATCACCGCCGGCAGGAAGCCGTAGAGCATCTCGTGGACATGCCAGTCGCGCGGCGCGAGGGCGGATGTCACCGACAGTTCGCCATAGAACATCGGCAGCCAGACCAGGATCGACAGCCCGGCCTGGATCGTGCCGAGCAGGAAAAAGGGCCGAAAGCTGTTCGCAAACAGCGGCCAGCCCTCGAAGGTGCGGGATCGGGCGCCAGCCATGGGACTACTCCTGTGAATTAGGATCGTTGCACGGAAAAATACTGCCGCCCGCCCGGCCCGTTTTGCGCTATCGCAAACTGCCAGGCGATTGCAGGTGCCATCACACTCCCGAGTGCCAAGGAGGCAGAATGGCCAAGGTCGACGCATCGCTGGTTGCGCATTTGCCGCTGTTCGGGGGCGTCAAGCCGGAGGACCTCGAGGAGATCCTGCGCGAGGCCCGCTCGGCGCGCTATTCCAGGAACAGCGCCGTTTTCGAGCAGGGCGCGGACGCGCAATCCTTCTTCCTGCTGCTGCACGGCCATGTCCGCGCGGCCAAGACCACGCCGACCGGCGAGCAGATCGTGGTCCGCTATGTCGCGCCGGGCGAAACGTTCGGTCTCGCGATGGCGATCGGAGCTGCGCGCTATCCGGCCACTGCGATCGCGGTCGATGACAGCGTGGTGCTGATCTGGCCGACTTCCGCCTGGCCGCGGCTGGTCGAGCGGTTTCCCTCGCTCGCCGCCAACACGCTTCAGACCGTCGGCGCGCGGCTCCAGGAGAGCCACACCCGAATCCTGGAAATGTCGACCCAGCAGGTCGAGCAGCGCGTCGCGCATGCGCTGCTGCGGCTCGCCAAGCAGTCCGGCAAAAAACTCGACCATGGCATCGAGATCGACTTCCCGATCAGCCGCCAGGACATCGCACAGATGACCGGCACCACGCTGCACACCGTCAGCCGCATCCTGAGCGGCTGGGAACAGCAGGGCCTGGTCGAGAGCGGCCGTCAGCGCATCATCCTGCGCGATCCGCATGGGATCGTAGTTCTGGCGGAGCGAAACCCCGACAGCGGCGCGGCCTGAGAGCAGCGCCGGGACGTCTCCCTGAAGCTCGGGGTAAGAGGCGCTCCGCTTGCGGCGAAGCTATCCCTCACCCGGGAATCCGCGCGCGACCCGCGCGAATTCCAAGCCGCTTCACGCCGGCACGCAGTCACACAGCGCAGCGAGGAATTTGTCGCGGTCGATGCCATGCTCGCGGCAGGCGTCATCCACCGTGTGGAACGTTGCGATTGGACAGCCGACACAAGCCATCCTGAAGGCGAGAAACACGCGGATCGTGTGCGGCGCCGTGCGCATGATGTCATCGACCAGATCGTCGGAATCAAAAGGCATGGACAACTCCGTTCTGGACCGACGATAGCGGAGCGGGCCGGAGTTTCTTTGTCGAGGCGCAAGCTGGCGCGAGAACTACACCGCCCTGCTATGCAACTGCTTTCCCGGATCCAGGTGCGCGTCGAACGCGGCCGCGACGCTGCGGACCAGGAAGCGCGAATCCTTTGCGACTGCGATGCGGTCGCCGTCCAGCCTCACGACACCGTCAGAAATCAGCGGCTTCAGCCGGGACGCCGATTTCAGCATCGCCCCTGCCTCTGCACCATGGCGCGCACAGATGTCGCCGAGATCGGCGCTGAACTCGCACATGATGCGTTCGATGATGTCGGCACGCAGCCGGTCGTCGTCGGTGAGCCCATAACCCTTGGCGGTGGCGAGGCGGCCGGCGGCAATGCTCTGCGCATAGGCGCCGATCTGCACCTCGTTCTGGACATAGCCCTGCGGCAGATGTCCGATCGCGCTCGCGCCGAAACCAAGCAGAACCTCGCCCCTGTCGGTGGTATAGCCCTGGAAATTGCGCCGCAGCGTCCGTTCCTCGAACGCCACGGCCATGGCGTCGCCGGGCCGCGCGAAATGATCGAGACCGATCTGGATGTAGCCGGCCTCCTTCAACGCGTTGGCGATCGCGCAGGCCTGGTCGTGGCGGGCAAGGCCGTCGGGCAGCACGGCCTCGTTGATCAGGCGCTGGTGCTTCTTGAAATCAGGCACGTGCGCGTAGCCGAACACCGAGAAGCGATCGGGCGCGAGCGCCAGGCTGCGCCGGACGGTATCCAGGCACGAGGCGACGGATTGATGGGGCAGCCCGTAGATCAGGTCGAAATTGAGTCCCTCGATCCCGGCGCTCCTGAGCATGTCGACGACGCAGGCCGTCTGCTCGAAGCTCTGCACGCGGTTGATCGCACGTTGCACGACCGGATCGAAGCTCTGCACGCCAAGGCTCGCGCGATTGACGCCGGAGAGCCGCATGGCCTCGACCATGCCGGCGGTCAATGTACGGGGATCGACCTCGACCGCGATCTCGGCCGAAGGCAGCACGAAGAAAGCCTGGCGCATCGCCGCCATCAGTTCGGCAAAGGCCTCCGGCGCCGTGATCGTCGGCGTGCCGCCGCCGAAATGGATGTGCTCGACCCTGATGCGGCGACCAATGGTCTCTGCGACCTGCGCGATCTCGCTGCGCAACGTCCGCTGATAGGCCGCAATGAACTCGTCGCGGCGGACGATCTGGGTGTGGCAGCCGCAATACCAGCACATTTCGCGGCAGAACGGCACGTGCAGATAAAGCGATGCGCTGGCTCCCGCCGGGAGTCTGGCGAGCCACTCTGCATAAGTCTGCGGACCGACCGCGGTCGAAAAGTGCGGTGCGGTCGGATAGCTCGTGTAGCGCGGCAGACGTTCCTCGCCGTAGCTTGCTGCGAGATCAGTCCTCATGTCCTGCCCATTCGTAAATTCATGCCGCGCAGTGGCGCGGCAAATGCCGATGGCACTGGATTACCCGTTTTCGGACCGGGCACCTTGCGCTCGCTCAAAGTCGGAGCGTCGGATCGGAGCCATGGTGGCGTCCAATCACGTTCCCTGGCCACAAGCCACTACCTGGATATAAGCCATTCTTTGGAGACAAGCCTTGGCGCCGTTCGTGCTCGATCTCGTTCTCTGGCTCACCGGCGTTCGCGGCCGCATTCCGCGTTTCGACGATTACCAGCCCGTGCCCGCAACGCCCGCCGCCGGCGCTGGTCATATCGTCCGGATCCTGACGATTACGGCTGCGGTCCTTACCGCATTGTCACTCGCGGTCTGGGGCCTGGTCTGGATTGCGATCCAGCTTTACTAATCGACGGCCATGCATTCACGATCGTGCGCATCTGAACATGCGAACGATTTGCTGCCGGCGCGGCCGACGTCGCGCGAGGCGTCCGTCGCATTGCCGATGAGATCTTCGGCAAATGTCTTTGGGACTTTACCGGAGGCGAATCCGGCCAAAGCTTGTCGCAGCGCAAACACCCTTGCCGCAACAGGCGCACACTGCATCCGTCATCAAAACCCTTTCACATGAAGGATGCTTCCGATGTTCACCCGCAGAGCCGCATTGATCAGCGCCGCCGTGACCGCGCTGATGTTGGCGACCCCCGCTTTGGCCGCCGATGATCTCAAACTGCCACGTCAGAAAGTCGAGCTGGTCGCGCCGCCCTTCGTCCACGCGCACGAGCAGGCGACCAAGCAAGGTCCCAAGATCGTGGAGTTCAAGCTCACGATCGAGGAGAAGAAGGTCGTCATCGACGAGAAAGGCACCACCTTCCAGGCGATGACCTTCAACGGCTCGATGCCGGGACCGCTGATGGTGGTACACGAGGGCGACTACGTCGAAACGACGCTGGTCAATCCCGCGACCAACACCATGCCGCACAACATCGACTTCCATTCCGCGACCGGTGCGCTCGGCGGCGGCGCGCTCACCCTGATCAATCCCGGCGAGCAGGTCGTGCTGCGCTGGAAGGCGACCAAGACCGGCGTGTTCGTCTATCACTGCGCACCCGGCGGCCCGATGATCCCCTGGCACGTCGTCTCCGGCATGAACGGTGCCGTGATGGTGCTGCCGCGCGACGGATTGAACGACGGCAAGGGTCACGCGCTGAAATACGACAAGGTCTACTACATCGGCGAGCAGGACATGTACGTACCGCGTGACGAGAAAGGCAATTTCAAGTCCTACGACTCGCCGGGCGAAGCCTTCACCGACACCGAAGAGGTCATGAAGAAACTGATCCCCTCCCATGTCGTGTTCAACGGCAAGGCCGGCGCGCTCACCGGCAAGAATGCGCTCACCGCCAATGTCGGCGAGAACGTGCTGATCGTGCATTCGCAGGCCAATCGCGACAGCCGCCCGCATCTGATCGGCGGCCATGGCGACTATGTCTGGGAGACCGGCAAATTCGGCAATGCACCCGAAGTCGGACTCGAGACCTGGTTCATCCGCGGCGGCTCGGCGGGAGCTGCGATGTACAAGTTCATGCAGCCCGGCATCTACGCCTATGTCACGCACAATCTGATCGAGGCCGCCGACCTCGGCGCCACCGCGCACTTCAAGGTGGAAGGCAAGTGGAACGACGATCTGATGACCCAGGTGAAGGCGCCTGTGGAAATACCGGCTCCGAACACCAACTAAGCGCGACAAGGGGCCGGTGGATCACCGGCCCCTTTTTCCTTTCGGGGGACGACCATGCTGATCGCATTCAAGCTGAAACTGGTACTGGCCTGCGCTGCCGGACTTGCAGGGCCGATCGCGGTGGCGCCGCTGGTCTCGGACATGGCGGTCCGCGGCACGGCGGCGGAGCCCGTCATCGTCAGGGTCGCGCCGGGCGGCCTGTCCTATCGCGAGGCCGGCGATTTCACGCGTGCCGGGCGGCAGGCGGAAGCGCCGCTGCGCGCGATGCGCTTCGAGCGACCGCTTCACATCATGCGACATCAGGTCTCGTCATCCGACTATCAGATGTGCGTGCATGATGGCGCCTGCCGCGTGCTCGATCGCGGCGTGGCGATCGCCCCCGATCGGCCCGCGGTGCAGGTGAACTGGCACGATGCCGAGGCCTATGCGGGCTGGCTGTCGCGCAAGACCGGGCACCACTACCGCCTGCCGAGCGACGCAGAATGGGCCTTTGCGGCGGGAGCCCGGTTCAAGGACGACGGCGTGACCGTCGACGCGGACGATCCCTCGAAACGCTGGATCAGCCGCTATGAGCGCGAATCCGAGAGCGATCCGTTCGACACCACGGCCTATCCGTTCGGCAAGTTCGGCCCGAACGAGCACGGCATCGAAGATCTCGCCGGCAATGTCTGGGAGTGGACCTCGACCTGCTTCGTGCGCTCGCGCGTCGACGAGGCCGGCAATGCCGGCCGCCCGACCGTGAACTGCGGCGTGCGCGTCGCCGAAGGCGCGCACCGCGCCTACGTCACCGATTTCATCCGCGACGCCCGCGCCGGCGGCTGCGCACAAGGCGTGCCACCCGCCAATCTCGGCTTCCGCCTAGTCCGCGAAGAGCCGTCGTGGGTCGCGAGCGTGTCGGCGCGATGGAGCAAGGCGTGGGCGGCGAGGTCGTAAGGGCCAACTGGTTGCGACGGACATCCAGGATGCTGGAGCATGATCCGGAAAAGCGCGAAGAGACTTTCGAAAAGGTCACGCTCAAACAATACCCTGAAGCGCGATGACGATTCATCTCCGTCTCATCGCGCTTTAGAACAATATCCCGATCAGCTTCTTCAAAATCTCTTCCAACGACATCATGGTGAGCACCAGCGGCGCTAACGGCGCGACCGTTACGGCCGCGAGCTGGAGGATCGCTTCCTTGGAAAAAGGCATGATGCGCATCGTCCGCACGATCTCGTAGCTGTTGCCGAGATCGGCGAGCGACTGGATGTCGGCGCTGCCGATCAGGGGTTCCTCGGCAGGCGCGCCATCGCGCAGCCACTTTTCATCGAACTCCCGTACGTAACGTTCTGCGAGCGAGCCATACTCGCGTTTTCCGATGCGCTTCACCCGAGCGAGCTGCGGTGAGAACACGAGGAAGGGACCAAGGATCAAGCATATGAGAAAGACAACCAGGACAACGATTTCAAGCATGAAAGAAGGCAGCGTAGCTCCCAGGTGGTAGATGCGATTGCCGAGCAATCCCGCCAGCAATGCGCCGTGCGCAACGAGGAGCGGGACAAACGCATAGACCGTCTCGGATAGAAACCCCAAGCCGCCGACACGATCGGGATGCGTGGGCACCAAGCTCAAACGAATGCGCGAGACCTGCCAGAGAAAGCGCATCCATATGAATATTCGAAAATACCAGCGGCACAGCAGGAATTGGAAGATCGGCAAGCTGACGTAGCCGTACCAGATTCCTGCAAACGAGAGCGTAGAGCCAGCGGCGACGGGGCTCGCATACCATGTCGGTGCATCGAGCGTGAAATAGTGACGCCAAATGATCATGACGCCGGCGATGTACACAACTCCGAGAAGCAATACCTCGGCGAGCGCTGAGTTTCGCAATCGAAACTCCGAAGCAATGACGGCCTTGAATTGCCCAATGGCGTGCTCGGGAATCAGATTTCGCTCCAGAAATTCGACGACCAGAAATCGCATGCGGTGATGCACGATAAGCTCGGCGACGACCAAAAGAGGCATTGCCACCAGGAACCGAGTATAGACTTCGAAGTCCAGCAAGAATGGCACGCTCACGCTGCTACCGAACGCCTTGCCGTCCAACGCCGAAAGGATCAAGAGCGGCAGCCAAGCCGACAACGAGAACACGACGATGCGCTGGCGCACCAGCGTCATCGCGTCGTCGGACAGATGTGCCCGACGCAGAAGCTGAAAGAGCGGGCCGCCCAGGACGAGTGAGAACTCGCCAAAATCCGGCAACACACGATCGCGGCGCATCAATTCTGGCTCACTCAGGAAGTCTGCTGAGGAAAATTATGCTGACCGCGCCATATGCGATTGATCTAGCTCAACAGCTCAGGCCCTGATGCCATCCTGACGTGCGAGAAGGGGGAGCAATGTCGGCGGCTCCCGTCCATCATTGCGAGCGACCTGCCCGCGCGGCGACATTCATGAGATGTGCCACCAGGGCCCGGTACGGGCGACAGCGATCTGCGCGATGACGTCGCGGCACTGCGCATCGGGCCAGCCGAGGGCAATGTCGAACCAGCCGCGCCGCGTTGGTCCGCGTTACGCGGACAGAATTGCGGAGACGATGAAACCGGCGTCGTCGGGACGCGCAGACCGTATCGTCATGCGAAGACCTTAGGTGTTCTTCAGCGCGACGCGGAATTCGGCTTCGGTCTTGGACTTGACCTCGTCGAGCGTGACGCCCTCGGCCAGCTCGATCAGCGCCATGCCGCCGTCACCGTGCTTGTCGATGGTGAAGACGGCCAGGTCGGTCACGACCATGTCGACCACGCGCTCGCCGGTCAGCGGCAGATTGCACTGCTTCAGCAGCTTGGCGCCGTCCTTGGCCGAATGCTCCATCACCACGACGACGCGCTTGACGCCGGCGACGAGATCCATCGCGCCGCCCATGCCCTTGACCATCTTGCCGGGGATCATCCAGTTGGCGAGATCGCCGTTCTGGGCCACCTGCATGGCGCCGAGGATCGACAGATCCATGTGGCCGCCGCGGATCATGCCGAAGGAATCCGCGCTCGAGAAATACGAGGTCGACGGCAGCTCGCTCACGGTCTGCTTGCCGGCGTTGATGAGGTCGGCGTCCTCTTCGCCCTCATAGGGGAACGGGCCCATGCCGAGCATGCCGTTCTCGCTCTGGAGGCTGACGTCCATGCCGTCCGGGATGTAGTTCGAGACCAGCGTCGGGATGCCGATGCCGAGATTGACGTAGTAGCCGTCACGCAGTTCCTTCGCGGCGCGCGCGGCCATCTGTTCACGGGTCCAGGCCATCTTACTCTCCTGATCTCAAGCTGCCGTGCGCGGGCGGGTGTTGCGGAATTCGATGCGCTTCTTGGCCGTGCCGACCTCGACGATGCGCTTTACGAAAAGACCGGGCGTGTGAATGTGGTCGGGATCGAGTTCACCCGCCGGAACAAGGTGCTCGACCTCGGCGACCGTGACCTTGGCGGCGGTCGCCATCATCGGGTTAAAGTTGCGCGCGGTCTTGCGGTAGATCAGGTTGCCGGCGGTATCGCCCTTCCAGGCGTGCACGATGGCGAGATCGGCGAACAGGCCGCGCTCCATCAGGTACTTCTGCCCGTCGAATTCCTTCACTTCCTTGCCCTCGGCGATCAGCGTGCCGACGCCGGTCTTGGTGTAGAAGGCCGGAATGCCGGCACCGCCGGCGCGGATGCGCTCGGCCAGCGTGCCCTGCGGGTTGAATTCGAGTTCCAGCTCGCCGGCGAGGAATTGCTGGGCAAACAGCTTGTTCTCGCCGACATAGGACGAGATCATCTTCTTGATCTGCCGGGTTTCCAGCAGGCGGCTGAGCCCGATGCCGTCCACGCCGGCATTGTTGGAGACCACCGTCAGGCCCTTGACGCCGGACTCGCGGATCGCGTCCGACAATTCCTCGGCGATGCCGCAGAGGCCGAAGCCGCCCGACATGATCATCATGTTGTCTTTCAGAACGCCCGCGAGAGCCGACTTGGCGTCGGGATAGACCTTGTTCATGCAAATAACCTTCGAGTGAACCTTCGGCTTGCAGGCGTCGCGCCTTATTGGCGGCGATTATTAGGCGAAATCGTCCGAAGCCGTCAATGATACGGGGTTCTCCGCCCGGCAGGCGAGTGATAGAAGCTGCCCACGCCGTGGGCAGAACCGCCCGCGGCCTTGAAAGCGACAAGAAAACCCATCAAGTTGCGGGGGTTGGGCGTGGGCGCGCAGGTTTCCCGGCCCGCCCTCCGGCTCCAGCGACCAACCCGATCAGGACACGCCATTGACCATGGCCCAAGGAATGAAGCGCCTCGGGACGCCGATCGCGGCGCTGCTCGGCCTCGCGCTGATCGCCCTGATCGCGACCTCCTGGCTCATCAACCGCGACGCGCTGCGCAAGGCGGTGGAAACGCAGATCCGCGACGTCACCGGGCTCGAGCTCAATGTCGCGGGCGCCATCGACATTTCGTTGCTGCCGGCAAGCTACATCTCCTTCCATGACGTCGGCCTGAAGGGCGGCGGCACCAGCGATCCCGCCCTCCATGTCGACGTGCTCACCGCGAACCTGCGGCTGCTGCCGCTGCTGCTGCAAAGGTTCGAGATCGCCGACCTGACGCTGCTGCGGCCGCGCATCCATGTCAGCCTGCAGCCGGACGGCGAGAGCAACTGGACGCCCTTCATCCAGACCATCGCGCGCACCATGAAGCCCGGCGCCGAGAACCAGGTGTCGTTCTCCGAGATCCGGATCCAGGACGGCGTGCTCAACTACGAGGACGCCGCCACCCACGGCACCGAGAAGTTCGAGGACATCGACCTGTCGCTGGCCTGGCCCTCGATCTCGCGCTCCTTCGCCGCGACCGGACAGTTCGACTGGCGCGGCGAACGGGTCGACGGCTCGATCAGCTTCGCCGATTTCGTCGCCGCCCTCTCCGGCGACCGCTCCGGCCTGAAGGCGCGGATCGCCAGTGCCCCGCTCAAGCTCGCCTTCGACGGCAGCGTCGCCAACCGCACCAGCCCGATGATGGAAGGCACGCTCACCATCGACAGCCCGTCCTTGCGCAATGCGCTGCGCTGGACCGGCCAGCCGCAACCCGGCAGCGGCGGTTTCGGCCGCTTCGCGCTGAAGGCGCGCGCCAATGTCGTGGGCGCCTCGATCGCGCTCACCAACGTCAATGTCGAGCTCGACGGCAACACCGCCGAGGGCGTGATGACCTACGCCAATAACGGCCGGCAGACGCTGCAGGCGACGCTCGCCGCCGACGCACTCGACTTCACACCTTATATTTCCACCTTCCGCCTGCTCGCGAGCGGGGCGCGGGACTGGAACAGGCAGCTGTTCGATCTCAACGCCCTGTCGACCACCGACCTCGACATGCGCCTGTCGGCAGCAAAGCTGACGGTCGGGCCGACCAAGCTCGGCCGCACGGCGATCGGCGCCAATTTGCGCAACGGCACACTGGCGCTCTCGGTCGGCGAGGCCCAGGTCTATGGCGGCATCGCCAAGGGCTCGTTCGGCATCGCGCGCTCCGACACCGTCGCCGACATCAAGGCGCAATTCCAGTTCACCGACGTCGACCTCCAGGCCTGCGCCTCCGAGCTGTTCGGCCTCAACAAGCTGTCCGGCCGCGGCAACATCAACGTCTCCCTCGTTGCCTCCGGCTCGAGCCCGTTCGGCCTCGTGCAGTCGCTCGACGGCAGCGCCACCGTGACCGGGCATGACGGCGCGATCTCGGGCTTCAACGCCGAACAGCTCCTGAAGCGGCTGGAGCGGCGGCCGCTGTCCGGCGGCGGCAATTTCCGCAA
Organism: Bradyrhizobium sp. Bra78; assembly: GCF_024519855.1. Classification (NCBI taxonomy): domain Bacteria; kingdom Pseudomonadati; phylum Pseudomonadota; class Alphaproteobacteria; order Hyphomicrobiales; family Nitrobacteraceae; genus Bradyrhizobium; species Bradyrhizobium sp. Bra78. Next base: position 40,260 of record NZ_JALJRE010000001.1, on the reverse strand, counting down.
CGGCTCGACCCCTTACGACAGCCTCACCATCGCGGTGAAATTCTCCGACGGGGTCGCCACCGCCGAGGACATCCGCGTCGAGGGACCTGCGGCGAAGATCACGATGACCGGCACCGCCTCGGTGCCGACGCGCGAATACGACATGAAGGGCGTGGCCAGCCTCAACAGCGCCTCGGGCTTCGAATTGCCCTTCGTGGTGCAGGGCCCCTGGGACGATCCCCTGATCTTCCCAGATCCGGAAAGCCTGATCCGCCGCTCGCCTGCCTCCGCACCCCTGCTCGACATGCTCAAGGACCGCAAGGGGGGCAACGCCGTGCGCTCCGCGATCGAGCGCATCACCGGTACCGGCAAGCGTCCCGCCCCGGCAGACTCGCCGACGGCGGAGAACGCCAAGGAAGGCGCCAAATCCAACTAGGCTGATAGACATCACTTAGTCAGATTCTTGATAGCTTGCGCTGAATACTGCGGCCGATTTCATCCCAAGGGTGGAGTTAAGCGGCCGATTGCGTCGTCGAAATCCAGGTTTCGTCCCCCTGCACCACTGCTGCCCCGCCGATCTTCGATCCGGCCGCAGCGTTGGAAGTGCCGCTGCGTCCCAGTTCACGGGCCAACACCTCGCGGTCACAAGCGTCCTCCCACAGCGAAACGGTGATGGCTGCGACGCAGTTGCTGATCATGCTGGTCAGCGCCCGCGCCTCCGACATGAAACGATCGATGCCGACAAGCAGCGCCACGCCGGTCACGGGCAGATCCGGCATGACGGAAAGCGTTGCGACAAGCGCGACGAAGCCGCTGCCGGTGACGCCGGCCGCGCCTTTGGACGTCAGCAGCATCAGCCCGAGCATCGCCGCAATCTGCCCCCACGAGAGGTGAATGTCGCAGGCCTGCGCGATGAAGATGGAAGCCAGCGTGAGATAGATGGCGCTGCCGTCCAAATTGAAGGAGTAGCCCATCGGCAGCACGAGCCCCGACACGCCTTTCCGGCATCCGAGCTGCTCCAGCTTGCGCAGCGCCCCAGGCAGCGCCGGCTCCGACGATGACGTGCCGAGCACGATCAGCAGTTCTTCCCTGAAGTAGCGAATGGTCTTCCACAGGCTGAAGCCGTTCAGCCGAGCCAGAGTACCGAGCACGACGACCACGAAGACGGAGCAGGCGACATAGAATGTCAGGATCAGCAGTCCTAGCGAGCCGATCGAACGGACGCCGTAGCGGCCCACGGTGAACGCCATCGCTCCAAAGGCACCGAGCGGGGCGAGCTTCATGATGAAGCCGAAGGATACAAACAGCACCTGTGAGAACGAGTCGACTGCCTTTGTCACCACAACACCCCCATCACCGGCACGGCTCAGGCCGAAGGCGATCAGGATCGAGACCAGCAGAACCGGCAGCACTTCGCCATCGGCAAACGCTCCAAAGAAGGAATGCGGGATGATGTGCAGCACGAAGTCCGCGAATCCGGTCGCACCTGCCTGCTTGGTGAATTTCGCGGCCACCGAGGGATCCAGCGTGCTGACAGAAACATGCATGCCAACGCCTGGCTGGATCAGCGATACGGCGATCAGGCCGGCCAGCAGTGCGAGCACGGTCAGCAGGTAAAACAGCGCCATGGATTTCACCAGCGTGCGACCGATCTCCCGGGAATCGCTGATGCTGTTGATGCCGCTGACGATGGTGCAGAACACGATCGGCGCGATCATCATCTTGACCAGCTTGACGAAGCCGTCTCCGAAGGGCTTCAGCGCGGCGCCAAATTCAGGCCAGAGGTGGCCGGTGAGGACGCCCAGCATGAGACCGATTAGCACCTGGACGTAGAGAATCCGGTAGAACGGTTTTCGCGGCTCGCTGTTCGCGGGCCCGGCCAGCGCTTGCTTCTGCATTCTCGTTTCTCCCATGGCTCTGATTTTTTTGACGGCTTTGAGAGCGACCCGGCTTCAGGCCGCCAGCACCGAATGAGGCAGGTGCGATCGGCGGGCGAAGACGTGGCCCTCGAAGATTCGCCGGGCTGTCCGCTGCACCCTGGCAACCGGGCCGGGCTCCAACCGAACCACGAGTTGGCCGGAGGGATGGGCAAGCGTGATCGTCGCCGGCGGCGCCAGCAGCCCGATCATCTCTGCAGCAATGGTTCCGGGCGTCACACACGCAGTCGCGATCGCGACAGCGCCGGTCACCGCCAGCGCGCTATGGCAGTCGTGCGGCATGAAGTAGCGGGTGTTCAACGTCGCCCCGACCGCGGGCGCAATCAGAACCGGTTTCGGAATCACCATTGACGCGGAATCCGGGAAGCCCATCCGGCGACCGGCCTCAATGCGCAGGTTTTCGAGCCGCGCGCGGAAGCCGCCGTCGGCGAAGGCCGAGGGTGCTTCACGGCCGGTCCATCCCAGATCGGCCGCGCGGACCAGCATGACGGGCATGGCTGCGTCGATGCAGGTCACGTCGATCCCTTCGATGCGGTCGACCGGACGTCCTGTCGGCAGCAGGCGACCGGTGCGTGCGCCGGCCGCGTTGGGGAACGACAGTTCGATGGGCGCGGCCGTTCCCGGTACACCGTCGATCCGCGCTTCGCCCTCATAGGTTACCCGCCCGCCGGGGGTGGCGACCGTCGCGTCAATCAGCTTGCCGGTGTTGACATTATGGATGCGCACATGGGTGCGATCTGCGGCCGCGGCGACCAGGCCGGCTTCGATTGCGAACGGCCCTACCGCCGCCAGCATGTTGCCGCAGTTCGGCGAGGTATCGACGATCCCTTCACGAACCCGCACCTGGGCGAACAGGTAGTCAACATCGGCGCCAGCCACCGATGCCGGTCCGACGATCGCGACCTTATTGGTAACGGCGTTGCCACCACCGATGCCGTCGATCCCGAAATCGTGACCACCTCCCATGACAGACAGCAGGATGGCGTCGCGCAGCCTGGGATCGGCCGGAAGATCGCCGGCCAGAAAAAACGGCCCGCGCGAGGTGCCTCCGCGCATCACCACACAGGGAATAGCGATCTGATCGTTCATGGAGCCCTTCCGTTCCCGGACATCTTTGCTCGAACCAGACCATCCCCCGTCCGAACTCTTTTGTGAAATGCAAATATCTGAAGTATTATTCCGTATATCGGTACAACGGAGCCTGCCCATGAATGCAGAACTGCTCGACCTCAAGGCGTTCATCACCGTGGCGGAGATGGGCAGCTTCGTCCGCACCGCGAAGGCGCTGAACCTGTCACAACCGGCGCTGAGCCGGCGCATTCAGAAGCTGGAGGAAAGCCTTGGCGCGCCGCTGCTCGAACGGTCCACGCGCCACGTCAATCTCACCATGACGGGCCGCGACTTCCTGCCGAAGGTGCGCCGCCTCATCGATGAGTTCGAAACCTCGGTGCTGGCCATCCAGGATATCGGCGGGCGAAGTTCGGGTCTGGTTTCGGTGGCTGCCGTGCCGACGGCGGTATTCTATTTCCTGCCGCGCGCGATCGGCCGGTTCGCCGAAGCGTATCCGCGCATTCGCATCCGGATTCTGGATATCGGCGCCAATGAAGGATTGGAAGCGGTCGCGCGCGGAGAAGCCGACTTCGGCATCAATTTCATCGGCGCTTCGCATGCCGAAATTGAATTTGAAAAACTGGTTGAAGACCCTTTCGTCCTGGCCTGTCGCCATGACCATCCGTTGGCATCGCGCAAGCAGGTGAGTTGGTCTGAGATTGTGCCGCACCGTGTCATCACGGTGGGCCGCAACAGCGGCAATCGCGCGTTGATCGACAATGCGATGGCACGGCACGGCTTGCAGCTCAACTGGACGTACGAAGTCGCTCACCTCTCCGGTTCGCTTGGCTTGGTCGAAGCGGGATTGGGCGTCGCCGTGCTACCGAGGCTGGCGACGCCAGCCGCCGGCCATCCGATCATTCACACCATTCGGTTGATCGAGCCGGACGTGTCGAGGACGATCGGAATCGTGCGCAGGCGCGGGGCGACGCTATCCCCTCATGCCAGCCAACTTCTCAAGATGCTCCTCGAGGCATGGCGCTCTCCTTCCCGAGCCAGCGGGCACGGCAAGCCGCGGAACCGCCCCGCTGAGGCAAGTTCGAATGCCGTCCTGACCGACCGGAAGGGGAAACGCCGGTAGCTCGCCGGCGAAGCGGGCAACGCTGGCGGCGAGCAGGCATGTGGAATTGCGGATGGTCGGGCGAAGCCAGCACGCACAAGCTGAATTGATTGCCGCGAATTGATGCGGCGATTGCATCGATGCACGCATTAAGCATCTTCCTTCGCCCGACACCCACGACCTAGGTCTGACAAGAAGCCGCTAGATCGGCTGACGGCCATGCGCTAGAGTTTTGTCGACCGGCTAAAACACCGGCGGCTTGAGGGAGAAAAACGTGAAATCCAAAGTTATTGGCGCACTATCACTCGCGGTCGCCGCGGTCGGGCTGTTTGCAGCCGCCGCACCCGCGTTTGCTCAGCAGAAGACCATTACGGTCTGGTGGGTGAAGGGCTTCTACAAGTCCGAAGATGACGCCCTGCTGGAGACAATCAAGAAATTCGAGGCCAAGAGCGGCATCAAGGTCGAGTTGTCGCAATACGCCGTTCAGGACATGATACCGAAGACAGTGGCGGCGCTCGATTCCGGTACCGTGCCCGATGTCGCCTATTCCGATTCCTACGACGTGCAGGCGGCGGGAAAATGGGCGTTCGAGGGCAAGCTCGAGGACTTGTCCGACATCCTGTTGCCGATGAAGTCGGCCTTTGCGCCGAACACGCTGGAGACGGCGCTGCTCTATGACGACGTTGCCAAGAAGAGGGCCTACTACGGCTTCCCCCTGAAGCAGCAGACCATGCACGTCAACATCTGGAACGACATGCTGGAGAAGGCCGGCTTCAAGCAGAGCGACATTCCGACCAAATGGGAGGATTACTGGTCGTTCTGGTGCGACAAGGTGCAGCCGGGAATCCGCAAGGCGACGGGCCAGCGCATCTACGCCGTCGGCCAGCCGATGGGCGTGGAATCCACCGACGCCTTCCAGTCTTTCTACACGTTCATGGACGCCTATAACGTCAAGCTCGTCGATGACAACGGCAAGCTCCTGGTCGACGATCCCAAGGTGCGTGACGGCTTGATCCATGCCATGAAGGATTATACTGACACCTATATCAGGGGCTGCACGCCGCCCTCCTCCACGACATGGAAGGACCCCGACAACAACGTCGCCTTCCACAACAAGACAATCGTGATGACCCACAACTTCACGATCTCGATCGCGGCGAAGTGGTTCGAGGATTCGACCAACCCGGCGCTGACCCCGGAACAGCGCGCCGCCGGCAAGAAGGCCTACGAGCAGGACATCATCACTGCTGGCTTTCCCAACAAGCCGGACGGCTCGCCGATGAAGTATCGCTCCGACGTCAAGACCGGCGCGATCTTCACGGCCTCCAAGAACAAGGCGGAAGGCAAGGAATTCATCAAGTTCCTGCTCCAGGAGGAAAACCTCAGGCCTTATGTCGAAGGCGGACTCGGCCGCTGGTTCCCGGTAACCACGGCGAGTCAGCAGAGCCCGTTCTGGCAGGCGGACAAGCATCGCAAAGCGGTCTATGCGCAGTTCACTGGCGGAACGCTGCCGTTCGACTTCACCAAGAACTACAAGTTCACGATCCTGAACAACGAGAACGTCTGGGCCAAGGCGATGAACCGGGTGGTGAGCGAGAAGGTGCCGGTGGACAAGGCCGTCGACGAAATGATTGCCCGCATCAAGCAGGTCGCGGGTTGATCTAAATTGCGAGTCGGGCCGGCCGCGGTGACACCGCGGCCGGCCGCTTTCCGGTAGGTATCCGATATGGCGATCACGCTTTCTGGCGATCATGCAATGGCCGCGCCGCCCTTGTCGGCACGGCTAACCCCGGCGCAGGTCTGGGGCATCGTGTTGCTCGCCCCTTATCTCCTCGTATTCTGTGCCTTCGTGATTTACCCCGTTGGTTACGGGCTGTGGCTGGCGCGCCATCCCGCGAGCTACGTCGCGCTCTATCACGATCCCGTCTTCGCGCGCGCCGCCGTCAACACGCTGGTCTTTTTGGTCATCGGCATCAATATCAAGATGCTGATTGCGCTGTTCTTGTCCGGTTTCTTCGTTCAGCAGCGCACCTGGATCAAATGGCTTTCCGTGCTGTTCATCCTGCCCTGGGCGGTGCCGTCGATCCCGACCATTCTGTCGGTCCGCTTCATGCTCAATCCCGAATGGGGCGTGGTCAACCAACTCATCTTCAAGTTCACCGGCGACGACGGCCCGAACTGGCTGAACGATCCGACCGTGGCGCTGGCCATGGCGATCGGTGTCCACATCTGGAAGTCGCTGCCGTTCTGGACGCTGATCCTGATCACCGGACGCCTTGCGATACCGCACGATCTGTTCGAGGCCGCGGAGGTGGATGGCGCGAGCTGGTGGCAGAAATTCCGCTTCATCACCTGGCCGTCGATGCAGACTCTTTACATCACCTGCACGCTGCTCTCGATGATCTGGACGCTCGGCGACTTCAACAGCGTCTATCTGCTGACCGGCGGCGGTCCGGCCGACCTCACGCATGTGCTGGCCACGCTCGGCATCCGCTATCTACGGCTCGACCAGCTCTCGCTCGCGATGGCATCCATCGTCTGCGCGATGCCGTTCGTGTTGCCGCTCGTGTACTTCATGATGAAACGGTTGTCGCGATGAAGCTCCCTACCTTGCGCGAAGTCGCGACCGAAGCGCGGCTCTTGCTGATCGGCATTCCCGTCTTCCTGTGGACGATGATCCCGATCTATCACATGTTCCTGTTCGCGATCTCCCCAAAGGAGGACGCGTTCTCGGGTAAGCTGTGGCCGGACCATCCGACGCTGCACAACTTCTCGATCGTGTTCCATCAGCAACACTATTTCCTTCGCGACTTCTACTTGCAGTTCTGGAATTCGATGGTCATCGCCGCCGCCGTCGGCGTGCTGACGCTGTTCATCGCGACTGCGGCCGCATTCGCGATCTCGCGGCTGCGCGTGCCGGGCGGACGCGTCGTCATGAACCTCGCGCTCTTCACCTATTTCATTCCAGCGGCGTTCCTCGCCGTGCCGATGTACAGGACCATGGGCATTTACGGCCTGCTCAACAATCACTGGTCCCTGATCCTGGCCATGGTGACGATCGCCTCACCTTACGCGATCTGGGTCTTGAAGCAGGCCTCCGACAAGCTGCCGGTCGAGCTCGACGAAGCCGCCGTGATGGACGGCGCGACCACGCCACAGATCTTCCGCCTGATCTATCTGCCGCTGATGATGCCCTCGCTGGTCGCGATCGGCACCTATGCGGTGCTGCTCGCCTGGAACGAATATCTCTACGCGTTCCTGCTGCTGTCGAACGACCGCGATATCACGCTTCCCGTCGCACTCGGCAACTTCCTCGCCGCCGACGACTCGCCGTGGGAGCTGTTGATGACCACCGGCTTCATCTACGCGCTGCCGCCGGCCGCGATCTACTATGCCTTCCGCCGCTACATGGTGGGCGGGCTGACGGCAGGAGCGGTGAAGTCCTGACGCAGCAGGACGCAACGGGACGCCACAAGCAGGGCGATCGAGCGATAGCGTGGACAATTGCGGGTTGTCCACGCCTGCTCTAGACTTCGAGCCCTATCAAGGGCTCGTCATGATGCGGGGCAACGACGCGATCCATCTCGGCCTGATGCTGCTGGCGCTCGCGGCGGCCTATCTGGTGCCGTTCGAGCTGTTGCTGCTGGCCTATGTGGTGCTCGGCCCGGCGCACTACTTCACCGAGATCTCGTGGCTGCACGACCGCAGCTACTACCTGCCCCACCGCGGCATCGCGGCTGCGCTCGCGATCCTCGCCGTGGTCGCGGCCCTGATCGACAATGCCTCCTGGTTCGGCTTCGCGATGTGGGGCGCGCTGGTCGTGTGCGCCATGCTGGCGGCGACCGCCTCGGCGATCGAAAGCATGCTGCTGTTCATGGTGGCGATCGCGCTGTCCGCGATCATGTATTCGAGCGGGTCGTCACTGGCGGTCATCGGCATCCTGATTCCGACCCTGATCCACGTCTGCCTGTTCACGCTGATCTTCATGGTGCTCGGTGCCTACCGGTCCGGTAGCCGCGTGCAGGCCGCGCTGGTGGCCGTCTACGTCGTCGCGCTCGCCACGATCCTGCTGCTGCCGCCGACCGCCGAAATCCGGATCGCGAGCTTTGCCCGCGTCGGACAGGATTATTTCGGCAATGTCGGCCCGGCCCTGAGCAGGTTGTTCGGCGTGCCCGGCCTTGTCCTCGACACCAGGCTGACGAGCCTGCTCGCCTTCGTCTACACCTACCATTACCTCAACTGGTTCATCAAAGCCGACGTGATCCGCTGGACGGCGGTGCCGAAGGCCCGTCTGGCAGCGATGGCCGCCGCCAGCGCCGCCTCCACCGCGCTGTACTTCTACGACTACGCGTTCGGCTTCACCTTCCTGCTGGCGCTGAGCCTGATCCACATCCTGCTCGAATTTCCGCTCGACAGCCTTGCGCTGCGGCAGCTTGGTGCGGCGATACAAGGCTCAGCGCGTGGATGGCACGCTGCACGGACCGCTACAGCGGCGCCGCGCTCTCGCCCTGCGCGCTCGACAGCTTCGAGGCGAGCGAAGCGATCACGATGACGACCGCGATCAGGGCGATCACCAGTGTGCAGATCGCGTTGATCTCGGGCTTCACCCCCAGCCGCACCTCCGAATAGATCCGGATCGGCAACGTCGCCGAGCCCGGGCCGGTGGTGAAGCTCGCGATCACGAGATCGTCGAGCGACAGCGTGAAAGCGAGCATCCAGCCGGCGACGATCGCGGGCGCGATCAGCGGCAGCGTGACGGCGACGAACGCGCGCATCGGGTCGCAGCCGAGGTCCATCGCGGCCTCTTCCAATGAACGGTCGAGCGAGCCGAGGCGGGACTGGACGACGACGGCGACGAAGCACATCGTCAGCGTGGTATGGGCGATCGTCACCGTCCAGAAGCCGCGCTCGGCGTTCAGCGCTACGAACAGCAGCAGCAGCGACAATCCGGTGATCACCTCCGGCATCACCAGCGGCGCGTAGAGCATGCCGGAAAACAGCGTGCGGCCGCGAAAGCGCTCTCCGCGCGACAGCGCCACGGCCGCGAGCGTTCCGAGCAGCGTGGCGATGGTCGCGGAGGAAACGGCCACCCGCAAGCTCATCCAGGCCGCCTCGATCATGGCGCGGTCATTGAAGAACTCGTGATACCAGCGCAGCGACCAGCCGCCCCACACCGTCACCAGCCGCGAGGCGTTGAAGGAATAGATGACGAGGATCAGGATCGGCAGATAGAGGAAGGCCAGACCCAGCGCGAGTGAGGCGACGTTGAAGCGGGACAGGCGAGAGACCTTGCGCATCGCCTCAGCGCCCCTGTTCCAGCTGTCGCTTCTGCAGCCGCTCGTACAGCAGCAGCGGCAGCAGCAGCACCACCAGCAGCACGATCGCCGCGGCGGATGCCACCGGCCAGTCCTTGTTGGTGAAGAATTCGAGCCACAGCGTCTGGCCGATCATCAGCGAATTGGAGCCCGCCAGGAGATCCGGAATGACGAACTCGCCGACGATCGGGATGAAGCACAGCAGCACGCCGGCGCCGACGCCGGGCAGCGACAGAGGAAAGGTGACGAGCCAGAACACCTGCCAGCGCGGCGCACCGAGATCGGAGGCAGCCTCTTCCAGCACCGGCTCCATCTTCGCGAGCGTGGCGTAGAGCGGCAGGATCATGAACGGCAGGTAGGAATAGACGATGCCGATATACATCGCGCTGTCGGTGGAGAGCCACACCACCGGCTGGCTGACCAGATGCAGCGCCAGCAGGATCCGGTTGAGCAGGCCGTCATGCTGGAGGATGTTGATCCAGGCATAGATGCGGATCAGGAACGAGGTCCAGAACGGCACGATCACCAGCACCATCGCCACCGCCTGCCAGCGCTTGGGCAGCCGCGCCATGCCGTAAGCGATGGGATAGCCGATCAGAAGCAACAGCACGGTCGCGGTGACGGCGACGGCGAGGCTGCGCTCATAGGCGAACATGTAGATGTCGTCGGAGGCGAGCAGCCTGAAATTGTCGAGCGACAGCGCGGCAAAGGCGGCCTTGATCGCTCCCCACCCCGCCGTCAGGTCGAACACCGGCTCGTAAGGCGGCTGCGCGATCGCCGTCTGCGACAGGCTGATCTTCAGCACGAAGCCGAACGGCACCAGGAAGAACAGCACCATCCAGACATAGGGCGCAATGGCGGCAAACCGCGCCGGCCGCGCGAAGATGCGACGGGAGCTCATGACGGCAGCACCACGCAATCGTCGGGCGTAAACCAGGCGACGACGTGCTGGTTCAGGCTGTAGGCGTCGACATCGAGGCGCGCGCTGTTGGCGACGGACGCCTGCATCATGCCGCCGGTGTCGAGCTTCACCTTGTAGGTGGTGGTGCCGCCGAGATAGCAGATGTCCGCGATCACGCCGTCCAGCCGGTTGATCGCCATTTCATGACCGGCCTCGCTCACAGGGCCGCGGCGCGACAGCTTGACCTTCTCGGGGCGGATCGCGACCGAAAATTTTCCCGCGCCGACCGGTTCGCGCGGCTCGGCCACCACCAGCGCACCCGCATCGCGCGTGCCGATGATCAGACGATGACCGTCGCGCAATTTGGACTCGCCGTCGAACAGATTGATGTCGCCGACGAACTCTGCGATCCAGCGCGAGCGCGGCGCCTCGTAGAGTTCGCGGGGGCTGGCGACCTGGGCGAGCTTGCCGGCCTTCATCACGCCGATCCGGCTCGCCATCGTCATCGCCTCCTCCTGGTCGTGGGTGACGATGATGAAGGTCATGCCGAGCCGGCGCTGCAGCTCCATCAGCTCGTCCTGCGTGCTCTCGCGCAGCTTCTTGTCCAGCGCTGCGAGCGGCTCATCCAGCAGAAGAAGCCGCGGACGGCGCGCCAGCGCACGCGCCAGCGCCACGCGCTGCCGCTGGCCGCCGGAGAGCTGGTCGGGCTTGCGCTTCTCGAGTCCTTCGAGCTTCACCAATGCGACCATCTCGGCCACGCGGCTGGCGATCTCCGCGCGCGCCATGCCTGCACGCTTCAGGCCGAAGGCGATGTTATCGCGCACCGACAGATGCGGAAACAGCGCGTAGTTCTGGAACATCATGTTGATCGGCCGCTCATGCGGCAGCGCCTGCGCAATGTCCTTGCCGCCGAGCAGGATGCGTCCCTCGTCCGGCGCCTCGAAGCCGGCGAGCATGCGGAGCAGCGTGGTCTTGCCGCAGCCGCTGGGCCCGAGCAGCGCAAAGAACTCGCCGGCCTTGATGTCGAGCGAGACGCCGTCGACGGCCCGGAACGTCCCGAAGGTCTTGGCGACGCCCTCGATGCGCAGCAGCGGCTGGCCCGCCGCAGGGTGCGCATCCGCGCCAGCCCCATCCGCCGCGACGTCCGTTCCGGGCAACTCTTCCGCCATGGTCCCTGCCAACCCCGATTCCGCCGCACGCTAGCGGCGGATCGGCCTTTGCTCAACCGGCTCGGGGCAGATCGTTCACATCACATTCGCCATGAACGCCGCCAGCGCGTCGCGGTCAGCCTCCGGCATGGTCAGGCCGAGCTTGGAACGGCGCCACAGGATGTCCTCCGGGAAGCGCGCCCATTCGCGGCTCATTAGATAATGCACCTCGGCACCGGTCAGGTCGGGGCCGAAGGCGGGGCCGAGCTCGTCGCGGGACTTCGCCTCACCGAGCACAGCCGATAGCCGCGAGCCGTAGGACCCGACGAGGCGCTGGGCTTGCGGCTCCGAGAGAAAGCGCCAGCGGTCGCGCGCAAGATCGACCTCGGTGTCGAAACGATCCCAGGCAAAATCTCCGCCCGGTAGCGCCGATCCAGCGGTCCAGGGCGGCGACATCGGATAGAACTTGGTCAACTTCGTCAGCGCACGCTCCGCGCGCAGGCGGGAGGTGGTGACGTCGCCGCCGAACGTCGTGATCAGCGGCGCCTTGCGCCGGCGGACATGGAACAGCGTCGTGCCATCGCGTCGGCGCGCGGACGCCAGCGTCAGGTTGACGCCTGAGACCGACCGGACCACGTCGGTCGGAGCAACACGCTCGCGGAAATAGCGGCTGGCCGCTTCGCAGAGATAGCTGACGTCGGCTCCCGGCATCGCGACGATCGCGGGATCGCCGGTGAAATCATGCGTGACCGTGCCGATCAGCGTGAAGTCGCGCTCGAGCGGGCTCGCGAAGATCAGCCGTCCATCGCTGTTCTGGAAGACGTAGACGTTATCGGAATAGAACAGCCGCGGGACGATGATCTGGCTCATCTGCATCGCCGCCATGGCGGGCTGCGGCTGCCGCAGCACGGTCTCCGCGACCATCGACGTCCAGCCGCCGGTGGCGTTGGCGAGCGCCCGGGCCGTGATCGTGCGGCGGTGGCCGCGATCGACCACCGCGAGCCGCCAGGTGTCGGTTCGATCGGCGCGCACACAACGTGCTCCGGTCCGGATCGCGGCGCCGCGCTCGGCCGCATCCAGGGCCGTGAGCACCACCAGGCGGGAATCGTCGACGACGCAGTCCGAATATTCGAAAGCCGTGCCGAATGGTCGTTTCAGCGCGTTACCGACCGGATGATGCGTGATGTCGAGGGTCGTCGCGGCAGGCAGGCCGCTCCGGTTCGTCAGCCCGTCATAGAGGAACAGGCCGGCGCGCAATAACCATGGCGGGCGCTCGTCGGAATGTGCCGGAATCACGAAGCGCATCGGCCGGACCAGATGCGGAGCGATCCGGAGCCAGGTCCGGCGCTCGGCGAGCGCCCGGTGCACCCGCCGGAAGCCACGCCGCTCCAGGACCGACAGATCCCCGTGGATCAGCCGCGGCGTCGCCGACGATGCCGCGCCGCCGAGATCGCCCTGCTCCAACAGGATGACGCGCAGGCCGCGGCCGGCCGCATCGCGGGCGAGGCTGACACCATTCAAGCCGCCGCCGATGATCGCAAGGTCGTAATCTGCCATGAAACCGTCGAGAGGGAGCGAAGCGAAACGCTCTCATCCCTAGAGCCATTTCCGTTCCGATGAAATCGGAACGGGCTCTAGATTTTTGTTCTGACGCGTTTTCTTGACGCGAACCGGTATTCAGTTCGCTCGAAAACGCTCTAACCGGTCTTGAGCGCAAGCTCCATGGCCTCGGCGCGGCCGACGAGATCAGCATATTTCCCGATCGGCAGGGGCTTGCCGAGCAGGTAGCCCTGCACGCCGTCGCAGCCCTCCTTGGCGAGGAAGGCGAGCTGCTCGATCGTCTCGACGCCTTCGGCGACGATCGACATGTCCAGGCCATGGCCGAGATCGATCACGGCGCGCACGATCGCGGCCGATTGGGGGTTGCGGCCGAGATTGATGATGAAGGCGCGGTCGATCTTGATCTTGTCGAACGGGAACGCCTGGAGATAGCTCAGCGAGGAATAGCCGCTGCCGAAATCGTCCATGGAGATGCGCACGCCGAGCGCCTTCAGCCGGCGCAGCAGGGCCAGGCCCCGGTCGAAGTCCTCGATCAGCACGCCCTCGGTGATCTCGAGCTCGAGCCGGCCGGGTGCAAGGCCCGTCTCGATCAGGATCGAATGGACCAGCCCGACCACGTCGCCGTGCATGAATTGCGCCGGCGACAGATTGACCGCGACCTGGAGCGGCTTCGGCCAGGACGACGCCTCGCGGCAGGCCTCGCGCAGGATCCACTCGCCCATCTCGACGATCAGGCCGCTTTCCTCCGCAATCGGGATGAATTCGGCCGGGGAGACCTGGCCGCGCACCGGATGCTGCCAGCGCGCCAGCGCCTCGAAGCCGATGATCTCGCTCTCCGCGACGCTGTGGCCCGCGGCTCCCTGCGGCTGGAAGGCGAGCGAGAGCTCGCCGTTCTTGATCGCCATCGAGAGGTCCTGGTGCAGCACGCGGCGATCGCGGATCTGCTGGTCCATCTCCGGCTGGAACAGGCTGATCGTGCCGCGCGATTTCTGCTTGGCACGGAACAGCGCCGCGCCGGCATTGGCCAGCAGCGAGGCACCGTCCGCGCCGTTGTGCGGGAAGATCGACATGCCGGTGGTGACGCCGGCGCGGACCGCCCGGCCGTCGATCTGGAAGTCCTCGGCGACAGCATCACCGATCTGCTGTGCCAGTGCGAGACCTGCTTCGGGCTGTTTGCCGTCGATGATCAGGCCGAACTCGTCGCCGGACAGGCGCGCCACCACGCCGCCGCGCGCGGAGTCCTGGAGCCGCTGGGCAACCTCGACCAGAAGCTTGTCGCCGAGCGCGTGACCGAAGACGTCGTTGACCTCCTTGAGGCCGTCGAGATCGACGCACAGAACCGCGAATTCCTCGCCGGTGCCCTCGCAGGCCTCGATCATCTGGGTCAGCGCCTGCAGGAAAGCCGCACGGTTCGGCAAATCGGTGAGGCCGTCGTGGTAGGCCATGTGCGCCATGCGCGACTCGGTCTGCCGGCGATCGGTGACGTCCTCGTGGGTCTTGATCAGATATTGCGGCTCGCCGGCGTCGTTCAGCACGGTGGCGCGGCGGGTGAGGAACAGTCGCAGACCGTCCTTGGTGGAGATCGGATGCTCCTCGGTGATCATCCCGCGCTTCTTGATCGCGGCTTCGTCGCGCGCGATGATCAGCTTGGCTTCCTTGGGATTGAAGATGTCGGACGCGGTCAGGCCCGTGGCTTCCTCGCGCCTGCGGTTGAGGATCGTCTCCGCGCTGCGGTTGGCGAGCAGATAGCGGCCGTCCTTGACCTGTTCGACGATCAGCGCCACCGGGATGTTGTCGACCACGAGCTCGAGGAACTTCTTCGTGCTCTCCAGCTCCTGCGACAGCGAGCGGCGGTCGGTGATGTCCTCGAACACCACCAGCAGGAATTCAGGCTTGTTGCTCTCGTTGCGGACCACGATCCGGATCGAGGCCACCATGCGCTGGGTCGCGCCGCGCTCGACCTCGAACTCGTTGCGGTACTGCCCGGCGGGCGCGATCAGCGCCGCGCGATCGGTCGCCTCGATGCTGGCCGCCGAATTCGGCGCGAACAGCTCGCGCGCGTTCTTGCCCACGACCTGGTCGCGCGAGAAACCCCAGAACCGCTCATAGGCGCTGTTGGCGAAGATGTAGCGCCCGTCCTCGATGTTCTTCGCGGCAACACAGGCCGGCACGTTGTCCAGCACCGTTTCCAGGAACTGCTTGGTGGAGGCGAGCTGTCGCGACAGTCTGCGTTGCTCGCTGACGTCCAGATGCGTCGCCACCGAGCCGCCGTTGGGCAGCACGAAATATTTGACCAGGATGGCGCGCCCGTCCGGCAGTTCGGTAATCAGGCCGTTGGTGCTCGCCGCCTTCTCGTAGAACTCGTCGTCGGAGGCGCCGCCGATTACCCCCCGCTTGCGTCGCAGCTCGAGGAGCTCGTAGCCGTTCATGCCGGTCCAGAGATCGGACCGCGCCAGACCGTAAATCTCGAGATAGCGGTCGTTGCAGAAGATGATGCGCCGCTGCGCATCCGTCATCACCACGCCCTGGTTGAGATTGTTCATGGCGGAGGAGACGAAGGCATTGCGCCGCAACTGCAAACGCCTGGTCCGGCGCAGCGAGGAATGGATCCAGAGCGCGACCGCGGCGAGGAAGGAACAGACGACGACGCCCGCGATCAGGGCTTCCCAGATCACGTTGGGGTCTAGCTTGTCGAGATAGCTCGGAGGGGCGAAGCTGCCCAAGAGGGCAGAGGCGCGCGCGGGCGCGACCGCAGCGGCCAGGCACACGACGGCCTGCACCGCAATCGGAAGCGCGCTGCCCACGTGCCAGTTCTTCTCAACCATCAGCCACCCGCGATTTCAACGTCGGATTGTCTGGCCTCGCGGGTTTGGATCGGGTAAACGCCTGTAAGCGCAACGGAAAAATGTGACGTCAAATACGGCAATTGCCCTGACATGATAAATGCTTGCTTAACGGAAAACGCCCCCGCACCGGCGTTTCCAGGCCCGATGCCACCGCCGCTTCCGGCAAACGTCCCGCACAACCATGGATAGGGTCGACTGCATCGTCATCGGAGCCGGCGTGGTCGGGCTCGCGGTGGCTCGAAAGCTGGCGCAGGCCGGGCGCGAGGTGATCGTGCTCGAGGAAGCCGAGGCCATCGGCACCATCACCTCCTCACGCAACAGCGAGGTGATCCATGCCGGCATCTACTACCGCGCCGGGAGCTGGATGGCGCGCATGTGCGTCAGCGGCAAGCACGCACTCTACCGTTACTGTTCCGAGCGCGGCATCCCGCACCGGAATTGCGGCAAGCTGATCGTCGCGACCAACCCGAAAGAGACCGAGAAGCTGCAATCGATCAGGGCGCATGCCGAGGCCAATGGCGTGCTCGACATGCAGCTGCTCGCGGGCGAGGCGGCACGCGCGCTGGAGCCGGCGCTCGCCTGCGACGCCGCGCTGCTGTCGCCGTCGACCGGCATCATCGACAGCCACGCCTACATGCTCTCGCTGCGCGGTGAAGCCGAGGAAGCGGGCGCCGCCTTCGCGTTTCACACCCCGTTGATCCGCGCCAAGGCGACCGCCGGCGCCATCGAGATCGAGGCGGGCGGCGAAGCGCCGATGACGCTGCAATGCAGCCTCCTCGTCAACGCCGCGGGGCTCTCGGCAACGACGGTGGCGCGCAACATCGACGGAATGCCGCTGGACCGGATTCCGCCGACCTATTTCGCCAAGGGAAACTACTTCAGCTGCAACGCCAGGGCGCCGTTCTCGCACCTGATCTATCCGGTGCCCGAGCCCGGCGGGCTAGGGGTGCATCTGACGCTGGACATGGCGGGGCAGGCACGCTTCGGCCCCGACGTCGAGTGGATCGAGACGATCGATTACGAGGTCGACCCGTCGCGCGCCGAGCGCTTCTACCCGGCGATCCGCAAATACTGGCCGACGCTGCCAGACGGCGCGCTGATGCCGAGCTATTCGGGCATCCGCCCGAAAATCGTGCCGCCGGCGGTGGCCACGCAGGATTTCCTGATGCAGGGCCCGCGCGATCACGGCGTCGAAGGCCTGATCAATCTGTTCGGCATCGAGTCCCCGGGACTGACATCATCGCTCGCGATCGCGGACCACGTCGCCGAGCTCGCGAATTCATAGAGCGCTTTCGAGCGAATTGGATACCGGTGCGCGGAGGGAACACACGTTCAAACCGAAGCTGGAGCCCCGTTCCGATTCCATCGGAAACGACTCTCGGCGCCGCGCAAAGATCCTTGCACGGTTCGAACCTTCCCGCAGGGATGAGCGCAACAACACTCACCCCTGCCTGAAAGGGTGCGATCAAACTCTACGCTGTTGCGGGGGTACTAGTGGAGCGTGTCGCCGTGCCTCAGACGCTCGATCTGATCCTTGACCAACAACTTCCGGCGCTTCAACTCAACAATTTGCAGGTCGTCTGTTGAAAGGTGCACGAGAGCTTCGTGCAATTCGTTTTCCAGAAGTTTGTGCTTCCGTTCCAATTCAACGAGATGTGCCTGAATTGTCATTCGAAACCTCCTCGGTAGGGGTGAACCTCAGGATTCGATCCGGACAAGGAAGTCTACATCACCGTTTCGTTCTGTCGATGGGTATCCGTCGTCGCAGCGTCATTTTTGAAAATTCATATGTAACGAACCGTGAGTAATGGAACCACACGGGAAAAATCCATGATATCAATGTGCTTGCGCGGTGCCGTAGCGAACCGCAGAAATATCTTGCGGGAGATCGGCGAGCAACGCTCGCAGATCGCTTGCGATCACCTCGCGCAAGGACGATAATTTCCACAGGGCATCCACAGCCTTAATCTCACGCCTTTCGGTTTTTCGGCCACCGCAGACATGACCAATGAAGACGAGCGCGAGCTCGAAGCCGAACTCGCCCGGTTGCAGCAGGAACACCGAGATCTCGATGCGGCGATCGATGCACTGCATCAATCGCCTGCCCCCGACCTGTTGCGGTTGCAGCGACTGAAGAAGCGCAAGCTGTTGTTGCGCGACCGTATCGCGTTCATCGAAGACCAGATCACGCCCGACATCATCGCCTGATCCACAGGGACAATTTTTGCGGCGGCTCGCCGCATGTGAATCCGCTTGACTCCAAAAGAACAAAATAAGAACATCCGGGAGCCCTACGCCCCCAGGAAACCGCCCAAGGAAAAGCAGATGCCGGCAACCGCCCTTCTCGACAACGGCCATTATGAACAAGCCTGCGATCAGGCGATCGCGATGTGCGACGGCAATCTTCGCAGCACCATCAAGGCGCTGATCATGGCCAATGAATATCTCGAGGCCGAACTCGAGGAATTGCAGGCGGCGATTTCCGCCGGCTGCATTCCGGAGACCTCGCGCAGCAAGATGCGGAGCAACAGCAGCGCCGCCTGATCCAAGCTCGGAGCAACGCCATGTCGGACGTGACCTACTACGTTGCAATGCCCTTCCTGATCGATACCGACGGATCGCCGGTGGCGGGCGCCGCCGAGGAATGCCAGAGCTCGACGGCCGCGTTGCGGCGCGCCGAGATCTTGTCGCGCGGTCCCGGCCACATCGGTGCCGTCGCGTTCAGCCGCAGCGGCGATCCGATGACCGGCGAATTCGGTGACGCCACGTTGCTGCGCAAATTCGGCAACGTGCCGGAAGACCTGGCCACGCTGTGAAGACCTGGCCACGCTGTGAAGGCCTGGCTACGCAGTGAATATCTGGCCACGCTGTAAGATCAGCTGCTGACCAGCCTGATCCGCGGCTCGTGCCGCCGGTGCGCCTTGCGCACATACATGGCGGCATCCGCCTCCTCCAGGGCGCGGCTCGCGTCTGACTGCGCCCCCAGCAGCGCGACGCCGGCGGAGGCGCCCGCGCTCACATGCTGACCGCGAAAGACGAAGGACAATTCGTCGATTGCCTGCTCGAAGGCCGCGGCCTTCGCCTTGGCGTCGGTCTCGCTGAGGTTCCAGAGCAGCAGCGCGAACTCGTCGCCGCCGAGCCGGCCGACCACGTCCGAGGCGCGGACCTGCCGCTTCAGCGCAGTGGCAATCGTCTTCAGCACCTCGTCGCCTGCGGCATGACCGAAGGAATCGTTGATCGGCTTCAGACGATCGACGTCGAGCACGATCAGCGCGCCGCTGGCGCGATACCGTTTCATGTAGGCGATGGCGCGCGCGAGCTCGCGTTCGAAGCCGCGACGGTTCGGAATCTCGAGCAGGAAATCGGTGTCGGCGGCCGCCTCGAGTTCCGCGACCCGCTGCAGGGCCCGCTTGAGTTTGCTCCGCAGGCCGCGGACGACCTTGGCGCCGTTGTCGGCCGACGCTTCGCGCCGCGCCGCCTTGGCCGGACGCTTGGCAAGAGGCTTCGCAAGACTCTTGGCAGCACTCTTGGCAGGACTCT
Organism: Bradyrhizobium sp. Bra78; assembly: GCF_024519855.1. Lineage (NCBI taxonomy): Bacteria > Pseudomonadati > Pseudomonadota > Alphaproteobacteria > Hyphomicrobiales > Nitrobacteraceae > Bradyrhizobium > Bradyrhizobium sp. Bra78. The sequence continues at coordinate 20,864 of NZ_JALJRE010000001.1, read as the reverse complement.
TGGCAAGGCGCTTGGGGGCGGCTTTGGAGCGGCTGACGCCGGTCTTCGGGCCCTTTTTGGCCTTCGCAGCGTTCGCCCTTTTTGGTTTCTTCATGGGCTTCCTGCTCAATGAAGGCTTGCGGGGATTCACCAAGACAGGATAGTGCATTCCCTTCTCCTTGCCATCGCCTTGCGAGCCGCCGGCCGGAACCGTTAATCTGGCCTATCCTTCTATTTTTTGGGCACAATTGACGTCATGACCGCGCCGATCGCCATCATCATGGGAAGCCAGTCGGACTGGGAGACGATGCGGCATGCCGCCGACACGCTTGCCGCGCTCGGCGTTGCCGCCGACACCCGCATCGTTTCCGCCCACCGTACCCCCGACCGGCTGTTTACGTTCGCCAAGGGCGCCAAGGTGGCCGGTTACAAGGTCGTCATCGCCGGCGCCGGCGGCGCTGCGCATCTGCCCGGCATGGCGGCGGCCCTGACGGAACTGCCCGTGTTCGGCGTTCCCGTCGAATCCAGGACGCTCAAGGGCATCGATTCGCTCTATTCGATCGTCCAGATGCCCGCGGGCATCCCGGTCGGCACCCTCGCCATCGGCAAGGCCGGTGCGATCAATGCGGCGCTGCTGGCGGCCTCGGTGCTGGCATTGTCCGACCCGGCTTTGTCCGATCGCTTGGTCGCCTGGCGCAAGGCGCAGACCGATGCGGTTGCCGAGCGCCCGGAGGACAAGGCGTGACCGACTCGAAGCAGGTGAAGCTGAAACCCGGCGACACCATCGGAATCCTCGGCGGCGGACAATTGGGGCGGATGCTGGCCATGGCGGCGGCGCGGCTCGGCCTGCGCTGCCAGGTGTTCTCGCCCGATCCGGACTCGCCGGCCTTCGACGTCGTCCTGAACGCGACCTGCGCCGAATATGCCGATGTCGAGGCACTCGAGCTGTTTGCGAACGACGTCGACGTCATCACCTACGAATTCGAGAACGTGCCGTCCGCGGCGGCGATGGTGCTGGACGCGCGCCGCCCGGTGCTGCCCAACCGCAAGGTCCTGGAGACCACGCAGGACCGGCTCGCGGAGAAGGACTTCGTGACGCGGCTCGGCATCGGCACCGCAGACTATGCCGACGTCACGTCCGTCGCGTCGTTGCGCGAGGCGATCGTCCGGATCGGCCTCCCGGCCGTGCTGAAGACCCGCCGCTTCGGCTACGATGGCAAGGGCCAGGCCATCATCCGCGAGGGCGACGACATCGCCAAGGTCTGGACCAGCCTCGGGACCAAGCAGGCTATCCTGGAAGCCTTCGTGCCGTTCGAGCGCGAGATCTCCGTGATCGCCGCGCGCTCGGCCACGGGTCAGGTCGAATGCTTCGACGTCACCGAGAACGAGCACCGCGACCACATCCTGAAGATATCGCGCGCGCCCGCGCTCATACCGGACGCCCTTGCGGAAGAAGCGCGCAGCATCGCCGGCAAGATTGCCAGCGCGCTCGACTATGTCGGCGTGCTCGCGGTGGAGATGTTCGTGCTCGCCAATGGCACCGGCCCGAAGGTGCTGGTCAACGAGATCGCCCCGCGCGTGCACAATTCCGGACACTGGACGCTTGACGGCGCGTCCGTCTCGCAATTCGAGCAGCACATCCGCGCCATCGCCGGCTGGTCGCTCGGCAAGCCCGTGCGCCATGGCGAAATGGTCACCATGACCAATCTGATCGGCGACGAGATCAACGACTACGACAAGTGGCTGTCCGTGCCCGGCGCCACGGTGCACATCTACGGCAAGGGTGCACCGCGCCCCGGCCGCAAGATGGGCCACGTCACCGAGGTCAGGCCGACGAAAGGCAAGTAACGGGACCGCAGCAGATGCAGCGATCCCGCTTTGCAATCACGCCGTCTTTGCGCCCGCGACGATGCCGGCGGGCTCCTCGCTGAGCCAGCGATAGATCGCCCCGCCCAGCGCGCCGCCGATCAGGGGCGCGACCCAGAACAGCCAGAGCTGCGCTGTCGCCCAGCCGCCGACGAACAGTGCGGGACCGGTACTGCGTGCCGGGTTCACCGAGGTGTTGGTGACGGGGATGCTGACGAGATGGATCATCACCAGTGCGAGCCCGATCGCCAGCGGCGCGAAGCCCACGGGCGCCCGGCCGTGGGTGGCGCCCATGATGATGAACAGGAACATCATGGTCATCACGACCTCGGTGAGGAAACACACGATCATGCTGTACTGGCCGGGCGAATGGGCATCGTAACCGTTGGACGCAAAGCCCTTGGTGACGTCGAAGCCGGGAGCTCCACTTGCGATGATGTAGAGGAGCCACGCGGCCACGATCGCGCCGGCCACCTGCGCGATCACATAAGGCAGGATCTGTCCGGCCGGAAAACGCCCGCCGGCCGCAAGACCGACGGTGACAGCCGGGTTGAGATGGCAGCCGGAGATGTGCCCGATCGCATAGGCCATGGTGACCACGCTCAGCCCGAATGCGAGGGAGACACCGACCAGACCGATGCCGACCTGCGGAAAGCCGGCTGCGATCACCGCGCTCCCGCAACCTGCGAATGTGAGCCAGAAGGTGCCGATAGCCTCGGCCGCGTATTTTTTCATATCCATGGTCGTCCCCTGCTTTCAAAGATTCCGGAACGAAGCTCCGGAAACGGCCCCACCCTTGGCGTCGAATCTCCCAAATCGGGGCCGCGCGGAGCTATTTTTGCCTCATTTAATGGCTGAACTTGGCCCGAAAGCCCGCTTGGCCGGTGGACATCCCACGTTTTGTCTGATACATCCGCGCCCTCAAGGTTAAGGGCTTGTGCGTTTCGCCATCCCCTTTGACTTACCAGAATTCAAATCTGATCCACTGAAGAGGATGCCGCGTGCAGGTTCTCGTTCGCGATAACAATGTCGATCAAGCCCTCAAGGCGCTGAAGAAGAAGATGCAGCGTGAGGGTATTTTCCGCGAGATGAAGCTCCGCGGTCACTACGAAAAGCCCTCCGAGAAGAAGGCCCGTGAAAAGGCCGAAGCCGTGCGTCGCGCACGCAAGCTGGCCCGCAAGAAGCTCCAGCGCGAAGGCCTGCTGCCGATGAAGCCGAAGCCGGTGTTCGGCGCCGGTCCCGGCGGTGATCGCGGTGGTCGTAGCGGCCCGGGTGCAGGTGCAGGTCCGCGCGGACCGCGCTGATTTACCGGGTTTAGCAAGACTTCAGTTTTCGATGACGCGGGCCCCAGGCCCGCGTTATTGTTTTGTGAGGGGTGCCTTTCTGGGACAGGGCACTACCGATGCGGCACGAGCGCGAGCGAACCGTAGATGGCCTCCCCTTTCCCCGAGCACCGCTTGGCGCGGTTACGCCAGATCTGGCAGCCGCCGCTCGTGCTGGCTTTGTTGGGGATGGTGCTGTGCGGCTGCTCCTTCGACCTGGGATCGCTGATGCCGGAGAAGGACAAGCCACAGGAGGCGCCCAAGGCGGCCGCCACCGCCGAGAGCGCCGTCAGCCCCGGCAACGTCAGCGAAGCCCAGGCCCTTACGGCAAAGGCCCAGGCCCTGGCAAAGTCCGGCGAGACGGCGGCGGCGCTCGATGAGTTCAATCGCGCGGTCGGGCTCGATCCCTACAATGCGCAGGCGCTCTATGGTCGCGCCCTGATCTATCAGGGCAGCAACCAGCACGACTTCGCGATCGCCGATTTCAGCGCGGCGAGCGGGCTCAACCCGCAGAAGGTGGAGCCGCTGCTCGGGCGCGCCACCAGCTACCTCGCCCTCGGCAAGGTCAAGGAGGCCGCGGCCGATCTCGATGAGGCCTCCGAGGCCGATCCGCTCAATGCCCAGGTCTGGACCACGCGCGGACAGGCCTATGAACGGCTGGGCGACAGGACCAAGGCGGCCGCGTCCTACACCAAGGCAGTCTCGCTCCGACCGCGCGACGACACCGCGCGCAGCGGCCTCGCCCGCGTCGGCGGCTGACGACTTGGCGCAGCGGCGCCGTCTTAATCCGGGGTGACGCTCTTCGGCAGAACGGAATGGAACATGGACTTGACGCCCGACAGCATGTCGTCGGCGACATTGGTCTTCGGCCTCGGCATGGACGCGCCGGCATCGGCGCGCAGATCCAGCGGCGGGGCGATCATCGGGACGGGAATGTCAGCCGGCGGCGTCAGCCGATTCGGGTTCTCGCCGCCTACCGAGGCCGTGTAAGGGGGGGGTGCCTGCGACGAGTCGTTATTGCCATAGGCCTCAGGTGCGGGGGTCGAGACCGTGATCGGCGGTGGCAACGGGCGCACCATGGACGGCTCCGTCGCCACGACACGCGGCGCCTCCGGGGTGCGGGCCGCGTCCCGGACCGCAAACTCAGGGGCCTTCTCGGACGACTTCGTCTCGGTTGATTTGGCCTCGGCGGCTTTGCCCTCAGGCGACTTGCGCAGGCGCTCGATCGCCGCACGCACGAGATCGTTGGCGTCGGGCGTCGCGGCCGGAGCGGCAGCCGCCGAATTGGCCTCGACCACCGGGGCGGCGGGAGCAGGCGCAGTGACGGACGGGGTTGACTTGGCGAGCGCCTTCTCGCGCGCGGACGGCTTGCCGCGCGGGGCAGCCTCGGTCGGTGCCACGTCCGCAATAGCCTTCTCGGTCGTCTTGTCAGCCGACTTATGCTCAGCACCCGACTGGTCGGCAGCCTTCTCGGCCGCCGGCTTGTCCGTCACGCTCTTCTCGGAGATGCCTTTCGCCTTCACGCCGGGTGCCGGGAGGTTGGCCACAGCGGCGGGCTTGCCGTTCTTGCCGGCCTCGGCGGGCGCCATCACGGCCGCGGGCGCATCCGCCGCCGGCTTGGCGTTGATGTAATGATTGACGATGTACGCCCCGATGATCGTCGCGAGCACCGAAGGGAAGATATCCATCGAGATTTTAGCGATGTATTTCAGCATTCCGGCCACTCCCCGCGCGATCTGATGCGGGAACTTTGGGGCATTGTAAGGGATCAACTGCGACGGATCGATGGCAAAGGGTAACGCCGGACTTACGGCTTCAGCTCGATCTCAAGGAACACGATCTCGGTTGCGGTTTCGTTAAGCACGTCGTGCTGGACGCCGGCCTTGCGAAAGTAGGATTTTCCAGCCGCGAGCTGAGCCCTGGACCGCTCGCCATTGGGCGCCACGATGGTCATCTCCCCCGCCACCACGGGAACAATGACGTAGTCCATGCCGTGGGTGTGATGCCCGGTGGCGCTGTTCGGAGCAAGCCGCCACTCGGTCACCCGAACCTGCTCGTTGTCGACCTGAACCTCTGACTTGGCGGCAAGCATTGGAACTCTCCTTACGGCAGGATCCGGAAAGAAGGTTTTCCGGAAAGATCATGCCCAGACAATAGCCTAAAGCGCGACCGCGCTTTAGGGCACGAAAACCATGAACACGTAGACGGCAAATACCACCATATGGACCAGCCCGAACAGGACATTGGTCCTGCCTGTACCGAAGGTCAGCATGCTCAGGAAGAAAGTCAGGAGCAAAAGCACACTGCCCTGGTCGCTGAGGCCGAGCTCGAGCTCCTTGTCGAGCGCGTAGGTGGCGACGCCGACGGCCGGGATGGTCAGCCCGATCGTCGCCAGCGACGAGCCGAGCGCGAGATTGATGCTCTTCTGGAGGTCGTTCTTGCGGGCCGCCGAGACCGCTGCGACGCCTTCCGGCATCAGGATCAGGAGCGCGACCAGAAGTCCGGCAAAGGCAGGCGGCGCGCCGATCCTGGCCGCGACGGCGTCGACCACCAGGGAGAATTTCTTGGCCAGCAGCACGACCGCCAGCAGCGCAATCAGCAGCAGCACGACGCTGAGCACCAGGGTCCGGCCCGACGGATGCGCCTCGCCGCTCCCACCATCCGCCCGTTCGTGGACGAAGTAATCCTTGTGCAGCACGGTCTGGGTGTAGAGAAACACCCCATACAGCGCGAGCGTGACCACGTCGACGAAGCCGAGCTGAACCGCCGAATAGACCGGGCCCGGCGTGGTGGTCGTGTAGTTCGGCATGATCAGGGTGATGGTCGCGAGCGCGAACAGCACGCTGAGATAGACGTTGGCCCCCGAGAGCTGAAAACCCTGCTCGCGATAGCGCAGGCCGCCGATGAAGATGCACAGCCCGACGAGGCCATTGCAAACGATCATGACCACGGCGAACACGGTGTCGCGCGCCAGTGCCGGGGCAGGCTTGTCGCCCAGCATGATCGTGGTGATCAGCGCCACCTCGATGATGGTCACCGAGAGCGTCAGCACCAGGGTGCCATAGGGCTCGCCGACCCGTTCGGCGATCACTTCGGCATGATGAACCGCGGCGAAAACCGTGCCGAACAGGATGACCAGGAGCACGAGGGCGAAGACGAGCCCGCCGAACGACAGCGTGAACACGTAGCCCGTGGCGCTGACGGCCGCGAACAGCAGCACGGCCAGTGCCGGAAAGACCCAGGCCGACCGGGGCATCGGATCATGCGCGCTCATCCATCGGCTCCAATTATGTCCAGCATGACCCGGAAACGTGTGCCGCGGTTCTCCGAAAAGATCATGCTCGATCGAAAAAGGCTGAGGTGCGATGAAAGTTCATCACACCTCAGCCGAGCAGTAGCAAATCGGGCGGCAGATTCAATGCCAGTGCAGGATCGGCGCGACCGGCAGCAGCGTCAGCAGCAGGAACAGCGGGATCAGCACGGCACCGGCGCGCAGGAGATAGCCGAAAAAGCTCGGCATCTCGATGCCGTTCTCGCTGGCGATGCTGCTCACCATGAAGTTCGGCGCATTACCGATATAGGTGAGCGCGCCCATATAGACCGCGCCCATGGAGATGGAGGCGAGCGTGCCCGAAAGCTGATGCATCAGCACTTGCGGGTCGCCTCCGGCGAGTTCGAAGAACAACAGATAGGTCGGCGCATTGTCGAGGAACGCCGACATCAGGCCGGTGAACCAGAAATAGGCAACCTCGCGCGGCGTGCCGTCCGGCGCGGTCACGGCCGACAACAGCCAGGCAAACGCGCCGTGATGGCCGGCATCGAGCATCGCAATGACCGGGATGATCGCGACAAAGATGCCGGCGAACAGTTTCGCGACTTCGCGGATCGGCTCCCAGGTGAAGCCGTTGGCCTGCCGGTGCTCCTCCGGCGTCAGCCACACCGACAGGGCCGCAATGGCCAGCAGCGCCGCGTTGCGGGCGATGTCTTCCAGCTCCATCGTGGTTCCGAGAACGTCGAAGGCGACGCCGGGCTTCCACATCGCCGAGGCCAAGAGGCTCGCCACGATGGCTGCGATCAGCACCAGGTTGACGAGGCCGCGGATTCGGACCGGCTTGGTGGGACCTGTATCGCCCGGCGGCGGCTCGCTGCGGAAGTGCCAGACGTCGACGGCGACGAAGATCGCCAGCAGCAGTCCGGCGACGATCGCCGTCTGCAGCCAGATGGTCCGCGTGGTCCAGAAGAAGTCGATGCCGTGCAGAAAGCCGACGAACAGCGGAGGATCGCCGAGCGGGCTCAGCGCGCCGCCGACATTGGCGACCAGGATGATGAAGAAGATGACGACGTGGGCGTTGTGGCGCCGTGGCCGGTTGGCGCGGATCAAGGGGCGGATCAGGATCATGGCCGCCCCCGTGGTGCCGACGATGCTCGCCATCAGCGTGCCGAGCGCGAGGATGCCGGCATTCGCCGCCGGCGTCGCCTTGATGTCGCCCGTGACGAGGATGCCCCCTGCCACGACATAGAGCGAGAACAACAACACGATGAAGCCGAGATATTCGGCGAGCATGGCGTGAACGAGCGCGGCCAGCGTCGCCATGCTCCCGGCAAGGATGACGAGCAAGGCCAGTGCCAGCAGCGACCAGGCCGCGGCGATCTTGCCGTAATGATGGTGCCAGAATTTTGCAAACAAAAGCGGCCCGAGCGCGATCGACAGCAGCAGGCCGGCAAACGGCAGCGCGTAGGGCCAACGCATCGCCGCGCCGTCGAGCCCGGTCGCCGCCCATGCGTGCTGCGGCAGCAGCACGACAAGGATCGCGGTGATCAAACCGGTCCCGCGCCAAACAACAGGCCGTCTAGGAAGCAATGAAGCGCCTCGCCTTTTCGATCGCACCGAAAGCATCGAGATTGTCGTGTCCGCCGCCCGCAAAGCGAACGAACTGCTTCGGTTCATGCGCGAGCGCGAACCGACGCTCTCCGAACACGATCGAAATGGCAAGGTCATTGGTGCCATGCATGACCAATAGCGGCACAGTGACGCGCGCGATGCGGTCGTCGGAGTGGAATGGATCGCGCATCAGCAGGCGGACCGGAACGAACCAGAACGTCAAAGCTGCAACGTCGACCGTCGACGTATAGGGAGCTTCCAGGATGAGTTTTCCAGCGAGATGCTCCGAGGCGATCGCGACTGCCACGCCCGTCCCGAGCGAAAAGCCCCAGGCGACGATTCGTTCCGCCGCGTAGCGCGCGGTGCGACGGGCGGGATCGGAAACAGCATCCCGCGCTGCCTGACATACAGCACGAGAAGACCGGCGCAATAGCCGGTCACGAGCAGGATGGTGATCCACTTGACCATGGTCATGACGATGCGGCCCGGTCCCCGGTTCAGGACTTGGCACCGCTCCGCAGCCATTTCATGACATCGGGCCACATGACATCGGGCTGGAGTCTCGCTGGAACGTCACCCCAGCCGCACGCCGCCTCGTGAGCGGCGTGCCATGCGACGCGCTGGCGCTACATCGCCTTGACGATGTTCTCGGTGACCTTCTTGGCGTCGCCGAGCAGCATCATGGTGTTGTCGCGATAGAACAGCGGATTGTCGATGCCGGCGTAACCCGAGGCCAGCGAGCGCTTGATGAACATCACGGTGCCGGCCTTCCAGACCTGGAGCACGGGCATGCCGTAGATCGGCGAGGTCTTGTCCTCCTCGGCCGCCGGATTGGTGACGTCGTTGGCGCCGATCACGAAGGCGATGTCGGCCTGCGCGAATTCGGAGTTGATGTCCTCGAGCTCGAACACCTCGTCGTAGGGCACATTGGCTTCGGCCAGCAGCACGTTCATATGGCCGGGCATGCGGCCGGCGACCGGGTGAATGGCGTACTTCACCTCGACGCCTTCCTTCTTCAGGATGTCGCCCATTTCGCGCAGCGCATGCTGGGCTTGCGCCACCGCCATGCCGTAGCCGGGCACGATGATGACCTTCTGCGCGTTCTTCATGATGAAGGCCGCGTCGTCCGCCGAGCCGAGCTTGGCGGGCTTCTGCTCGCCCGTAGCCCCGCCCGCTGCGGCGGTCTCGCCGCCGAAGCCGCCGAGGATGACCGAGATGAAGGACCGGTTCATCGCGTGGCACATGATGTAGGACAGGATCGCACCGGACGAGCCCACCAGCGCGCCGGTGATGATCAGCGCGGAATTGCCGAGGGTGAAGCCGATGCCGGCCGCGGCCCAGCCGGAGTAGGAGTTCAGCATCGAGATCACGACCGGCATGTCGGCGCCGCCGATCGGGATGATCATGAGCACGCCGAGCGCCAGCGCGATGATGACGATCAGCCAGAAGTCCACTGCGCTGCCGGTCAGCACGAGGCCGACGATGAAGACCACCAGGGCCACGGCAAGCGCGATGTTGATGACATGGCGGAACGGCAGGATGATCGGCGCCCCGCTCATGCGCGCGGACAGCTTCAGGAACGCGATCACCGAGCCGGTGAAGGTCAGCGCGCCGATGGCGACGCCGAGCGACATCTCGACCAGGCTCTGCGGATGGATGTTGCCGGGGCTGCCGATATCGAAGGCCTCGGGCGCGTAGAACGCGCCGGCGGCGACCAGCACCGCGGCCATGCCGACCAGCGAGTGGAAGGCGGCGACCAGTTCCGGCATCGAGGTCATCGGCACGCGGCGCGCAACGACCGCACCAATGCCACCGCCGATCGCGATGCCGACGATGACGAGAAGCCAGGCAAGGCCATCCGCCGGCGGATGGTTGGCAAGGGTGGTGGCGACCGCGATCGCCATGCCGATCATGCCGAACAAATTGCCCTGGCGCGACGTGGCCGGGCTCGACAAACCTCGCAGCGACAGGATGAACAGCACACCCGCCACGAGATACAAGACTGCAGACAGATTGGCGCTCATCTCAGGTCCCCATTCGCCAGTTCACCCCGAGGTGACGCTTACTTGGCCTTCTTCTTGTACATCCCCAGCATGCGCTGGGTGACAAGGAAGCCGCCGAAGATATTGATGCAGGCAAAGATCAGCGCCACGAAGCCGAAGGCTCGGGCCCAGCCCGAGCCGCTCGAAACATTCGCAACCCCGCCGGCGAGCAGCGCACCGACCACGATCACCGAGGAGATCGCGTTAGTCACGCTCATCAGCGGCGTATGCAGCGCGGGCGTGACCGACCACACCACGAAATAGCCGACGAAGACGGCGAGAACGAAAATCGACAGCCGGAAGACGAAGGGGTCGACGACCTGTGCAATGTGCTCCATGGCGGCTCTCCTTAAGCTTTCGGCTGGAAGTTCGGGTGGATCACGGCGCCGTCCCTGGTCAGCGCGGTGGCCTTGACCAGTTCGTCGTCCCAGTTCACGGCGAGCTTCTGCTCCTTCTTGTCGACCATGGTCTCGATGAAGGAGAACAGATTGCGCGCGTAGAGGCTGGAGGCCGAGGCAGCGACGCGGCCGGCGACGTTGGTGTAGCCGACGATCTTGATGCCATCGAGGTCGACGACCTCGCCGGGCCTGGCGCCCTCGACATTGCCGCCGCGCTCGACGGCGAGATCGACCAGCACCGAACCCGGCTTCATCGACTTGACCATCTCGGCGCTGACGAGCTTCGGCGCGGGCCGGCCCGGGATCAGCGCCGTCGTGATCACGATGTCCTGCTTCTTGATGTGCTCGGCGGTGAGCGCGGCCTGCTTGGCCTGGTATTCCTTCGACATCTCCTTGGCGTAGCCGCCGGCGGTCTGCGCATTCTTGAATTCCTCGTCCTCGACGGCGAGGAATTTCGCACCGAGCGATTCCACCTGCTCCTTGGTCGCGGGCCGCACGTCGGTCGCGGTGACGATGGCGCCGAGACGGCGCGCGGTCGCGATCGCCTGCAGGCCGGCGACGCCGACGCCCATCACGAACACTTTTGCCGCGGGCACCGTGCCGGCCGCGGTCATCATCATCGGGAAGGCGCGGCCGAAGGCCTCGGCGCCCTCGATCACGGCGCGGTAGCCGGCAAGGTTCGCCTGCGAGGACAGCACGTCCATCACCTGCGCGCGCGTGATGCGCGGCATCAATTCCATCGCGAAGGCGGAGACGCCGGCATCGGCGATCGTCTTCAGCGCGGCCTCGTTGCCATAGGGGTCCATGATGGCGATGACGAGCGCGCCGCGCTTGTACTGCGAAAGCTCGGAGGCTTCGGGGCGCTTCACCTTGATGATGATGTCGGCGTCCTTCAGCGCGTCGGCGCTGACGGTGGCGCCGACCGCGGTGAATTCGGAATCCGGCAGGCCCGACTTGAGACCGGCGCCCGGCTCGACGGCGATCTCGGCGCCCAGCGCCTTGAACTTCTTCACCGTATCAGGCGAAGCGGCGACGCGCGGCTCCGACGGATCGATTTCCTTGGCAACGGCGATCTTCATAGGCCCTCCGGCGACGCGGAAAAGCGCGCACGCAACTTAGCGTCACTCCCGCAACGTTGGATACCGGTTTTCAATCCGGCTTGATTGCAAATTTTCTGGGCACCGACGACGCTGGCGGTGCGGTAGGCGATGGATCAGGTCAGGAAGATCGCCATCAGGATCACGATGAGCGCGACGGAAACCGTGCCGTACTTCACCAGCTTGATGAAGCCCTCATAGGTCTGCTCATGGGCAACGTAGTCGTTGCCGTCGGCCGTGGTGTAGGCCACTTCGCTATGGTCAGCCATGGATTGTCCCCCGTCGAAAGTCGAATTCCCGGCTGGCAATAGCGCAAACCGCCGGGCAGGGCAACGGCGGCCAGGCGCGGTTTCACGCAAATCAGGTCATTTGGAATCCAGATTGTCGCGGATCCAGCGAGTGAGGCTCTGCTCGCTGACTTCGCCAGCGGCGAGCGAGAGGATGATGGTGGTCGCCTCCGCAGGATCGGGACTGAAGGCAACACCGTTCTTGTGGAGGAAGACCATCAACGCCATGAAGGCGATGCGCTTGTTACCGTCGACGAATGCGTGGTTTTTCGCAAGACCGAATGCATATGCCGCAGCAAGCTCTTCCAGCGGGGCCTGCTCATAGCGCCATTTGATCGGCCGCTCCAACGCTGAACGCAACATTCCTTCGTCGCGCAATCCCGGCGCACCGCCAAAGCGCCGGAGTTGTCGACCATGAATTGCCACAGCCTGCTCGTAGGTGATCCAGAGCGGCTCCTCGGGCTCGCTCATTTAAACGAGCCCTTACTTCGCGAGCGCCGCGAGAGTGTCGCGATATTTGTCCATGATCTCGTCGGCGATTTCCATCGTCCGCTCGAAATCGGGATCATACGGCAGCAACTGGAAACCACCGCCGGACAATTCCACGATGTGGAGTTGCTGTCCACGCTTGAGATCGAGCCGCTGCATCAACTCGCGCGGCAGCAACAGACCATCCGAATTGCCGATTTTCCTGATCTCGATCTTCATGACTTCCCGCCCGCTCGCACGTTATACATCTGTATAACATCGGTCGGACGGAAGTTCAACAAATGTTTTACTAGCCTTCCGCTGGCGCCAGGACTGAGCCCAGCCCCCCGCCCTCAGCCCATCGCCTCCAGCTCATCGATCATACCTGCGATGACCGACAGCCCCCCGTCCCAGAATTTCGGATCCTTGGCATCGAGGCCGAACGGCCGCAGCAGCTCGGAATAGTGCTTGGTGCCGCCGGCGGCGAGCATGTCGAGATAGCGTTCGGCAAAACCCTCGGCCGCGTTCTCGTAGACGGCGTACAGCGAGTTCACGAGACAATCGCCGAAGGCATAGGCGTAGACGTAGAACGGCGAATGGATGAAGTGCGGGATGTACATCCAGTAGTTCTCGTAGCCCGCCTTGATCTCGATCGCCGGCCCGAGGCTCTCGCCCTGCACCGAGAGCCAGATCTCGCCAAGCCGCGTTGCCGTGAGCTCGCCGTTCTTGCGCTCGGTGTGGACCGCGCGCTCGAAGGAATAGAACGCGATCTGCCGCACCACGGTGTTGATCATGTCCTCGACCTTGCCGGCGAGCAGCGCCTGGCGCTGCTTTGCGCTCTTGGTCTGCGCCAGCAACCGGCGGAAAGTCAGCATCTCCCCGAACACGCTTGCGGTCTCGGCCAGCGTCAGCGGCGTCGGCGCCATCAGCGCGCCGTTCCTGGCGGCCAGAACCTGGTGCACGCCATGGCCGAGTTCGTGCGCAAGCGTCATCACGTCGCGCGGCTTGCCCTGGTAATTCATCAGCACATAGGGGTGGGCCGACGGCGTGGTCGGATGCGAGAAGGCGCCCGGCGCCTTGCCGGGCCGCACCGGCGCATCGATCCAGCGGTCGGTGAAGAAGCGCTCGGCGATATCGGCCATTTTCGGCGAGAAGCCGCGATAGGCCGTGAGCACCATGCTTCGCGCGTCGGGCCAGCCGATGATGTCGGTCGCCGCAAACGGCAGTGGCGCGTTGCGGTCCCAATAGGCCAGCCGTTTCTTGCCGAACCACTTCGCCTTCAGCCCGTAATAGCGATGCGACAGCTTTGGATAGGCCGCACGCACCGAAGCGACCAGCGCATCCACCACTTCGCGCTCGACGCGATTGTTGAGATGGCGAGAATCCGCGACGTCCTTGAAGCCGCGCCAATTGTCGGAGATGTCCTTGTCCTTGGCGAGCGTGTTGGTGATCAGCGCAAAGGTGCGCTCATTGGCCTTGAAGGTTTTGGCCAGCGCTTCCGCAGCGCTCTTGCGCTTGGCGCCGTCGCGGTCCTGCAACAAATTGAGCGTCGGCTCGATCGCGAGCTCCCTGGCCCCGACCTTGAAGCGCAAGCCCGAGATGGTCTGGTCGAACAGCCGGTTGAAGGCGGAATAGCCGGTCTGCGACTTCTCCAGGAAGAGCTGCTCGAGCTTGTCGTCGAGCTGATACGGCTTCTCCTTGCGCAGATCCTCGATCCAGGGACGGTAGTGCGCGAGCTCGGCGGCCTGCATCGCACGGTTCAAGATATCGTCATCGACACGATTGAGCTCGAGCGCGAAGAACAGCAGATGCGTGGACGCGGTCGTCAGCCGCTCAGAGACATCACCGTAAAACTTTGAAATCGCAGGGTCCACGCTGTCGCCGGCATGGACGAGACCGGCATAGGAGCCGAGACGGCCGGCCAGATCGTCGATCGCCTCATAGCGTCGCACGGCGCCCGCGAGCCATTTTCCGCCATCTTCATTTGCTGTGCCTGTCGCGAGCTTGCCCTTGTAGTCGGTCTCGAACGCGACGCAATCGGCATCCATCTTCTCGAGATCGCGCGCCACTTCCGGCGCATCGATCCCGGAATAGAGATCGGCGAGGTTCCACTCCGGAAGCTTGCCGGTCTTGATCGCAGGCTTGGCGCGTGAAGATTTGGCGCGTGAAGGTTCGGCGCGTGAAGGTTTGGAGGGCTTTGCCTTGGCAGCGGATTTCTTGGTGCTCGGCTTGCGGACGGCGGCTTTGCTCGGAACGGGCTTCTTGAGAGCAGGCTTTTTAACGGCAGACTTGGAGCGCGAATTCATTGTTTGGGAAACCTGTGTTCAACAATCGCGACGGCGGGCGGGGGCATCAAGGTTTAAGAGTGCGTTAATCGGCTTCGGCCAGAGTGCCCCGATTCGAGACAGATAGTAGTAGCGTGCGGGGAACACCATGGCTGCCAGTATTTTGATCGCCGACGACGACGCTGTAGCCCGCCGGCTGGTCGAGAACATGGTGCAGAAATGCGGCTATGAGACGGTCGTCGTGGACTCCGGCGACGCCGCGATCGCCGCCCTCACCGCCCCTGACGCACCGGCCATCGACGGCGTCATCCTCGATCTCGTGATGCCCGGGCTCGACGGCATGGGCGTGCTGGCGAAAATCCGCGAAGCGGGCCTCAGCATCCCCGTCATCGTGCAGACCGCCCATGGCGGCATCGACAACGTGATCTCGGCGATGCGCGCGGGCGCGGCCGACTTCGTCGTCAAGCCGGTCGGCCTGGAGCGGCTTCAGGTTTCTCTGCGCAATGCGCTCAACGCATCCGCGCTCAAGGGCGAATTGCAGCGCATCCGTCACAGCCGCGAGGGCCGGCTGACCTTCTCCGATATCATCACCCGCGCCGAGGCGATGGCGGGCGTGATGCGGACCGCGCAGAAGGCGGCAGGCTCGTCGATCCCCGTGCTGATCGAGGGCGAGTCCGGCGTCGGCAAGGAGATGTTCGCGCGCGCCATCCATGGCAGCGGCGAGCGCAAGGCAAAGCCGTTCGTCGCGATCAATTGCGGCGCCATCCCCGACAACCTCGTCGAGTCCATCCTGTTCGGTCACGAGAAGGGTGCCTTCACCGGCGCCACCGAACGCCACACCGGCAAGTTCGTCGAAGCTCATGGCGGCACGCTGTTTCTGGACGAAGTCAGCGAGCTGCCGCTGGCCGCGCAGGTCAAGCTGCTCCGCGCGCTCCAGGAAGGCGCGGTCGAGGCGGTTGGCGGACGCAAACCGGTCAAGGTCGACGTCCGCATCATCTCGGCGACCAACCGCAGGCTGCTGGAGCGGGTGAAACAGGGACATTTCCGGGAAGACCTGTTCTATCGCCTGCACGTGCTGCCGCTGACGATCCCCTCGCTGCGCTCCCGGCGCGAGGACATCCCGCATCTGCTCCGGCATTTCCTGGCGCGCTTTGCCGCCGAGGAGAACCGTCCCATCACCGGCATCAGCGGCGAGGCCGTCGCACACCTGGCCCAGCTCGACTGGCCCGGCAACATCCGCCAGCTCGAAAACGCGGTCTACCGCGCCGTGGTCATGAGCGACGGTGACCAGCTTGGCCTTGCCGACTTCCCCCTTCTCACGTCGCAGCCGCATCACGCGACGGAGATTCCGACCGCGCCGCTGATGCTCGAGCCGATCGCGGCGCCCTCCGTGGTGTCAGGAAATGAAATACCGATTGCGCCGTTCCCCCTGACGGGAACCCTCCCCATGCTGACCGCGACCGGCGACGTCCGCCCGCTGGAGGAGATTGAGAACGAGATCATCCGTTTCGCGATCTCGCATTACCGCGGCCAGATGTCCGAGGTCGCCCGCCGCCTCAAAATCGGCCGGTCCACCCTCTACCGCAAACTCGACGAGGCCGGGGTTCCCGGCCATGGCGGCAAAAGCGGTGAGGAGACGCACTGAGCCTGATGCGAACGGAGGTTCGTTCGGCCGGTGCTCGGCGACTGTAAGCCGTTCGCATGACGACAGAATTCGACTGCGGCGTGAACCGTGACTTGGAAGTGACAGACACAGGGAAAAGCGCGTGGCAGAGACGCACAATCCGTTGCAAACGGGCTTCCTTGAAGTCAGTTTGTCGTGAGTTGTCCCGGGTAGCGCTGGCTGCGAAATCGGGGCCTGTATATCGTCTGCGTAGGATTCGTCTCCGTAGGAATCGTTGCGTGCAGGCGTGCAACTTTCGAGAGGCCGGCGCAGTTTAGCCGAAGCTCAATAGACGATAACGAAGCTGTTCCACGAGGGACAGTTCACCCGAGGGGTGCGACACAATGCGTGACTGTTTGAACCACCGTGCAGGCCTCGACCGTGTCCTGATGACGGTCGCTGCGACCTTCCTCACGGTATCGGCCAGCTCAGCCTTGGCCCAGGATCAGGCGCGCAGCAGCGCTGCCGAGCTTGCGATCGAAGCCGCGATCCCGCGCCCCGAGCCCGCAAACGTCCCGCCTCCGACCCCCTCCGACATCAAGCTCGACGCCACCGCCACGGTTCAGGAACCGGCCAAGGAAGCTGCGAAGGAGCCCGTCAAGGCGGAAGCCGCGCCGGCCCCGGACAAGGTCGAGACCAAGCCTTCCGACGTCGCCACAACGCCTGCCGAGGCGCCGAAGAGCGAGACGGCGAAGACTGAACCAGCGAAGACCGAGCCTGCCAAGATTGAGCCTGCCAAGGCCGACACCGCGACCACAACGCCGGCCGCGCCCGCCACGGCAGCTGCTCCGGCCTCGGAGCCGGTCAAGGCCGCGAGCAATGTTCCCGCCGCCGACCAGCCGGTCGCCGACAAGCTCAAGGACATCATCGGCGCCAAGACCTCGCGCCATTTCGACCGCAAGAACGAGCGCGCCGCCGTCGAGAAGTTCTACGGCGCACGCGACTTCGCGCCGGTCTGGACGCAAGCCGGCAGCCTGACCGCTGCGGCCAAGGGCGTGATCGCGCGGCTGAAGGACGCGGCCTCCGACGGCCTCAACCCGGCCGACTATCCGGTGCCGGATTTCGCTGCCGCGACGAGCCCCGACGCGCTCGCCGATGCCGAGCTCAAGCTCACCGCCAGCATGTTCGACTATGCGCGCCAGGCCCAGAGCGGCCGCATGCACTGGTCGCAGGTCAGCGGCGACATCCTCTATCCCGAGCATCCGGTCGACCCGAACGAGGTGCTCGCCAAGATCACGACCGCGACGGACGCCTCCGCTGCGCTCGACAGCTACAACCCGCCGCAGAAACTCTACAAGGAGCTGAAGGCCAAGCTCGCGGAGCTCCGCGGCCAGGGCAACGGCCCGGTGATCGAGATCGCCGATGGTCCCGCGCTGAAATACACCCCGGCCCGCGGCAAGAAGCAGGCTGAAATCGTCGTCGAAGATCCGCGAGTGCCGCAGCTCCGTGCCAAACTTGGCATCGCCGAGAACGCGAGCGACACCCGGTATGACGCGACGGTCGCCGAAGCCGTGCGGAAATTCCAGACCAGCGCCGAGATGAAGGCGACCGGCATCCTCGACGACAAAACCGTCAAGGCGATCAACACCCCGAAGCGCGACAAGCAGATCGACGTGGTGCAGGTGAACATGGAGCGCTGGCGCTGGCTGCCGCGCGACCTCGGCGTGCCCTCGCTGGGCGATGCCTATGTCATCCTCAACATTCCCGACTACACGCTGAAGGTCATGCAGCGCGGCCAGCAGGTCTGGACCACCCGCGTCGTGACCGGCAAGCCGGGCACGCACGCGACCCCGCTGCTCACCGAGACGATGAAGTACATCACGGTCAATCCGACCTGGAACGTGCCGCCCTCGATCGTCTACAACGAATATCTGCCGGCGCTTCAGCAGGACCCGACCGTGCTGCAGCGCATGGGCCTCAAGCTCGAGCAGAACCGCGACGGCTCGGTGCACATCTCGCAGCCGCCGGGCGAAGCCAACGCGCTCGGCCGCATCCGCTTCAACTTCCCCAACAAGTTCCTGGTCTATCAGCACGACACGCCGGACAAGAACCTGTTCGCCAGGGACGAGCGCGCCTTCAGCCATGGCTGCATGCGCGTGCAGAATCCGGATCAGTACGCCTCCGTCCTGCTCAACATCACCATGCCGAACGAGAAGTACACGCCGGAGCGCGTGCGCAGCATGTACGGCAAGAGCGAGGTCGACCTGAAATTCCCGACCCCGATCCCGGTCAACATCACCTATCAGACCGCGTTCGTGGATGACGCCGGCAAGCTGCAATTCCGCAAGGACGTCTATGGCCGCGACGCGACCATGATCAACATCCTGAAGAACGGCCGCGGCAAGGATCTCGAGAACGTGGTGGCGCACTCCCAGCCCAGCTATTCGCGTCCGTCGACGACGCTGCCGCCCGGCGTGGCGGTGGCCAACAACGGCGGCGGCTTCGGCTCGTCCGGCCCGAACTTCTTCGAGCGGCTGTTCGGGGCTCCGACGACCCCGCCGCCGCCGGCTCCGGTCGGCCGCCGTACGCAGCAACAGCGGGTGTTCACCCGCTGAGCCGGGCCGGCCCGGCGTCTGTTTTTTGAAATTCTGCAATAAAATCAGCGACCTCATCCTCTGGATGGGGTCGCTTAACGTTAACCATTCTCCATCCGACCTCGGGCAGCGGGCGTTTTTTTGCCACACTCAGCCGGTTAGGTTCGTATTCTGACTTGGTTTGGGGGCGGGAAGGTCAACCTCAAATTAACCTTCTCGCTTTAACAAAGCGTTCATCCTCTTTCGCGCGCTAACGGGGTTGGCGGGAGAGTCCATTTTGAACGCTGGTCGACTGGGTGGGCTCTAACGTGCTGACTGGTCTCGCACGCCAATTCGCTGTGCTGTCGTTGTCCCATGCGGGAGTGAAGGCCGGATCCCGGATCGGCCTTGCTTCCGTATTGCTGTTTGCTGCCGCGGGTTCGGTTCATGACGCGGCGGCGCTGAACGAAACCAAGACGCTCTCGTTCCACCACACCCATTCCGGCGAAGACCTCACCGTCACCTTCAAGCGCGAAGGGCGCTACGACGAAACGGCGCTGAAGCAGCTCAACCACTTCCTGCGCGACTGGCGCACCCAGGACGAGACGGTCATGGACCGTCACCTCTTCGACATCCTCTGGGAAGTCTATCGCGACGTCGACGCCAAGCAGCCGATCCAGATCATCTCCTCCTACCGCTCCCCTGCCACCAACGCCATGCTCCGCCGCCGCTCCTCCGGTGTGGCGCGCTTCAGCCAGCACATGCTGGGGCATGCGATGGACTTCTACATTCCGAACGTGCCGCTGGAGCAGATCCGCTTCGCCGGACTGCGCCTCCAGCGCGGCGGCGTCGGCTTCTATCCGACCTCCGGCTCGCCCTTCGTGCATCTGGACACCGGCAGCATCCGGCACTGGCCGCGCATGACGCATGACCAGCTCGCCCGCGTCTTCCCGGACGGCCGCACGGTGCATGTCCCGGCCGACGGCACGCCGCTGAAGGGCTATGAGCTCGCCAAGGCCGACATCGAGCGCCGCGGTAGCGGCGACGATTCCGGCAGCAAGCCGAATTTCTTTGCCGCATTATTCAGGGGCAAGTCGGCTCCGGCCGCCACGAGCAGCGACGAGGATGACGAGGGCGCGCCCGCCGCGAGCGCGAAGCCAGCCGCGCCGACCGTGGTCGCCGCCGCAGCCAGGCCCGCCGATCCGGTGCCGACGCCGCGCGCCAAGCCGTCAGTGGCCGCCACGATCCAGCTCGCTTCGGCCGATGCGCAGATCGTCGCGCCGCCCAGGCCGAAGCCCGCGCCCGTGGCTGACAAGCCGGCAGCCGGCAGACCTGCCGACAGCAAGCCCGAGACCCCCGCCGACATCATCAATGCCCGCGGTTTCTGGGACACCCCGGCCACGCCGCAGCAGGCGACGCCGGCGCAGATCGCCGCGCTGAAGGCACGTCAGGCGCTTGCTTCCGCCACCGATCCGCAAGCAACCGCGAGCGTCTCCAACGCGGCCTATCAGGCGCTGGCCTATGCGCCGGCGTCCGCATCGCCGGTCGACCGCGTCAACGTCGTCGCTGCCTCCGCGCCGATCCCGCGCTCCGGTCGCCCCGCCTCCGCGGCGCGCAACCTTGCGCCCGCGACCGAGATCAACACGGTGGTCGGCAAGCGCATCGACGGCATGGTCGCGACCGCGACCCGGCTCTCCGCGGCCAAGGGCGAGAGCATCTGGCTCAAGATCGTGATGCTGTCGCCGAGCGCCAGCCGCGCGATGTCCGTCACGCTGATGGGCGAGCTCGACACCGCCGCAATGCGCGCCTACTTCGTCAAGCCGCAGTCCGTGATCGCCGTGGGGTTTGTCGACGATCCGATGCAGGGCATGTCCTGCGACAGTTTCACGGGCACTGCGACCGCAAAGCTCGAGACGACGTCGTTCGTCATGCGGACGGCTTCGCTGCGCTGACGTCTTGGAGCGATGCTAAAGCGCGATGAGATTGGGATGAATCGTCATCGCGCTTTATTGTTTGAGCATGATCTTTTCGGAAAACCGCTTCGCACTTTTCCGGATCATGC
>NZ_JALJRE010000019.1:0-86093 GCF_024519855.1 Bradyrhizobium sp. Bra78 | reverse complement strand
CGAAGCAATCCAGAATCTTTCCGCAGAGACAGTCTGGATTGCTTCGCTTCGCTCGCAATGACGGGGGTGGACGTGCTGCAGCACAAAAAAAAGCGCGGGTTTGGCCCCGCGCTTTTCGAAACTCGTCTGTAAGCGGAGCTTACTCGTTGACGGCCTTGGCGTGCTCGGTCTTCTCGACGATACGGGCCGACTTGCCGCGCAGCTGGCGCAGGTAATAAAGCTTGGCGCGACGCACCTTGCCGCGGCGCACCACCTTGATCGAGTCGATCATCGGCGACATCACCGGGAACACGCGCTCCACGCCCTCGCCGTACGAAATCTTGCGAACGGTGAAGCTCTCGTTGAGGCCACCACCGGAGCGGCCGATGCAGACGCCTTCATAGGCCTGCACACGGGTACGGTCGCCTTCGACCACCTTCACGTTGACGATCACGGTGTCGCCGGGGCCGAACTCCGGAATCTCCTTGCTGGCGGAGAGCTTGTCGAATTGCTCTTTTTCGAGCTGTTGGATCAGGTTCATGGGTAAATCTCCATCGGCGCGCCCAGCCTTTTCAACGGGGGCTGCGCGAAATTCGTCTATCCAGCTATTGCGGATTTGGCCGCTGCTATAAGGCAAGCCGGAGCGTTTGTCACCCGTCTGTCTTGTTTTTTGGCGTTTTTTGGCGTCCCGCCCGATTCGGGGGCTTGGGCGGGATCTGGGCCCACAAATCGGGCCGCCGGGCCGCCGTCAGGGCCTCGGATTGCGCCCGCCGCCAGCTCGCGACCCTGGCGTGATCGCCCGAGGTCAGGATGTCCGGGATCGGGACTCCCTCGAACAGCTGCGGTCGCGTGTATTGGGGGTATTCGAGCAGGCCCTCCGAAAAGCTCTCCTCGGTTCCCGAGGCTTCCTTGCCCATCACGCCCGGCAGCAGCCGGACGCAGGCGTCGATCAGGGCCAGCGCGGCGATTTCGCCGCCGGACAGGACGTAATCGCCGATCGAGACCTCCTCCAGCCCCCGTCCGTCGATCACCCGCTGGTCCACCCCCTCGAAGCGTCCGCAGACGATCAGCGGGCCGGGACCCTCGGCGAGTTCAATGACGCGGGCCTGGGTCAATGGCCGACCGCGCGGGCTCATCAGCAGGCGGGGCCGCTCAGGGTTGATCTCCGCGGCATCGATCGCCGCGGCCAGGACATCGGCCCGCAGCACCATGCCCGGCCCGCCGCCGGCGGGGGTGTCGTCAACGCTGCGGTGGCGATCGGTGGCGGAGGCCCGGATGTCCCGCGTCTCGATCTCCCAGAGCCCGGAGGCCAGCGCCCGGCCGGCCAGGCTCACGCCGAGCGGTCCCGGAAACATCTCCGGAAACAGCGTCAGCACCGTCGCGCGCCAGGGTGAGGAAGTCGTCATGGCCGCTGGTTAGGGCATTGCGGCCGACAGGTCGAGACCTGCATGGGGGGCATCCGAGTGGCATCTCCACGCCCCGGCACCTCGTTAGCTTTCGGTTGCCCTACACAGTTCTTCCAGCTCCGCACGAAGAGCGGAGGCATTTCCTAGGCTCGCCAACGCAATCCGGGCGAAGGCGTTGGCGTTGACCAGGTCGCCAATCGATTGCCGCATGAGCGCCAATGAGCGCGCCATTCGAACTTTCGTGGAGCCGAAACCTGAAAAGCTATACTGCCCAGCCTCGAATTGCCCAGGCGTGACTTTGTGCAGCGGAGATTCTGCCCCCGACAGTTCGGAGAAGAGCCTTCGACCAATTGCCTTATAGACCGATGCAGCCGCCTGAACGGCGGCGTCCATGCTCTCGTTCGACGCCTCATATTCCCACCATTGATCACTCGTTGCTTCGGACATCCTTCGCCGAAACTCGCAGAGCTCTTCTCTGATTTTGGTTGCATCGGGTGAGTTGCCAACGACATCCGGGATACTCCGAGGTTGGATGCCGAGGTTTACGGCGAACTTGCTACCGTATCGCGACCCTTGGACCTGAACGACGTGAATGTGCTCTTCTGAGATACGACGGAAAGTACGGCCAGAGCCGAAGAATCCGTCGCTCTTGAGCACCGGACTCAGGTGGCCTTTGATTGAAGATTCCAGGCGAGGCATCTCGCAGCCCCTTATTCTTGTGGAGATTATTCGCGGGCCGTTATCATGACGATGACGCTTCGTCTTCCCCCTCGATCTCCTGCGGCAGCGCGATCACGACGCGGCCGCCAGCAAGATCGACTTCCGGCACCACCGCGTTGGTGAAAGGCAGCAGCAGCGTCGTGCCCTTCGGCGGCGCGATCTCGATGATGTCGCCGGCGCCGAAATTATGGATCGCGAGCACGCGGCCGAGCGCATCGCCGTCCGCGGTGACGGCGGCGAGCCCGATCAGATCGGTGTGGTAATATTCGTCCGCGTCGGTCGCGGGCAGCTTTTCGCGCGCGACGTAGAGCTCGATGCCGTTGAGGCGCTCGGCCTCATCGCGGGTCGTGACGCCCTTGAACGTCGCGACCAGATGATCCCTGGCCTCGCGCGCCGTCGCGACCTCGAACTGGCGCTTGCCGTCCTTGGACAGCAGCGGACCATAGCGGCGCACTGCAAAGGGATCTTCGGTGAAGGTCCACAATTTGACCGCACCGCGCACACCATGCGCGGCGCCGATCCGCGCGACGCAGACCAGCGCCGACATGATCTAACCTTAGCCCTTCGCGGCGGCTTCGGCCTGCGCCTTGCGCTCCTTGCGCGGCACGGCCTTTTCCGGATTGTTGCGCGCTTCGCGCTTCTTGACGCCGGCGGCGTCGAGGAAACGCGACACGCGGTCGGACGGCTGCGCGCCCTTGGCGAGCCAGGCCTTCACCTTGTCCATGTCGAGCTTGAGGCGGGTCTCGTTGTCCTTCGGCAGCAGCGGGTTGAAATAGCCGAGACGCTCGATGAAGCGGCCATCGCGGGGGAAGCGCGAATCGGCGACGACGACGTGATAGACGGGACGCTTCTTGGTGCCTGCGCGGGCGAGGCGGATAACGACGGACATTTAGTTCTCCTTCAAAGTACGTTTTGTTCGGTTGATTGGTATTCCGCGTTGCGCGAGATGCTTGCGATCCCCCGCGACGAATTCCTCATTTCTTCTTGCCTGGGAAACCGCCGAGGCCCGGCAGCATCGGCTTGCCGCTCAGCCCGGTGATCCCCGGAACGTTCGGAAGACCCTGGCGCAGCCCGGCCGGCAAATCCTTCGGCAGATTCGGAAGGCCGCCGCCGCCACCCTGCATCTTCTCCTGCAGCGCCTTCATCTCTTCCGGCGAAGGCGGCTTCATGCCGCCGCCAAAACCCATCGCCTGCGCGATGCCGGCGAGCGGGCCGCGCTTGCCCGAGCCCATGGCCTTCATCATATCGGCCATGTTCCGGTGCATCTTCAGCAGCTTGTTGACCTGCTCGACGCTCTGGCCACTTCCCGCGGCGATGCGCTTCTTGCGGCTGGCCTTGAGCAAATCGGGATGACGCCGCTCGTCGCGCGTCATGGAATCGATCACCGCGACCTGGCGCTTCAGGATCTTGTCGTCGATGCCGGCGGCCGCGATCTGGTTCTTCATCTTGGCGATGCCGGGCATCATGCCCATCAGCCCGCTGATGCCGCCCATGTTCGCCATCTGCGACAGCTGCTCGCGCATGTCGTTGAGGTCGAACTGGCCTTTGCGCATGCGCTCGGCGGTGCGCGCGGCCTTCTCGGCGTCGATGTTGGCGGCGGCCTTCTCGACCAGCGAGACCACGTCGCCCATGCCGAGGATGCGGCCGGCGATACGATCGGGATGGAAGTCCTCCAGCGCGTCGGTCTTTTCACCGGTGCCGAGCAGCTTGATTGGTTTGCCGGTGACGGCGCGCATCGACAGCGCGGCGCCGCCGCGGCCGTCGCCGTCCACACGTGTCAGCACGATGCCGGTGAGGCCGACGCGCTCGTCGAAGGCGCGGGCGAGGTTGACGGCGTCCTGACCGGTGAGGCTGTCGGCGACCAGCAGCACTTCATGCGGATTGGCGGCGGCTTTGATCGCGGCCGCCTCCGCCATCATGTCTTCGTCGAGCGTGGTGCGGCCGGCGGTGTCGAGCAGCACGACGTCGTAGCCGCCGAGCTTGCCGGCTTCCAGTGCGCGCTTTGCGATCTGAGCCGGCTGCTGTCCCGCCACGATCGGCAGCGTCGGAATGTCGAGGTCGCGGCCGAGCACGGCCAACTGCTCCATCGCCGCCGGACGATAGACGTCGAGCGAGGCCATCAGCACCTTGCGCTTGTCGCGCTGGACCATGCGGCGGGCGAGCTTTGCGGTGGTGGTGGTCTTGCCGGAGCCTTGCAGGCCGACCATCATGATCGGCACCGGCGGCACCGAATTGACGTCGATGGTCTGGCTTTCGGCGCCGAGCGTGTTGATCAGCTCGTCATGGACGATCTTGACCACCATCTGGCCGGGCGTGACCGACTTGACGACGGTGGCGCCGATCGCCTGCTCGCGGACGCGTTCGGTGAAGCTGCGCACCACTTCGAGCGCGACGTCGGCCTCCAGTAGCGCGCGGCGGACCTCGCGCATCGCGGCGTCGACGTCTTTTTCGGTCAGCGCACCGCGCCCCGTCAGACGATCGAGAATGCCACCAAGCCGTTCCGACAGATTGTCGAACAATGCCGTTGTCCTTGTCCTGCTCGCGAGAAACGCGATCTTCCAAACATCTTTGCGCCCGAGGGCGCACAGCGCTGTCGGGCGTTAGCCTCTGGCCTCCGGGGCCAGTCGGCGGTTCGAAAAGAAAGCCTTTCCGAGAAAGTGCGCGGGTTAAACGCCGCCCAGGCCCAAAAGTCAAGGAAAGTTGGGGTGGTGGGGGCCGCCTTAGAAGGCAAGACCTTGAAAATATGACCTTTTCGGCGACGGGTTCCTTTTCCCGCGGCCCCGCCCATATAGGCGGTGATGTCTTACCGCCCCGTCCATCCCTGAAACCCGCACCGTGCCGATCACCCGCCGCCGCCTCTTTGGATTGCTTGCCGGAGCGGGCACGTTGATCGGCGTTCCATCCCTTTGGATGTCCCGCATGAAAACCTATGACGGCCCGGTCTCCGACCATTTCGACGGCCTGAACTTCTTCGATCCGGACGGCGTGCCGCCGAAATCGCTTCGTGAGGTGCTGCGCTGGCAGTTCGGCGGCAAGCGGCAGCGCGCGATTTGGCCGGATTGGGCGCCGAGCCCCCATGCCGACACTCCGCCGGAGCGTGTCGACGGCGACAAGGTGCGGCTTTCCTTCGTCGGCCACGCCAGCTGGCTGATCCAGACCGGCGGCCTCAACATCCTCGTCGATCCCGTCTGGTCATCGCGGGTGTCGCCCGTCAGCTTCGCCGGACCAAAGCGTCACAACGACCCCGGCATCGCCTTCGAGAAGCTGCCGAAGGTCGACGTCGTACTGGTTTCTCACGGCCATTACGATCATCTCGACATCGCGACGCTGTCGCGGCTCGCCAAGAATTTTGCCCCGCGCGTGGTGACGCCGCTCGGCAACGACGTGACGATGCGCAGTACCGACTCGTCGATCAAGGCTGAGGCGTTCGACTGGCACGACCGCGTCGAGCTTGGTGGCGGCATCGCCGTGCATCTGGTGCCGACGCGGCACTGGACGGCGCGCGGCATGTTCGACCGCAACAAGGCGTTGTGGGCGAGTTTTGTATTGGAGACGCCTGCGGGGAAAATCTACGTCGTTTGCGATTCCGGCTATGGCGACGGCACGCATTTCCGCCGCGTCGCGGAGAAGCACGGGCCGCTGCGCCTGGCGATCTTGCCTATCGGTGCTTACGAGCCGCGCTGGTTCATGCGCGACCAACACATGAATCCCGAGGATGCCGTGAAGGCGCTCCTGGATTGCGGCGCGCAGGATGCGCTCGGGCATCATCACGGCACGTTCCAGCTGACGGATGAGGCGATCGACGCACCGGCGAAGGCATTGGCCGAGGCGCTGGATGCCGCGAAGATTCCGCAGGAGCGGTTCGTGGCGATGAAGCCGGGGCAGGTGGCGGAGATTTAGCTCCGCTGTTGCCGTACATGCAGCTCGTCGTCCCGGGCTCGCGACGAAGTCGCGAGCCCGGGACCCATAACCACAGGGAGATGTTTGGCGAAGACTCGGAGCTACCGGCTTCGCGCGACAACCACTGCCTGTGGTTTTGGGTCCCGCCTGCGCGGGGACGACGGCTGTGTGCGGCGGCAGCAAGCCTCTTGCGAGCGCCGCTACTGCCCCTGCTTGATAGCCCAGCTCACATTCACCGTCACCGACAGTGTCTCCTCGCCTGGCGCGACGGCAGCCGGTGCTGCCATCGGCGCCGTCGCCATTCTCGCCTTGAACAGCGGTACCGGCGCGCCGGCCTCGGAGACGCTCAGCGGCGCACCCAACGTGATGCCGGTGGCCTTGGCGTAGATCTCGGCCTTGCGGCGGGCATCGGCGACCGCCTGCTCGCGGGCGTCGTCGAGCAGTTTTGACGCCTGCGTCACCTCGAAGGAGATGTTGCCAATGTCGTTGGCGCCGGCGCCGACCAGCGTGTCGATGATGCCGGCCACCTTGGTCACGTCGCGGATTTTCACGGTGACGCGGTTGCTGGCACGGAAGCCGACCACGGGCGAGGCGCCGGTGGATTTGTTCTGGCCGTATTGCGGCTGCAGCGACAGGCGCGAGGTCTGGTAATCCTTCTCGGCGATGCCGGCGCCCTTCAGCGCCAGCAGCACCTTGCCCATTGCGGCGTTGTTGGCGTCGGAGGCTTCCTTCGCACTCTTGGCATCGTTGGCGACACCGGCGTCGATCTGCGCGAGGTCGGGGGCGGCGGACACCGTGGCTTCACCGCTCACCGTGATGGCAGCGGGAAAATCATCGGCAAACGCAGGTGCTGCCAGCAGCGTGGCGGCGAAAGCGGCGGCGAGGACGGCAGGCTTTTTCATCGATCTCACTTCAGTGGCACGAACACGTTGATCACGAGCTTGTCCTCGGCCGTCTTCAGGGGATCGGTGAGGTACTCCTCGACAAATGTGTCCTTGGCTTCCAGCTTCTTGTCGTCGAGGTGATTGGTGATCGCCTCATAGGTGTTGTCCATGTTGTCGTAGGAGCCGCGATGGACGAATTTCAGCGCCTTGCCCTCCGGCGATTTGCCCATGCTCATGTCCTTGGGCAGCTTCTGCGGGTCCTGATCGACCGGGATCTCGGCGAGGAAGGTGAAGCCGGTGTCGTCGGTCGAGGTGTAGACGATCATCGAATTGCCGGCATGCTTGATGCCCTGCTTGTCCAGCAGCGCGTTCAGCGCCTTGAAGGCGTCGATCAGCGTGTCGAAGGCCGAATCCCAATTGGCGGTGCCCTTGACCATCACGACCTTCCTGGGCTCGAGCGTGGTCTCCTGGCCGAACGGATCGGCGGTCTGCACGGGAGCCGGCGTTGCGGCCGCAGCCGGCGCGGCCGGGCTGGGTGACGGTGAGGCGCTGGCGGCTGGCGCAGGTGAGGGCGTTGCCGCGGGTGCCGGCGAGGCGCTCGCGGCCGGAGCCGGCGAGGGACTTGTCGAAGAAGGACTTGTCGAAGAAGGACTTGCCGATGCAGCCGGCGCCGGGCTCGGGGTTTGCGCCAGCGTGTCGGACAGGCCAAACGACAAGGCCGCTGCCGGGATCAGCGCGGCCAGAGCGATACGACGAAAACGGTTCATTCTATTCTCCCCAAAACCTTACCCACCAAGGCCTTACGCCCCCAAAAGGCCTTAACCCGGCTGCGCGTCCCGGATCCGCGCGAACCGCGCCGTTCTAACACGCGAGCGTCGAATTCGTCCCATGACAGATGCGTCATGGCAGAAGACCTGGCAGGCGACTTGGTAGGCGTCCTGACAGACGTCATGGCAGACGTCCTGGCCATCGCGCCAAATCACTGGTCAAGCCGCCAAGGATCGCCATATAAGGCAGGCGAAATTCAGGAATTTTCATGAGCGCGCTGGCCAACCACGCATTTGCCAAGATGAACGGCATCGGCAACGAGATCGTCGTTGTCGACATGCGCGATTCCGCCGCGCCGGTGACGCCGGACGATGCCCGCGCGGTGGCGTCGGCTCAGGGCGGCGTGCCCTACGACCAGCTCATGGTGCTGCAGAAGCCGCGGTTCGACGGCACCGAAGCTTTCATCAGCATCTACAACAATGACGGCTCGGAGGCCGGCGCCTGCGGCAACGGCATGCGCTGCGTGGTGCGGCGCATCTTCGAGAGGACCGGGCAGACCACGGCGACGTTCGAGACCCGCGCCGGCCTGCTCAATTGCTGGCAGGGCCCGGCGCCCGATCTCTACACCGTCGACATGGGCGCGCCAAAGTTCGGCTGGCAGGACATTCCGCTGGCGGAGGAGTTTCGCGACACCCGCTACATCGAATTGCAGATCGGGCCGATCGACAATCCGATCCTGCATTCGCCCTCGGTCGTGAGCATGGGCAATCCGCATGCGGTCTTCTGGGTCGAGGACGTCAATGCCTACGATCTCGAACGCTTCGGTCCGCTGCTCGAGAACCATCCGATCTTCCCCGAACGCGCCAACATCACGCTCGCTCATATCGTCGATCGCGACCACATCACGATCCGCACCTGGGAGCGCGGCGCGGGCCTCACCAGGGCCTGCGGCTCGGCGGCCTGCGCGACTGCGGTCGCGGCGGCTCGCCTGAAGCGCGCCGAGCGCAATGTCGAGATCACGCTGCCCGGCGGCAGGCTCGGCATCGAATGGCGCGAGCGCGACGACCATGTGCTGATGACGGGTACGGCGACCTTCGAATTTGAGGGCACCTTCGATCCGGCGCTGTTCGCGCCGGTCGGCGGATGACCGTCGACATCGTCACCTTCGGCTGCCGCCTCAATGCCTTCGAGGCCGAAGTGATCCGCCGCGAGGCCGAGGGCGCGGGGCTCTCCGACACCATCGTCATCAACAGCTGCGCCGTCACCAACGAGGCGGTGGCGCAGGCGCGGCAGTCGATCCGCAAGTTGAAGCGCGAACGGCCCCGTGCGCGCATCGTCGTCACCGGCTGCGCGGCGCAGACGCAAAGCGGCATGTTCGCTGACATGGCCGAGGTCGATCGCGTCGTCGGCAACGACGACAAGATGCGCAGCGAAGCCTGGCGCGAGGCGCGCGACGCCTTCGCTCTCGGCACCAGCGAGAAGATCGCCGTCAGCGACATCATGGCCGTGAAGGAGATGGCGCCGCATCTGATCGACGGCTTTGCGAGCGGCCTGCCGCGGGTGTTCGTGCAGGTGCAGAACGGCTGCGACCATCGCTGCACCTTCTGCATCATCCCGTTCGGCCGCGGCAATTCGCGCTCGGTGCCGATGGGCGGCGTGGTCGAGCAGGTGCGCGCGCTGGTGCAGCGCGGCCATGCCGAGATCGTGCTGACCGGCGTCGACCTCACAAGCTACGGTGCCGACCTGCCGGGTGCGCCAAAGCTCGGCATGCTGACGAAGCAGATCTTGCGGCATGTGCCGGAGCTGAAACGCCTGCGCATCTCTTCGATCGATTCGATCGAGGTGGACCGCGACCTGCTCGATGCCATCGCCGACGATGCGCGGCTGATGCCGCATCTGCATCTGTCGCTGCAATCCGGCGACGACATGATCTTGAAGCGGATGAAGCGGCGGCATTCGCGGAGCGATGCGATTGCGTTCTGCGACCAGGTCCGCCGCCTGCGCCCGGACATCGCCTTCGGCGCCGACATCATCGCAGGCTTTCCGACCGAGACCGAGGAGATGTTTTCGCGCTCGCTCGATCTGGTCGAGGAATGCGGCCTGACGTTTCTGCACGTCTTTCCCTATTCGCCGCGCCCCGGCACGCCTGCCGCGCGGATGCCGCAGCTTGCGGGTGATGCGATCAAGCAGCGCGCGAAGCGGCTGCGTGCGGCTGGCGAAGCAGCACTACGGCGCAGGCTGCAAGCCGAGATCGGCACGACGCGCGATGTGCTGATCGAGAGCGAGGGCCAGGGGCGCACCGAGCATTACCTGCCGGTGGCGATTGCGGGCGAACGCGTCGGCACCATCGTGCCGCTGAAGATCGGCGGCAGTGTTGGCGAGCGGTTGACGGTCTAACCGTTACGACGCCCGCACCTGCCAGAACCGCAGCGTGCGCCGTGCATTCTCCGGCGTCATTCTTGCGTAATGCCCCTGCGCTCTTGCAAGATCGGCCGGCTTCATTGCGCCGGTGGCGAAGCGGCTTTCGAGCACGGCGGCGGTGGTTTCCCAGCTGAGCTGCGCCGCCTTGCACGGCACCAGCAGGCCGTCGTCGCGCAGGCTCTGCATCAATGGGCGAATCACCTCGACGGTCGATCCGGACAGTGCCGCCAGCGCTGCCGCGGCTTCTTCATAGCGTCGCTGCTTGGCGAAACCGAGCAGTGTCGCTTCGTTGAGCTGGCCGGTTGCCTTGAGATTTGCGATGGCGCGCTTGGCGCCTTCGAAGTCGCGGACACCCGACATCTCGCGCTCGACACCAACGGTCACGGCGGCGATCGCGTTCTGGATTTCCTCGAACAGATGCGGCGGCGCGCGCGACAGCAGGCGGGTCCGCACGGCATCCGTCGCCGAGCGCAGCAACCGGCGGCGCAAGTCGGACGGCAAGTCGACGCGGACGCCGACGCTGATGGCGAGCTCCGGATCAGCCTCGGCCTGTCCGACGATGACGGCAAATCCGTTGCCTGAGAGGCGCGCGCCGGGATTGGCGGCGAGCCGCCGGCTGACGCTGGGATAGCGGCGCGCCAGCAACGCGTCGGTGACGATCTCCTTCAGCCACCAGCGGCCCGCGACCGCGAGCAGGTGCGGCTCGCCTTTGCTGGACGCGATCTTCACCAGTTCGCCCTCGTCGAGGCGAGCGGATTCCTGGAGCACGGGACCAGCAATGCGGATTTCGTCATTATTGGCGAGACGGCGGATCACCGACGGCGGTGCCTGCGCGATCGGCGCGAGCTGCGTGCTGATCTCGGCCAGCGCAACGCGGGCGCCCATGTCGGCGATGGCGCGCAGCTCAATGGTGCCGATCAGCCGATCGAGCACGTCGTCGAACAGAGCGATCTGCTCGTCGTCGAAATTGCCGGCGGAGGAGAGGAACAGGTCGGTGACTCGGCGGGCCGTTGCCAGGCCCTTTTCCGGCGAGCCTGTCCGAAGCGCGGATTCGACCTCGTCGATGATCGATAGCTCGGCCGTGGACATGACGCGCAGCTCATCCTGAGCGGATTGACGGAAGCTTGTTCTAAGCAACCGCTATCATTAGAGACGAGCGCTGAACTTTTCGTAAACCAAGGGGAAGGTGGTGGCACGGAGCTTCGGCTCGATAGTCGCCGCGGAGGTAGTGCGTTCGCTCCCCGCTGGCGGGGGAGGCGAACGACAGCGCGGCTATTCCCCATTCCACCCGCAGGCGCGGAGCTTCTCGTGCATGTGGGGTGGGGCGGGCGCCACGACGCGGATCGGCTCCTTGTTCCGGGAGATCGGCACCACGATCTCGCGGGAATGCAGGTGCAGCCGCGGCTCGCCGAAGCGCGGGCCGTTGCCGTAAATGTTATCGCCGAAGATCGGCCAGCCGGTCGAAGCCGAATGCACCCGCAATTGATGGGTCCGTCCGGTGACGGGTTCCATGGCGAGCCAGGTCAGGCCATCGCCCCGGCCCATCACCTTCCAGTTGGTGACGGCTTTCTGACCCTCCGGGTCCGGCTTCTGCCACCAGCCGCGCTCGGCATTGAGCCGGCCGAGCGGCATGTCGATGGTGCCTTCGTTCTCGGCAGGCCCGCCCTCGACCACGGTCCAATAGGTCTTGCCGATCTTGCCGTGCTTGAACAGCAGGCCGAGCGAGGCGGTCGCCTTGCGATGGCGGCCGAGCACGAGGCAGCCGGACGTGTCCTTGTCCAGCCGGTGGGCCAGCACCGGCGGCCGCGGCAGGCCGAAACGGAGCGCGTCGAACGATGCTTCGAGGTTCGCCCCGCCCTTGGGGCCGCGATGCACCGGCAGGCCGGCCGGCTTGTCGATGACCAGCATCAATCCGTCGCGATGGAGCACCCGGCCCAGGATTTCATCGGCGGTCAATTTGGGAACATCGAGCAATTGCAGGACTTTCGGTCAAGACTTTCGTTTGGAAGCCGGAACGGCTAACACACCGCCACCATGAACGATACCACCTCCGAGACCCCCAAGCTGAGCTGGTGGCGCCGCCTGTCCAACGGGCTGAAGCGCACCTCGTCCTCGCTCGGGACCGCGGTCGCCGATCTCGTCACCAAGCGCAAGCTCGACCGCGCCATGCTCGACGACATCGAGGACGTGCTGCTGCGCGCCGATCTCGGCACGCAGGTCGCCGTGCGGATCGCGGATGCCGTCGGCACCGGGCGCTACGACAAGGCGATCTCCGCGGACGAGGTCAAGGATGTCGTCGCGACCGAGGTCGAGAAGGTGCTGTCGCCGGTGGCCAAGCCGCTCGAGATCGACGCGGCCAGGAAGCCGTTCGTGATCCTCGTGGTCGGCGTCAACGGCTCCGGCAAGACCACGACGATCGGAAAACTCTCGCAAAAATTCGCATCCGAAGGCCGTAAGGTGATGCTGGCCGCCGGTGACACGTTTCGCGCAGCCGCCATTGAGCAGCTGAAGGTCTGGGGCGAGCGCACCAGGACGCCGGTCATATCAGGCGCGCAGGGGTCGGATTCGGCGAGCCTCGCCTTCAACGCGCTGACGGCGGCGAAGGAGCAGGCCATCGACGTGCTCCTGATCGACACCGCCGGGCGGCTGCAGAACAAGGCCGAGCTGATGAACGAGCTCGAAAAGGTCGTGCGCGTCATCCGCAAGGTGGACGCGACGGCGCCGCATGCCGTGCTGCTGGTGCTCGATGCCACCGTCGGCCAGAACGCGCTGTCGCAGGTCGAGGCGTTCCATCGCACCGCCGGCGTCACCGGCCTCGTGATGACGAAGCTCGACGGCACCGCCCGCGGCGGCATCCTGGTGGCGCTCGCGGAGAAATTCAAACTGCCGGTGCATTTCATCGGCGTCGGCGAAGGCGTCGACGATCTCGCGCCCTTCACCGCGCGCGACTTCGCCCGCGCCATCGCCGGAATCGAAAGCTAGAGAATGGACAAGACCCAGCCGCACCCGCTGTTCAAGCTTGCGACCGAGCTCGGTCCGCTGCTCGTGTTCTTCTTCGTCAATGCGAAGTTCAATCTGTTCGCCGCGACCGGGGCCTTCATGGTCGCGATCGTCGCGGCAATGGTCGCCTCCTACGTGGTGACGCGCCATATCCCGATCATGGCGATCGTGACGGGCGTCATCGTGCTGGTGTTCGGCACGCTGACGCTGGTGCTGCACGACGAGACCTTCATCAAGCTCAAGCCGACCATCATCTACGGCCTGTTCGCCGCGATCCTCGGCGGCGGCCTGTTGTTCGGCCGCTCCTTCATCGCCGTCATGTTCGACCAGATGTTC
Source organism: Bradyrhizobium sp. Bra78 (assembly GCF_024519855.1). Taxonomy (NCBI): domain Bacteria; kingdom Pseudomonadati; phylum Pseudomonadota; class Alphaproteobacteria; order Hyphomicrobiales; family Nitrobacteraceae; genus Bradyrhizobium; species Bradyrhizobium sp. Bra78. The sequence goes on along the minus strand of NZ_JALJRE010000019.1, from coordinate 72,679 downwards.
AACCTGACGCCGCAGGGCTGGCGCATCCTCACGCTGCGCTGGGCGCTGTTCTTCGCCGGCATGGCCGTGCTGAACGAGATCGTCTGGCGCACCCAAAGCACCGACTTCTGGGTGAATTTCAAAGTGTTCGGCGTCACGCCGATCACCATGATCTTCGCCATCGCCCAGATGCCGCTGACCAAGCGCTACCACCTCGAGCCAGTCTCGCTGGAAGCCAGCGAAGCCGATGCGGGGGATGTGCGGAAGGGGTGAGCTCTCTCCACTCGTCATTGCGAGCGAAGCGAAGCAATCCAGAATCTTTCCGCAGAGACAGTCTGGATTGCTTCGCTTCGCTCGCAATGACGGGCTGGGCTAAGACCCCGCCCCCAACGCCTTCTCCATCTGCGGCAACAACACCGTCCGCAGATTGTCCGGCGTGATCGGGCCGACCAGCTTGTAGACGATGGTCCCCTCGCGCCCGACGACGAACGTCTCCGGCACGCCATAGACGCCCCATTCGATCGAGGCGCGGCCGTTGGCATCCACGCCGACGCGGTTGAACGGGTTGCCGTAGCGCCCCAGGAAGCGCCGCGCATTGTCGGCCGCATCCTTGTAGTTGATGCCGACGAGCTCAAACCGCTTGTCCTTGGCGAACTCGGTCAGGAGTGGCGCCTCGTCGTGGCAAGGCACGCACCAGGACGCCCAGACATTGACGAGGCTGACCTTGCCCTTGAACGCGGCGGGATCGAGCCCCGGCACCGGCGCATTGTCGGCCTGCAATCCCTCGAGCGGCGGCAGGATGGTTTGTGGCGCGGGACGGCCGATCAGCGCGGAGGGAATCCGCGAGGGATCGCCGCTGCCGAGCCGGAACCAGAACAGCAGGGCGAGGCCGATGAAGGCGATCAGCGGCAGCACCATCAGGAAGGTGCGGCGCGGGGGCGCGGGGTTCGATTGATCGCTCATGGTGTATCAATCGCGCTGCGGCCCGAGCGGCGGGTGATGCCGCTGCGATCGAGCTCGCGCAGACGCTGCGTCTGGCTGCGATAGTCGAGCACGATCCAGCCGATCAGGATCGCGACCACGAGCGCTGCAGCCGCATAAGAGGTCACGATGAAGGACGCATAAGGACCGAGCGACATCGTCAGGCAGCCCCGGCTTCATTTGACGCGTTTTCGGCACGCGAACCGGCGCTTGACTCGCTCGAAAACGCGACGCGGCTCGCCTGCATCATCTGCAGGGAGCGGACGCGCCGGCGCAAAATCTCGTTGCGCATCGCCGCGATATGAAGCGTCGCGAACAGCAGCGTGAACGCGATCGCCATCACCAGCAGCGGGATCAGGAACGATTTGTCGAGTGTCGAGCCGCCCATGCGCATCACCGACGCCGGCTGGTGCAGCGTGTTCCACCAGTCGACCGAGAACTTGATGATGGGCAGGTTGATCGCGCCGACCAGCGTCAGCACCGCGGCGGCGCGGGCCGCGCGCGAGGGATCGTCGACCGCACGCCACAGCGCCATCAGGCCGAGATACATCAGGAAGAGAATCAAGACCGAGGTCAGCCGCGCGTCCCATTCCCAATAGGTGCCCCACATCGGCCGGCCCCACAGCGAGCCCGTCAGCAGCGCAAGGAAGGTGAAGGCGGCGCCGATGGGAGCTGCAGCCTTGGCGGCGACGTCGGCGAGCGGATGCCGCCACACCAGCGTGCCCAGCGATGCGATGCTCATCACGCCCCACACGAACATCGACAGCCAGGCATTGGGCACGTGGATGAACATGATCTTCACGGTCGCGCCCTGCTGATAATCGTCTGGCGCAAGAGCGGACTGATAGAGGCCGACGGCGAGCAGAATGACGGTCGCACCCGCAAGCCACGGCAACACCCGCGCCGTCAGCGCGAGGAACCGGGTCGGGTTGGCGAGGTCGATCAGCGTCATGGTATTCTGATAATCACAGCTAGGCACTCACGCAATCAGCATAAAAGCGCGTAGCGAAAGTTGATCGGGGTCAAGGTCAGCCGCGCCATCTCAGTCGAGTCCATGCCGCAGGCTCGCCGCGGCCGCGAACGGGCCGATCACGAGGCTGACCAGCGACAACGCGCACAGGATCGAGAACGGCGCTCCGAACGTCATCGGACCGACGATCGCGGCCTGCGAGGCCGCGACCCCGAAAATCAGCACCGGGATCGACAGCGGCAGCACCAGCACCGCCATCAACAGCCCGCCGCGATGCAGCGTCACCGCCAGCGCCGCGCCGATCATGCCGGTAAATGTCAGGGCCGGCGTGCCCGCCAGCAGCGTCAATGCCACCGCGCCGGTCGCGACCATGTCGAGGTTGAGCAACAGGCCGAGCACCGGGGTTGCGACGATCAGCGGCAGGCCGGCCGCCAGCCAATGCGCCAGCGCCTTGGCGGCGCAGGCCAGTTCCAGCGGTGTCCGGCTCATCGTGATCAGGTCGAGCGAGCCGTCGTCGTGGTCGGCCATGAACAGCCGGTCCAGGGTGAGCAGGCTTGCCAGGAGCGCGCCCAGCCACAGGATCGCCGGCCCCAGCCGCGACAGCAGCGCCAGATCCGGCCCGACCGCAAACGGCATCAGCACCACCACGGTGAGGAAGAACAGCACGCCGATCAGCGCCCCGCCGCCGACGCGGAGTGCGATCCGGATGTCCCGGCGGACGAGAGCGGACAACGCGGTCATGGGGGGCTTCCTTCGCGCCCCAAGCGCGCAACGCTCCCTCCCCCCTTGCGGGGGAGGGCGGGGGAGGGGGGTAGCCCCGGGAGAGATACTCGTTGGGGGTGAGCCGCCAGCAACAGATCGCCCGTCTCCTCATTGCTGGAGCCGAGAGAGCACGCCCCGCGGCCCCCCCCTCCCTGACGCTGCCTCGCAGCGAGGTCGGGAACGGAGAGAGCGGAATCCGGCCGCTTGGAAAACTGAGGGTCCATTGGAATCACACTGCACCCCCGATCCGAAGCTGCCGCGAATCGATCCCGAGGGAGGCGTGAGTGGCGGCGATGATCAGGCCGCCGCGCGCCAGGTGCTCGCGCATCAGGCCGCCGACCATGTCCTGCCCGGCAACGTCCAGCGCATTGGTCGGCTCGTCCAGCAGCCAGACCGGTCGGCGGACCGTGAGCAGGCGGGCCAGCGACAGCCGGCGGCGCTGGCCAGCCGACAGGAAGGCGGCGGGCAGATCGGCGGCATGGTCGAGGCCGACGGTGGCGAGGCTCTCGGCGGCGTCAAGGCGTTCGCCGCCGAGAAAATCAGCCCAGAATGACAGATTTTCCGCCACGCTCAGCGCCGGCTTCAGGGCGTCGCGATGGCCGAGATAGTGGCATTGCTCCGGCAGGGTCAGCTCGGCATCGCCTCCGTCCAGGGCGATCGTGCCGCCCGCCGGAATGAGCAGGCCGGCGATCAGCCGCAGCAGCGACGTCTTGCCCGATCCGTTGCGGCCGACCACCGCGACGGCCTCGCCGGAGGTGGCCTCGAAATCGAGCCCGGAAAACACCTCGCGCCCGCCCCGCACGCAAACCACCCCGCGTCCCGCCAGCTGCATCTTGCCTCGTATCAATCCGTTCAAAGTCAGGCCTCAGGAAAGCTTGGGGTAGCGCATGGGAATTTTTGGCTCGCGAATTGCTGCGGCACGATTGTGGCTGTGGCGGCGCGGTTAGAAAGCTTCTATAAGCCCGGAACTACTTGATGCAGCAACTCAACCTGCCCCTGCAAGCGACCCAGCCGGACTCGCTGACGGTGTTAAAATACCCCTTGCCGGGTATAACTAACAATTGGGATTTTCCTACATGACCTCGCTCGACAGCTTCAAATGCAAAAAGACCCTCAAGGTCGGCGCCAAGACCTATGTCTATTACAGCCTGCCCACGGCCGAGAAGAATGGTCTGAAGGGAATTTCGAAACTCCCCTATTCGATGAAGGTCCTGCTCGAGAACCTTCTGCGCAATGAGGACGGCCGCTCGGTCAAGAAGGACGACATCGTCGCGGTGTCGAAATGGCTGCGCAAGAAGTCGCTCGAGCATGAGATCGCGTTCCGCCCGGCCCGCGTCCTGATGCAGGATTTCACCGGCGTGCCCGCGGTGGTCGACCTCGCCGCGATGCGCAACGCGATGCAGAAGCTCGGCGGCGACGCCGAGAAGATCAATCCGCTGGTGCCGGTCGACCTCGTCATCGACCATTCCGTGATCGTCAACTTCTTCGGCGACAACAAGGCCTTCGGCAAGAACGTCGCCGAGGAGTACAAGCAGAACCAGGAGCGCTACGAGTTCCTGAAGTGGGGCCAGAAGGCGTTCTCGAACTTCTCCGTCGTGCCGCCCGGCACCGGCATCTGCCACCAGGTCAATCTCGAATATCTCTCCCAGACGGTCTGGACCAAGAAGGAGAAGATGACGGTCGGCAAGAAGACCGGCACCTTCGAGGTCGCCTATCCCGACTCGCTGGTCGGCACCGATTCCCACACCACCATGGTCAACGGTCTCGCCGTGCTCGGCTGGGGCGTCGGCGGCATCGAGGCGGAAGCCTGCATGCTCGGCCAGCCGCTGTCGATGCTGCTGCCCAACGTCGTCGGCTTCAAGCTGAAGGGCGCGATGAAGGAAGGCGTCACCGCGACCGATCTCGTGCTCACCGTCACGCAGATGCTGCGCAAGCTTGGCGTGGTCGGCAAGTTCGTCGAGTTCTTCGGCCCCGGCCTCGACCATCTCTCCGTTGCCGACAAGGCGACGATCGCCAACATGGCGCCCGAATATGGCGCGACCTGCGGCTTCTTCCCGGTCGACGCCGCCGCGATCGACTATCTGAAGACCTCGGGCCGCGCCGCTCCGCGCGTCGCCCTGGTGCAGGCCTACGCCAAGGCGCAAGGACTGTTCCGCACCGCCAAGTCGGCTGATCCGGTGTTCACCGAGACGCTGACGCTCGACCTCGCCGACGTCGTGCCCTCGATGGCCGGTCCGAAGCGCCCCGAAGGCCGCATCGCGCTGCCGTCGGTCGCCGAAGGCTTCTCGCTCGCGCTCAGCACCGAGTACAAGAAGGCCGAAGAGCCCAAGAAGCGCTTTGCCGTCGAAGGCAAGAATTTCGACCTCGGCCATGGCGACGTCGTGATCGCCGCCATCACCTCCTGCACCAACACCTCGAATCCGAGCGTGCTGATCGGCGCCGGGCTGCTTGCCCGTAACGCTGCCGCGAAGGGCCTCAAGGCCAAGCCGTGGGTGAAGACCTCGCTGGCCCCGGGCAGCCAGGTGGTCGCGGCCTATCTCGCCGATTCCGGTCTCCAGACCGATCTCGACAAGGTCGGCTTCAACCTGGTCGGTTTCGGCTGCACCACCTGCATCGGCAATTCCGGTCCGCTGCCGGAGGAGATCTCGAAGTCGATCAACGACAACGGCATCGTCGCGGCCGCCGTGCTCTCCGGTAACCGCAACTTCGAAGGCCGCGTCTCGCCGGACGTGCAGGCGAACTATCTGGCTTCGCCGCCGCTGGTCGTCGCCCACGCGCTCGCGGGGAGCGTCACCAAGAACCTCGCCGTCGAGCCGCTCGGCGAAGGCAAGGACGGCAAGCCGGTGTACCTGAAGGACATCTGGCCGACGACGAAGGAAATCAACGCCTTCATGAAGAAGTTCGTGACCGCGGCGATCTTCAAGAAGAAGTATGCCGACGTGTTCAAGGGCGACACCAACTGGCGCAAGATTAAGACCGTCGAGAGCGAGACCTATCGCTGGAACATGAGCTCGACCTACGTGCAGAACCCGCCCTATTTCGACGGCATGAAGAAGGAGCCGGAGCCGGTCACCGACATCGTCGAGGCGCGCATCCTCGCCATGTTCGGCGACAAGATCACCACCGACCACATCTCGCCGGCCGGTTCGATCAAGCTCACCTCGCCCGCCGGAAAATATCTCAGCGAGCATCAGGTGCGTCCCGCCGACTTCAACCAGTACGGCACGCGCCGCGGCAATCACGAAGTGATGATGCGCGGCACCTTCGCCAACATCCGCATCAAGAACTTCATGTTGAAGGGCGCTGACGGCAACATCCCCGAGGGCGGTCTTACCAAGCACTGGCCCGACGGCGAGCAGATGTCGATCTACGACGCCGCGATGAAGTACCAGCAGGAGCAGGTTCCGCTGGTGGTGTTCGCCGGCGCCGAATACGGCAACGGCTCCTCGCGCGACTGGGCCGCGAAGGGCACGCGTCTGCTCGGCGTGCGCGCCGTGATCTGCCAGAGCTTCGAGCGCATCCATCGCTCCAACCTGGTCGGCATGGGCGTGCTGCCGCTGACCTTCGAGGACGGCACCTCCTGGTCGTCGCTCGGCCTGAAGGGCGACGAGAAGGTCACGCTGCGCGGTCTCATCGGCGATCTGAAGCCGCGTCAGAAGCTGACCGCGGAGATCGTCTCCGGCGACGGCTCGTTGCAGCGCGTTTCGCTGCTTTGCCGCATCGATACGCTGGACGAGCTCGATTACTACCGCAACGGCGGCATCCTGCACTATGTGCTGCGCAAGCTCGCGGCATAAGCGCGGATTTGTGAACGGTGGCTCACTGCGAAGTGAGTAGAAGGTTAAACGAAGGCGGCCTATCACAAGGCCGCCTTCGCGCGTTTGCGGCAGCTTCGGACGGGCCCGCCCTGCGAAATACTTCGCTTTGGGTGGTTGTCTGGACGCTAGAGTGTGTCGCGCCCGTAAGACTACGGTGACCATCCGGCGGTAAGATTTCCCTTCTCACGAGCAATGGTGTGCGGCGTACGACATGACAGCAATGACGGCTTCTCATCTGGTTTCACGTTGGTCTGGTGCCTTCTGGTCGGGAGCACTTGGTATCTGTGCGATCGTCGCCGTCATACGTCCTGCCGAGGCTGATCCTCGCGCCGTGGTCGAGCTCTTCACCTCCCAGGGCTGCTCGTCCTGCCCGCCGGCCGACAAGATCATCGGCGACCTCTCCAGCGATCCCTCGATCATCGCGCTGAGCATGCCGATCGACTATTGGGATTATCTCGGCTGGAAGGACACGCTGGCGGATTCACGCTTCTCGGCGCGGCAGCGTGCCTATTCGCGCATGCGCGGCGACCGCGAGGTCTACACGCCGCAAGTCGTGGTCAACGGCTCCACGCACGTCGTCGGCAGCGACCGCACCGGTATCGAGAATGCGATCGGCAAGACCGACAAGGGCGTGGGCGTGATGAGCGTGCCGGTGACGATGTCGCTGGCGGGCAAGCAGATCAACGTCTCGGTGGCCGCCAGCAAGGAGCCTGCGGTCTCGCATGGCGAGGTCTGGATCTGCTCGATTGCGAAGTCGGTGCCGATCGCGATCAGCCGCGGCGAAAATCGCGGGCAGCAGGTGATCTATCACAACGTCGTGCGCAACCTGCTCAAGGTGGGCGACTGGACCGGACGTCCGGAAAGCTGGACGGTGCCGATCGAGAACCTCACGCGCGACGGCGTCGACGGCGCGGTGGTCTATGTCCAGGACGGCAGCCGAGAAAAACCGGGCCCGATGCTTGGCGCGGCCTACACGTCGCTGCACTGAACTCGCTCGGCGCTTCGCTTTCTCTCCGACAAATCCCCGCTCTCAATCCTCATGGTGAGGAGGCGCGCCAGCGCCGTCTCGAACCATGCAGGCCCCGCTGATGCATCTCGGGCCTCGATCCTTCGAGACGCCGCTTCGCGGCTCTCAGGATGAGGGGCGAGAGTTTGCGCAGTGGTGGGGAGAACTTGGTCGAGCCGGAAACATCCGGACATAAACAAAAAAGGACCAACTCGCGTTGGCCCTCCTTGTGGCGCGAACAGACCCGATCCTGACGACCCCGGGGGGCTGGGGGCTGAGGAATCCGGAACCGAAAGGACCGGGTCAACGCACACAGGTCTTTTCGCAGTGCAGGGCGGCAGTCGCTGGGCGGAAAAGCGGCGACACTATGATTCCTGCTAACGATCCCGTGACGGTTCGCCGCGATATATTGCCACCGTTGCGTGTGTGCTGATTTGCAACTGATTTGGCCGGTGGAACCAGGAGCCTCTTGCAGAGGAGAACGGTTGGCGCAATCATGCAACTGTCATGATCCGCGGTTCCGGGGACGGTCTTCGCGGACGCGACCATGCTGATGCGACAGGAGGCGCTCCATGAGTCTGTCGGAGGATGCCGATCCGAGCGAACAGCGCGCGGCGGCGCGCCCCGCCGCTGCCAATGCTCAACTGAGCCGCGTGACGTTCAACCGGCTCGAGCTGCACCGTATTCTCAATCTCTACGGCCGGATGGTCGCCGATGGCGAGTGGCGCGACTATGCCATCGACTTCCTGAAAGACCGCGCCGTGTTCTCGGTCTTTCGCCGCGCCTCGGAAGTGCCGATCTATCGAATTGAGAAGGATCCGCGGCTCGCGCGCAAGCAAGGCATGTACAGTGTGATTTCGGCGACGGGCTTGATCCTGCGCCGCGGCCACGAGCTGGAGCGCGTGCTCCTGGTGATCGACCGGAAATTGGCGGTGGTCTGACGAGGCTCTACTTCCCCGGCACCGTGCTCGCGCCCTCGCCGAGGTCGCGCTGCATCATCACGGTGTCCAGCCAGCGGCCGAATTTAAGCCCGACATTGGGATGGGTGCCGATCATCTTGAAGCCGCCCTTGGTGTGCACGCCGATCGAGCCGGCATTGGCGGAATCGCCGATCACGGCGATCATCTGGCGGAAGCCGCGCGCCTCGCATTCGACGATCAGCCGCTCCAGCAGGAGCGCCCCGATGCCTCGGCGGTGGAAGGACGGATCGAGGTAGATCGAGTTTTCGACCGTGAAGCGGTACGCCGGCCTTGGCCGGTAGGCACCGGCATAGGCATAGCCGGCGACGCGCCCGTCGAGGATGGCGACGAAATAGGGATAGCCACCGTCGACCAGCGCGCGGTAGCGGCGCGTCATTTCAGCCAGGTCGGGCGGCGCCAGCTCGAACGTCGCGGTGCCCTCGCGGACAGCCTGCTGGTAGATGGCGGTGATGGCGGGAAGGTCGGCCTCAAGGGCTGGTCTGATCTCAGGTGCGGACATGGGAGGAGATTAGAGCCTTACCGGGACGGCTGGAAGAGGCAACGATGCTTCCACATACTTCGTCATTGCGAGGAGCCCTTGCGACGAAGCAATCCAGAAATGCATCCGCGGAGGCTCTCTGGATTGCTTCGCTTCGCTCGCAATGACGGCGTTTGGGGAAGCATCCGGGCCCAAACAGAAACCCCGGCCTCTCGGCCGGGGTTCGTGTCCGTTCTCTCGTCTCAGCGCTTAGTCGCGCTGGCCGAGCAGCTGCAGGAGCAGCGTGAACAGGTTGATGAAGTTCAGGTACAGCGACAGCGCGCCGGTGATGGCCGCACGCTCTGCAACGTCACCGCCGGCCGACGCGTAGCCGTAGATGTAGTCGTTCTTCAGCCGCTGGGTATCCCAGGCGGTGAGGCCCGCGAACACCAGCACGCCGACCACGGAGACGATGAACTGCAGCATCGTGCTGGCCAGGAACAAATTGACCAGGCTCGCGATGATGATGCCGATCAGGCCCATGAACAGGAACGATCCCATTCCGGTCAGATCACGCTTGGTGGTGTAGCCGTAGAGGCTGAGCGCACCGAACGTGGCCGCGGTGATGAAGAACACCCGCACGATCGAGGTGTGCGTGAACACCAGGAAGATCGAGGACAGCGAGACACCCATCAGCGCCGCGAACACCCAGAACAGGATCTGGGCGGTCGAAGGAGCGAGACGGTTGATACCCGCCGAGATCACGAACACCATGGCGAGCGGCGCGAGCATGAACAGCCACTTCAGGGGGCTGACGAACATCGCGTAGCCAAACGGCGTCAGGAACAGCTTGCCGACGCGGACGGCTTCCGGGGTCGGAACGTCGGTCACGGCGGCCATGTAGACGCCGAGCGCGGCGAGGCCGGTGATGGCCAGGCCAATGCTCATGTAGTTGTAGATGCGCAGCATATAGGAGCGCAGGCCGGCATCGACCGTCGCGGCGTCAACACGCCCGGCGGCCCTGCCGAAAGGAGAAGCGTAGTTACGGTCTAGGTCCGACATGGTCGAATTCCCGTTGGTTGGCCGGTCCGGCATGAGGGTCGCCATGCCACCGGTTCGTCAAATTCTATCTCGGATACCGGTGTGTGCCGACATTAAATTTGGCTCACAATCGGGACTCCGAACCCGTTCGATATGTGGGAAACTAACACATCCGCTGCAACCATCCACGCGCGGCTGAATGTCGCCCTTTCCCGCAATCCTGGCGAGCGGACGTGGTTAATCGCCGGAATCGCGCGATTCCGACATCGCGTTGCCACCCGCTACCATTTGTCACAAATTCCGCAACACCGTGGCGGGCTTTTTGTTCAACGCCAGCAGCGTGCCGGCGAGCCCGAGCCCGACGGTGACGACGAGGGCGGCCGCGACCACGCCGGCCGCGCTGCCGGCCTGCCAGACGAAGCTCAGCGTCATCAGCCGCGTCACGATCATCCAGGCGGCGATGCTGCCGGCGACCACGCCGAACACCGCGGTGGCCAGCCCGATCAGGAGGTATTCGAGCGCATAGGCGCCGAGCAGCCGCAGCCGGGTCGCGCCCAGGGTCTTGAGGATCACGGCATCGTAGACGCGGTGGCGGTGGCCGGCGGCGAGCGCGCCGCCCAGCACCAGGATCGCCGAGATCAGGGTGACCGCGCTGGCGCCGCGGATCGCGAGCGCAAGGTTGGTCACGACCGAGCCGACCGTCTCCATCACCTCGCGCACGCGCACGCTCGTCACCATCGGATAGGCGTCGGCGACCTCCTTGATGATCTTGCCGTCGCCCGCAGCGTCGCCGCCGGCCTCTGTCAGCGTTGCGATGTGGGTGTGCGGCGCGCCCTTGAAGGCGTTCGGCGAGAACACCAGGACGAAATTGATGCCGAGGCCCTGCCAGTCGATGGTGCGCAGATTGCCGATCCTGGCGGGAATGTCCCGGCCTAGAACGTTGACCACCACCTCGTCGCCGAGCTTGAGGCCGAGGCCGTCCGCGATCTTCTTCTCCATCGAGACCAGCGGCGGGCCGGCATAATCTGCGCTCCACCACTCGCCCTCGACCACCTTGGAACCCTTCGGCAGATCGGCGGTGTAGGTCAGGCCACGGTCGCTCTGCAGCACCCACTCGGAATCGGTGGTGGGCTTGAGGTCCTCGGCGCGGACCCCGCGTGCGCCGACGATGCGGCCGCGCAGCATCGGCACGTCCTCGACCTTCGCGCCGGGCGCGATCTGGCGCAGATAGCCGTCGAATTGCGCGGCCTGCGTGCTCGGGATGTCGATGAAGAAGAACGACGGCGCGTGCTCGGGAAGGGCCGCAAGGAACTGCCGGCGCAGATTGCCGTCGATCTGGGTGATGGTGACGAGCACGGCGAGGCCGAGCCCGAGCGACAGCACGACCGAGGGCGTCAGCGCGCCCGGCCGGTGGATGTTGGCGATCGCAAGCCGCAGCATCGGAAACCGCGAGCGCGGCAGCCGTCGCGCGATCGTCATCAAGAGCGCGGCGATGCCGCGCAGCAGCGCGAACACGACGACGGAGGAGGCCACGAATACCGCGGCGATGCGCTTGTCGAAAGAAAGTCCGATGACCACCGCGACGAGCAGCGCGACCACGACGGCCATGAACACGAGGTAGCCCACGCGCGGCCGGTGCCATTCGGAGCTGATGGTGTCGCGGAACAACGCTGCCACCGGCACGTCGTGCACGCGGCCGAGCGGCCACAGGCCGAAGGCGAGCGCGGTGAGAAGCCCGTAGACGAAGGACAGCGCAAGCTCGTCGGCATGCACCGCCGGCACCACCGGCAACGGCAACAGCTTGCCGAACAGGCCGACGATGGCGAAGGGCATGACAGCACCGAGTGCAAGGCCGATCGCCGAGCCGATCGCCGCGAGCAGGAGAACCTGCGCCAGATAGATCCCGAAGACGTCGCGCCCGGTCGCGCCGATCGCCTTGAAGGCCGCGATCACCTCGAGCTTGCGGTCGATATGGCTCTTGACGGCATTGGCGACGCCGACGCCGCCCACCAGCAGCGCGGCGAGGCCGACCAGGGTCAGGAACTGCGTGAAGCGATTGATGTTGCGCTCGAGTTGCGGCGAGGCATTGGAGCGGCTGCGGACCTCCCAGCCGGCCTGCGGCGCCGCGTTGCGCGCGTCCGCGATAAAGGTTTCGGTGGCGCGCTCGCTGTTGGCGGCGTCAGGCAATTTCACCCGGTAGACCCAGCGCACCAGGCTGCCGGGCTGGATCAGGCCGGTGGCGCGCAACCCCGCCTCGCTGATGAGAAATCGCGGGCCGAAGCCGATGCCGCTGGCGAGCTTGTCGGGCTCGGCCTCGACGGTGCTGCGGATCTGGAACGTCGCGGATCCGATGGTGACGCGATCGCCGGTCTTGAGCGACAGCCGCGCCAGCAGCGTCGGATCTGCGGCGGCACCGAACGCGCCGTCGCGCTCCGCGAGCAGATCGGGCATCGGCATTTGCGGCACCAGCGTCAGCTGGCCCAGCATCGGATAGGTGCCGTCGACCGCCTTCATTTCGACCAGCGCGAGCTTGCCCTCGGCCGAACGCGCCATGCCGCGCAAGGTCGCGGCGGTCGAGACCGTGCCGCGCGCGCGCAGGAAGGCGACTTCGTCCGGCTTGGCCTCGCGCTGGAACAGCACGAACGACACGTCGCCGCCGAGCAGCGTCCGGCCTTCACGCGCGAGCCCGTCGCTCAGGCTCGCCGAAACCGAGCCGACGCCGGCGATCGCCATCACGCCGAGCGCAATGCAGGCGATGAAGACGTAGAAGCCGCGCAGGCCGCCGCGCAATTCGCGCAGCGCGTAGCGCAGCGACAGCGCGACGCCGTTGGGCTTCGCGAACGGTTCGGCCGCGATGCTCATGCCGGCGCAGACTGCGTGTCGATGCGGCCGGAGCGCAGGCGGATGACGCGATCGCAGCGATGCGCGAGCGCGGAATCGTGCGTGACCAGCACCAGCGTCATGCCGCGTTCGGCATGTTTGCTGAACAGGAGATCGACGATCTGTTGTCCGGTGGCTTCGTCGAGATTCCCGGTCGGCTCGTCGGCGACGAGGATGGCGGGATCGGGTGCCAGCGCGCGGGCGAGCGCGACGCGCTGCTGCTCGCCGCCGGACAGCTGCGTCGGATAGTGATGCAGACGGTCGCCGAGCCCGACCGATTGCAGCTCCTGCGCCGCTCGCTTTGCGGCAGCCGGATTGCCGGCAAGCTCGAGCGGCACGGCGACGTTCTCCAGCGCCGTCATGGTCGGAATCAGATGGAAGGACTGGAAGACGATGCCGACCTGGCGGCCGCGGAAGCGGGCCAGCGCGTCCTCGTCGAGGGCATTGAAAGCCGTGCCGCTGACCACCACCTCTCCGCTATCAGGACGTTCCAGCCCCGCCATCACCATCAGCAGCGTGGATTTGCCCGAGCCTGACGGGCCGATCAGGCCGATCGTCTCGCTACGGCCGACGCGCAAGCTGATATCCTTTAGGATGTGAACGCGTGCCGCGCCCGTACCCAATGACAGATTGACGTTGGAGATGGCGATGGTGTCCGGCGCGGTGCCGGCGAGCGAAGAGGAATCGAGGCGAGTGTCCATGGTCCGGTCATATGGCAACTCCGCACACGCGGTCGAGAGGCGTTACGGATTGTTCATGCACATAGCCGTGTTGATGCTCGCTTTGATGACGGTCGCAAACCCGGCTTGGGCGGAAACGACAAAACCGGTCAAGCTTGTCGTTCTGGGCGATTCCTTGAGCGCCGGCCTCGGCCTTCCGGCCCAGGAGGCGTTCCCGACAAAACTTCAAAAAGCCTTGCAGGCCAAAGGCATAGTAGTCGACATGACCAATGCCGGGGTGTCCGGCGACACCGCCTCCGGCGGCCGCGACCGGCTCGACTGGTCGGTCCCCGACGGAACCGACGGCGTGATCATCGAGCTCGGCGCCAACGACGCGTTGCGCGGCATCGATCCCGACCTGACGCGCGCGGCGCTGACCGAGATCGTCCAGCGCCTCAAGGCACGCAAGATCGCGGTGATGCTGTGCGGCATGCTGGCGCCGCCCAATTACGGCGCGGACTATGCCGCGCGCTTCAATTCGATTTATCCGGATCTGGCGAAAAAATTCGGCGTGCCGCTCTATCCGTTCTTCCTCGACGGCGTCGCGGCCGACGCCAAGCTCAACCAGGCCGACGGCATTCATCCGACCGCGCCCGGCGTCGACATCATCGTCGGCAACATCATGCCCACGGTAGAGGCATTCATCGGCACGATAGCTGAGCAACGGCGTTGAAAAGCAGGCAGCGCTAACCCTAACCGAAAGGGTTATCCCGTGAGTTCACGGGTCACGCTTCGCAGAGTCACACAAACGCGATAGAAATCAGGGTACCGGTGATTCGTCGCCGGCTCTAAAATTTGGATATGATCCTGCCCAGGGATCATGTCCAAGCATCGGGAGTGCGAAACGATGCCGCGTTTGTTCACTGGTCTGGAAATCCCGGCTGAAGTCAGCCAGACGCTTTCCAATTTGCGGGGCGGCCTTCCCGGCGCCCGATGGATCGATCCCGAAAATTATCACGTCACCCTGCGCTTCATCGGCGATATCGACGGCATGTCCGCCAACGAGATCGCCTCGATGCTGTTTCGGGTCGATCGCAAGCCATTCGAGGTGAAGGTGCAGGGCTTGCAGAGTTTTGGCGGACGCAAGCCGCGCGCTGTGGTCGCGACCATCGCGCCGAGCAGGCCGCTGATGGAATTGCAGGCCGAGCTCGAGCGCATGATGCAGCGGATCGGTCTCGACCCGGAGGGGCGCAAGTTCATCCCGCACGTCACGCTGGCCCGGCTGCACGACGCCACCGACCGTGATGTCGCCGACTATCTCTCGATGCGCGGCTACTTCCCCAGCAAGGCCTTCGTGGCCGAACGCTTCGTGCTGTTCTCGTCGCGTGCCTCCACCGGCGGCGGCCCGTATGTGGTCGAGGACGCCTACGAGCTGTGTCCGTGAGGTCTTCGCTTCGGCGCGCTATCGCGGCGGTGCAACGCCCGGCCGGCTGACGTCGGTCTTCGCAAAGTCCTTGCCTGTGAAGAGCAGTGGTTCGCTGCGGGTCAAAGCCAGCGCATACGAAAAGCAATCGCCGTAGTTGAGTGACGCGGCATGACGCCCCTTCCCGTAACGCCGCCAGGCGCGCCGTGCTGCATCGGCTTGTCCGGCATCGACCGCCACGATCTCGGCGCCGATCTTGACGAGCCAGAGATCGAATTCGCGCCCGCCCGCATCACCCAGCCGTGTCTCGATCACCATCGTCGCTTCAAGCACCGTTGCCGCAGAGATCAGGCGGATCGGATCGTCGACGATCAGTCGCTCGATATCCGCTGCATCGTCTTCATTGAGCGCGATCGCCACGATCGCCGACGTATCGATCACCATCAGCGCGGCAATCCATGCTCGTCGTATCCGAGAATTTCCTCAGGCGTGCGGTCGTCCAGGACGCGCATTTCGCTCCAGCGTCGCCTGATCTCGGCCATGTCTTGAAGCAGAGCGTCTTTGTGGGCTTGACCGCCGAGCCGGCGCAAACGCTCCTCGATGGCGCGCTTGGTTGCCGTCGTAATGTTCTCGCCGGTCAATTGCGCCAGACTTCGCGCCAACCGCTCCGTTTCGGGGTCCTTGATGCTAAGCGCCATACCGAGGTTCCTTGGTTCCTCAATAGGTATATTCTAGCCCGGCGGAGCGCAAGAATGATCCTCGTGGCGGACCGGGTGCCGCGTCTCGCGCCAAGGTCCGTGCATGCATGCGATCTGTCCGCGAAGGGTGGGGGCGCATAAGCCCTTGCGCCAATACGGAGTTGCAATTTTCGCTCATCTCTGGCGGTAAAGAGCCATGCTCTCGACCCCCAGTTCCTCATTCCGCGAGGCTTATCAGGCCCAGATCGCGTCCGGCGCGATCGAGCCCGATGCCGCGCAGGCCGAAGTCGCGGAAGCCTATGCGGCGCTCGACCAGCGGCTCGCAAACTACAAGCCGGCGCGCAAGCAGGGCCTGCTCAGCCGCCTGTTCAGCAGCGACAAGGACGAGGCGCCGCGCGGGCTCTACATCCATGGCGAGGTCGGCCGCGGCAAGACCATGCTGATGGACCTGTTCTTCCAGCACAGCACCGTCGAGCACAAGCGGCGCGCGCATTTCCACGAATTCATGGCCGATGTGCACGAGCGCATCTACGACTACCGCCAGAGCATCGCGCGCGGCGAGATCGCCGATGGCGACGTCATCGCGCTGACCGCGAACGCGATCTTCGAGGAGAGCTGGCTGCTCTGCTTCGACGAATTTCACGTCACCGACATCGCCGACGCGATGATCCTCGGCCGGCTGTTCGCAAAATTGTTCGAGCTCGGCACCGTGGTGGTCGCGACCTCCAACGTCGCGCCCGACGATCTCTACAAGGGCGGCCTGAACCGTTCGCTGTTCCTGCCCTTCATCAAGCAGATCACGGATCACATGGACGTGGCGCGGCTCGATGCGCGCACCGACTTCCGGCTGGAGAAGCTCCAGGGCGTGCCGATGTGGCTGACGCCGGCGGACAGCGATGCGGACGCAGCGCTCGACCGCGCCTGGTCGAAGATGTCGGGCGGCGCCAAATGCAGGTCGCGCGATATTTCGATCAAGGGCCGCATCCTGCACGTGCCGTGCTCGGCCCATGGCGTCGCGCGCTTTGCGTTCGCCGATCTCTGCGAGAAGCCGTTAGGCGCATCCGACTACCTCAGGCTGGCGCACGACTACCACACCATCCTGGTCGACCATATTCCCGTGATGGATTTCTCCCGGCGCAATTCCGCCAAGCGCTTCATCACGCTGATCGACACGCTCTATGACAACGCCGTGAAGCTGATGGCCTCGGCCGATGCCAATCCGATCTCGCTCTATCTCGCCCACGAGGGCAACGAGGCCAACGAGTTCAAGCGCACCGCGTCGCGCCTGATCGAAATGAGCTCGGAATCCTATCTGGCGCTGCCTCACGGCCGCAAGGATTCCACCGCGAGCGGCTCGACCAAGGGCCTGGTGGAGACTTAAGTCCTATTTGCCAGCGCTGTCATTCCGGGCTCGCGACGGAGCCCGTCATCGGGCCGCGCTTTGCGCGGACCCGTTGGTCGCGAGCCCGGAATGACAGGGCTGCGTGCCCGAGGCATCGGCAAGCCCGACAATTGGGCATCCACCGACTTGAACGGCGGAAGCGAAAGGGATAACCACCCTGTCAGTTTTCCCCTCCTTACGTGTCTAAAGGACAGGTTCACATGGCGCGCGACAAGATTGCTTTGATTGGCTCCGGTCAGATCGGCGGAACGCTGGCTCATCTCATCGGCCTGAAAGAACTGGGCGACGTGGTGATGTTCGACATCGCCGAGGGCGTGCCGCAGGGCAAGGCGCTCGACATCGCGCAGTCCTCGCCGGTCGACGGTTTTGACGCGCACTATACCGGCGCGAATTCCTACGAGGCGCTCGACAATGCAAAGGTCTGCATCGTCACCGCCGGCGTGCCGCGCAAGCCCGGCATGAGCCGCGACGACCTCCTCTCCATCAACCTCAAGGTCATGGAGCAGGTCGGTGCCGGCATCAAGAAGTACGCCCCCGACGCTTTCGTCATCTGCATCACCAACCCGCTCGACGCCATGGTCTGGGCGCTGCAGAAGGCTAGCGGCCTGCCGCACAAGAAGGTCGTCGGCATGGCCGGCGTGCTGGATTCGTCGCGCTTCCGCTACTTCCTGGCCGACGAGTTCAACGTCTCGGTCGAGGACGTCACCGCGTTCGTGCTGGGCGGCCATGGCGACACCATGGTGCCGCTGGTGAAGTACTCCACCGTCGCCGGCATTCCGCTGCCCGACCTCGTCAAGATGGGCTGGACCTCGCAGGCGCGCCTTGACGAGATTGTCGACCGCACCCGCAACGGCGGCGCCGAGATCGTCAATCTGCTCAAGACCGGTTCGGCCTTCTACGCGCCGGCGGCGTCCGCGATCGCGATGGCCGAGAGCTATCTGCGTGACAAGAAGCGCGTGCTGCCCTCGGCCGCCTACCTCAACGGCGAATACGGCGTGAAGGACATGTATGTCGGCGTGCCCGTCGTGATCGGCTCCAAGGGCGTCGAGCGCGTCGTCGAGATCGAGCTCGCCGGCAAGGACCGCGAGGCCTTCGACAAGTCGGTCGGGGCGGTGCAGGGCCTGGTGGACGCCTGCAAGAAGATCGCCCCCGATCTTCTCGGCCGCTAAGCGCAAAATTCCCCGCCGAAGATCGAAAAACCGGTCTTCGGCGGTTTCACTTCCGGGGCCTGGCTGCAACTCTTGTTGAAGGCCTGGCGGGTTTTCCGGTTCGGCAGTCCAGATCGATGTCAAAGAATCCGTGTTGCAGTTCCTGTGGTATATGGTATGCCAGCCACAAGACTGAGGTGGGCCCAAGAGGTCACCGCCCGCGGGTTCAGGGAGCGACCATATGAATATCCATGAATATCAGGCCAAAGCGCTGCTGAACGAGTTCGGCGTGGCGATCTCCAAGGGCGTTCCCGTCCTGAAGCCCGCGGACGCGGAAGCCGCTGCCAAGGCCCTCCCGGGCCCGGTCTGGGTGGTGAAGAGCCAGATCCACGCCGGCGGCCGCGGCAAGGGCAAGTTCAAGGAAGCCTCCGCCGGCGACAAGGGCGGCGTCCGTATCGCCAAGTCGGCCGCCGAGGTCGCCGAATTCGCCAAGCAGATGCTCGGCGCCACGCTGGTGACGATCCAGACCGGCCCCGCCGGCAAGCAGGTCAACCGCCTCTACATCGAGGACGGCTCCGACATCGACAAGGAATTCTACCTTTCGATCCTGGTCGACCGCGAGACCTCGCGCGTCTCGTTCGTGGTGTCGACCGAGGGCGGCGTCAACATCGAGGACGTCGCGCACAACAGCCCCGAGAAGATCGTCACCTTCTCGGTCGATCCCGCGACCGGCATCATGGGCCACCACGGCCGCACGGTCGCCAACGCGCTGAAGCTGTCGGGCGACCTCGCCAAGCAGGCCGAGAAGCTCACTGCGCAGCTCTACGCGGCCTTCGTCGCCAAGGACATGTCGATGCTGGAGATCAACCCGCTGGTCGTGACCAAGCAGGGCCAGCTCCGCGTGCTCGACGCCAAGGTGTCGTTCGACGACAACGCGCTGTTCCGTCACCCCGAGGTGCTCGCGCTGCGCGACGAGACCGAGGAAGACGCCAAGGAAATCGAGGCGTCGAAATACGACCTCAACTACGTCACGCTCGACGGCAACATCGGCTGCATGGTCAACGGCGCCGGTCTCGCCATGGCGACGATGGACATCATCAAGCTCTACGGCATGGCGCCGGCGAACTTCCTCGACGTCGGCGGCAGCGCCAGCAAGGAAAAGGTCGCGGCCGCCTTCAAGATCATCACCGCCGATCCCAACGTGAAGGGCATCCTGGTCAACATCTTCGGCGGCATCATGAAGTGCGACGTGATCGCCGAGGGCGTCACGGCTGCCGTGCGCGAGGTCGGCCTCAGCGTTCCGCTGGTGGTCCGCCTCGAAGGCACCAATGTCGAGCTCGGCAAGAAGATCATCCGTGAATCCGGATTGAACGTGGTGCCGGCGGACAATCTCGACGACGCCGCACAGAAGATCGTGAAGGCCGTCAAGGGAGGCTGAGGCCATGACCCAGGACCATCTCGCTGCATCGTCCCCGCTTGCAGAGCATGCGCGTCTCGCCGCGTTCGCCGGCGAATGGAATGGCGAAGAGGTGGTCTTTCCGTCGCGCTGGACGGAAGGCGGGTCGGCCACGTCTCACGTCGTCGCGCACATGGATCTCAACGGCTTCTACTTGATCCAGGACTCGGTGCAGACGCGCGAGGGCAAGCAAAGCTTCGCCACCCACGGCATCTTCACCTTCGATCGCGAGGACCGGACCTACAAATTGTTCTGGTACGACTCGCTCGGCTACACGCCGCCCTCGCCCGCTTCGGGCGGGTGGGTCGGCAAGACCCTGACGCTGGTGCGCGGTTCGCTCCGCGGCAATGCGCGCCACGTCTACGAAATCATCGACGATGATTCCTATTCGTTGAAGATCCAGTTCTCGCCGGACGCGGAAGGCTGGGCTGACGTGCTCACCGGCGTCTACCGCCGCATCCACTGACCTCTCACTCGTTAGTTTCGCGAAAGCAGACCTCATGTCCATCCTGATCGACAAGAACACCAAGGTCATCTGCCAGGGCTTTACCGGCAAGAACGGCACCTTCCACTCCGAAGCCGCGATCGCCTATGGCACCAAGATGGTCGGCGGCACCTCGCCGGGCAAAGGCGGCGCGACGCATCTCGGCCTGCCGGTGTTCGACACCGTGCGCGAGGCACGTGAGAAGACCGGCGCCGATGCCTCGGTGATCTACGTGCCGCCGCCGGGTGCGGCCGACGCGATCTGCGAAGCCATCGACGCCGAGATCCCGCTGATCGTCTGCATCACCGAAGGTATCCCGGTCATCGACATGGTGCGCGTGAAGCGCTCGCTGGCCGGCTCCAAGTCGCGCCTGATCGGGCCGAACTGCCCGGGCGTCATGACCGCCGGCGAATGCAAGATCGGCATCATGCCGGCCAACATCTTCAAGACCGGCAGCGTCGGCATCGTCTCCCGCTCCGGCACGCTGACCTATGAAGCCGTGTTCCAGACCTCGCAGGAGGGCCTCGGCCAGACCACCGCGGTCGGCATCGGCGGCGACCCGGTCAAGGGAACCGAGTTCATCGACGTGCTGGAAATGCTGCTGGCCGACGCCAAGACCGAATCCATCATCATGATCGGCGAGATTGGCGGTTCCGCCGAGGAGGACGCCGCCCAGTTCCTCAAGGACGAGGCCAAGCGCGGCCGCAAGAAGCCGATGGTCGGTTTCATCGCCGGCGTCACCGCACCTCCCGGCCGCCGCATGGGCCATGCCGGCGCGATCATTTCGGGCGGCAAGGGCGACGCCGGTTCCAAGACCGACGCGATGAAATCCGCAGGGATTACAGTGTCGCCGTCTCCCGCCCGCCTCGGGCATACGCTTGCCGAAAAGTTGAAAGGCTAGTTCACTTCTTCGTACTTTTCCGGGCGAAGTTTCGCAGCAAATAGGGTAAATGGTGCCTGTCGCGTCGAGCCTCTGCCGGGAAGCTCGGCGCCAGCGCCGTTTGTTATGCGCGAACCGAAATCGCCAGGAACTCAAGTATGTCTCGCCAAGACGCGAACGCAGCCTTTGCCCTCTCCTCCTTTTTGCAGGGCACCAACGCCACCTACATCGACGAAATCTACGCCCGCTACGAGAAGGACCCGTCCTCGGTCGACGCCGAGTGGCAGGAGTTCTTCAAGAGCCTGAACGACCAGCCCGGCGACGTCCGGAAGAATGCCGAAGGCCCGTCCTGGGAGCGCGCCAACTGGCCGCTGACCCCGCAGGACGACCTGACCTCCGCGCTCGACGGCAACTGGGCCGAGGTCGAGAAGGTGGTCGGCGCCAAGATTGCCGCCAAGGCGCAGGCCAAGAGTGGCGACAAGGGGAGCGACAAGGGTGGCGGCCTCTCCTCCGCCGACCTGCTGCAGGCCACGCGCGACTCCGTCCGCGCCTTGATGCTGATCCGCTCCTACCGGATGCGCGGCCACTTCCACGCCAAGCTCGATCCGCTCGGCATCGAAGCCCCGCGTAACCGCGAAGAGCTCGACCCGCGCACCTACGGCTTCAGCGAAGCCGATTTCGACCGCAAAATCTTCCTCGATCACGTGCTCGGCCTCGAATATGGCAGCCTGCGCGAGATCACCGCGATCTGCGAGCGCACCTACTGCCAGACGCTCGGCGTCGAGTTCATGCACATCACCAATGCCGCGCAGAAGGCGTGGATCCAGGAGCGGATCGAGGGACCGGACAAGGAGATCTCGTTCACCCGGGAAGGCCGCAGAGCCATCCTGATGAAACTGGTCGAAGCCGAAGGTTTCGAGAAATTCTGCGACACCAAGTTCACCGGCACCAAGCGCTTCGGTCTGGACGGCGGCGAATCGCTGATCCCCGCGCTCGAGCAGATCATCAAGCGCGGCGGCAATCTCGGCGTGAAGGAGGTCGTGCTTGGCATGCCGCATCGCGGCCGCCTCAACGTGCTGACCCAGGTGATGGGCAAGGCGCATCGCGCCCTGTTCCACGAATTCAAGGGCGGTTCGGCCAACCCCGATGCGGTCGAAGGCTCCGGCGACGTCAAATATCACCTCGGCGCGTCCTCGGACCGCGAGTTCGACGGCAACCGCATCCATCTGTCGCTGACCGCCAATCCCTCGCATCTCGAGATCGTCGATCCCGTGGTGCTCGGCAAGGTCCGCGCCAAGCAGGACCAGCACGGCGATCCGCCGGACATGCGCATCTCGGTGCTGCCGCTGCTGATGCATGGCGACGCCGCGTTCGCAGGCCAGGGCGTGGTCGCGGAATGCTTCGGTCTGTCCGACCTGAAGGGCTACCGCACCGGCGGCTCCGTGCACTTCATCGTCAACAACCAGATCGGCTTCACCACCTATCCGCGTTACTCGCGCTCCTCGCCCTATCCGTCGGATGTGGCGAAGATGATCGACGCGCCGATCTTCCACGTCAACGGCGACGATCCGGAAGCCGTGGTGTTCGCGGCCAAGGTCGCGACCGAGTTCCGGCAGAAATTCCACAAGCCCGTCGTCATCGACATGTTCTGCTATCGCAGGCACGGTCATAACGAGGGCGACGAGCCGGCTTTCACCCAGCCGGTGATGTACAAGAAGATCGCGGCCCATCCGTCGACGCTCGAGCTCTACGCCCGCCGCCTCATCAACGAAGGCGTGCTGACCGAGGGCGAGGTCGAGAAGGCCAAGGCGGACTGGCGCGCGCGGCTCGATGCCGAGCTCGAAGCCGGCTCCGGCTACAAGCCCAACAAGGCCGACTGGCTCGACGGCAAATGGGCCGGCTTCAAGATCGCCGACCAGGAAGAAGATGCGCGGCGCGGCGTCACCGGCGTCGACATCGCCGAGCTCAAGGAAATCGGCCGCAAGATCACCAAGGTGCCGGACGGTTTCCGCGTCCATCGCACCATCCAGCGCTTTCTGGAAAATCGTGCCAAGGCGATCGACGGCGGCACCGGCATCGACTGGGCGACCGGCGAGGCATTGGCATTCTGCACGCTACTCAACGAGAACCACCACGTCCGCCTGTCGGGCCAGGATTCGGAGCGCGGCACCTTCTCGCAGCGCCATTCGGTCCTGATCGACCAGGAAGATGAGAGCCGCTACACGCCGTTCAACCATCTCGGCCACGAGCAGGGCCATTACGAGGTCATCAACTCGCTGCTGTCGGAAGAAGCCGTGCTCGGCTTCGAATACGGCTACTCGCTCGCCGAGCCGAACACGCTGACCCTCTGGGAGGCGCAGTTCGGCGACTTCGCCAACGGCGCGCAGGTCGTGTTCGACCAGTTCATCTCCTCGGGCGAGCGCAAATGGCTGCGCATGTCCGGTCTCGTCTGCCTCCTCCCGCACGGCTATGAGGGCCAGGGACCGGAGCACTCCTCGGCGCGGCTCGAGCGTTATCTCCAGATGTGCGCTGAAGACAACATGCAGGTGGTCTATCCGACCACGCCGGCGAACTACTTCCACGTGCTGCGCCGTCAGCTTCATCGCGAGATCCGCAAGCCGCTGATCCTGATGACGCCGAAATCGCTGCTCCGTCACAAGCGGGCGGTGTCGCGTCTCGAGGAGCTCGCGAAGGGAACGACCTTCCACCGCATCCTCTATGATGACGCCCAGATGCTGCCGAGCGAGCCGGTCAAGCTCGTCCCGGACGAGAAGATCCGTCGCATCGTGCTATGCTCCGGCAAGGTCTATTACGACCTCTACGAGGAGCGCGAGAAGCGCGGCATCGACGACATCTACCTGATGCGTGTCGAGCAGCTCTATCCGGTGCCGCTGAAGGCGCTGGTGGCCGAGCTGTCGCGCTTCAAGAAGGCCGAAGTGGTGTGGTGCCAGGAAGAGCCCCGCAACATGGGGGCCTGGCACTTCATCGAGCCCTATCTGGAATGGGTGCTGAACCAGGTGAACGGTGCGAGCCGGCGTCCGCGTTATGTCGGCCGCGCCGCCTCCGCCGCGACCGCGACCGGTCTGATGTCCAAGCATCAGGCGCAGTTGAAGGCGTTCCTGGACGAAGCACTGAGCTGAACTTTTTGAACTGCGTCATGCCCCGCCTTGTGCGCAATCGCGCACCGGAGCGGGGCATCCGGTAAGTCGTGACGTCGTCGTGAATGCGAACGTTGCGGCTTGCCGGATGGCTTGCTTTTCGCAGGCGATGACATCCGCACTTATGACCGCATTGGCGATCTCCTTAAGGAAAAGACCATGACTGAAATTCGTGTGCCGACGCTCGGCGAATCCGTCACCGAGGCCACCATCGGCCGCTGGTTCAAGAAGGCCGGCGATCCCGTCGCCGTCGACGAGCCCTTGGTGGAGCTCGAGACCGACAAGGTCACCATCGAAGTCCCGGCGCCGTCCGCCGGCACGCTGAGCGAGATCATCGCTGCCGATGGCGCGACGGTCGCCGTGGGTGCGCTGCTCGGCCAGATCACCGAAGGCGCCGCTGGCGCTGCCAAGCCGGCTGCTGCGCCGGCCAAGCCCGCTGCCGCTGCTCCGGCGGCCGCTGCTGCTGCTGCTGCTGCTGCGCCGGCGCCGAAGGCGCCGCCGGCCGATGCGCCGCTCGCCCCTTCCGTGCGAAAACTCTCGGCCGAGACCGGCATCGACGCCTCGACCGTTCCGGGCTCCGGCAAGGACGGCCGCGTCACCAAGGGCGACATGTTAGCTGCGATCGAACGCGCGGCCTCGGCGCCGACCCCAGTCAACCAGCCCGCCGCAGCGGTTCAGGTCCGCGCGCCCTCGCCGGCCGATGACGCCGCCCGCGAAGAGCGCGTCAAGATGACCCGGCTGCGCCAGACCATCGCGCGCCGCCTCAAGGACGTGCAGAACACCGCCGCCATGCTCACGACCTTCAACGAGGTCGACATGACCAACGTCATGGCGCTGCGCGCGCACTACAAGGACGCGTTCGAGAAGAAGCACGGCAGCAAGCTCGGCTTCATGGGCTTCTTCACCAAGGCCGTCGTGCAGGGCCTGAAGGACATCCCGGCCGTCAACGCAGAGATCGACGGCACCGATCTGATCTACAAGAACTATTACCACATCGGCGTCGCCGTCGGCACCGACAAGGGTCTCGTCGTGCCTGTCGTGCGCGACTGCGACAACAAGTCGATCGCGGACATCGAGAAGGGGATCGCCGATTTCGGTCGCCGCGCCCGCGACGGCCAGCTCAAGATCGACGAGATGCAGGGCGGCACCTTCACCATCACCAATGGCGGCATCTACGGCTCGCTGATGTCGACCCCGATCCTCAACGCGCCGCAGTCCGGCATTCTCGGCATGCACAAGATCCAGGAGCGGCCGATGGTCGTCGGCGGCAAGATCGAGGTCCGCCCGATGATGTATCTGGCGCTGTCCTATGATCACCGCGTCATCGACGGCAAGGAAGCCGTCACCTTCCTGGTTCGCGTCAAGGAGAGCCTGGAAGATCCGGCGCGGCTGGTGCTGGACCTCTGATCCCTGATGCCTTGAAGACGCCGTCGCCTGAAGGGGCGGCGGCGTTTGTCGAAAGATGGAGGCAAGCTTGACGGATAAAGTCGTTGTCATCACCGGCGGCAGCCGCGGCATCGGTCGCGCGACTGCCATTGCTGCGGCCGCGCGCGGCTTCCGTGTCGTGGTCGGCTATGCCAGCAACAAGACCGCCGCCGACGAGGTGGTCAGCCTGATCGAGGCCAGCAACGGCAAGGCCATCGCGGTGAAATGCGATGTCGCCGAGGAAAGCGACATCGTCGAACTGTTCAAGCAAGCCGACAAGTTCGGCACGCTCGGCGCGCTCGTCAACAACGGCGGTATTGTCGGGACCAGCGGCGTGCGCGTCGACGAGATGTCGGCCGAGCGCATCCAGCGCGTCATGGCGGTCAACGTCACCGGCTCCATCCTCTGCGCGCGCGAGGCGGTGAAGCGGATGTCGACCAGGCACGGCGGCAACGGCGGCGTCATCGTCAATCTGTCATCGGTTGCTGCCAAGCTCGGCGCGCCCAATACCTATGTCGACTATGCCGCCTCCAAGGGCGCGATCGATTCCTTCACCATCGGCCTCGGCTACGAGGTTGCCAACGAGGGTATTCGCGTCGCGGGCATCCGCCCCGGCCTGATCGACACCGAAATCCACGCCTCCGGCGGCGAGCCCGATCGGCACCATCGTCTGGCCCATATGGTGCCGATGAAGCGCGTCGGTACCGCCGATGAAGTCGCCAATGCCATCGTCTGGCTGATGTCGGACGATGCCTCCTACGTCACCTCGGCCATTCTCGATGTGTCCGGCGGACGCTGACGCGCCGCGCGGACGCTGACACATCCTCATCACGCTAAACCTACGGGACTTTCTCTCATGGCTACCTACGATCTCGTCGTCATCGGCACCGGACCGGGCGGTTATGTCTGCGCGGTGCGTGCAGCGCAGCTCGGCATGAAAGTCGCCGTGGTGGAAAAGAACGCAACGCTCGGCGGCACTTGCCTCAATGTCGGCTGCATGCCGTCCAAGGCGCTGCTGCACGCGTCCGAGATGTTCGAGGAAGCCGGGCACTCCTTCGCCAAGATGGGCGTCAGCGTCTCCGCGCCGAAACTCGAGCTTCCGGCAATGATGAACTTCAAGCAGCAGGGCATCGACGGCAACGTCAAGGGCGTCGAGTTCCTGATGAAGAAGAACAAGGTCGACGTGCTCAAGGGCACCGGCAAGATCCTCGGCACCGGCAAGGTGGAAGTCTCCGCCGACGGCAAGTCGCAGGTGATCGAAACCAAGAGCATCGTGATCGCCACCGGCTCGGACATCGCGCGCCTCAAGGGCATCGAGATCGACGAGAAGCGCATCGTCTCATCCACCGGCGCGCTGTCGCTGGACAAGGTCCCCGGCAAGCTCCTGATCGTCGGCGCCGGCGTGATCGGCCTCGAACTCGGCTCGGTGTGGAAGCGGCTCGGTGCCGAGGTCGTCGTCGTCGAATTCCTGGACCGTATCCTGCCAGGCATGGATGGCGAAATTGCAAAACAATTCCAGCGCATCCTCGAGAAGCAGGGTTTTGCATTCAAGCTCGGCGCCAAGGTCACCGCCGTCGACACCTCGGGCAAGACGCTGAAGGCGACCATCGAGCCCGCCGCCGGCGGCGCCGCGGAGACGCTGGAAGCCGACGTCGTGCTCGTCTGCATCGGCCGCGTGCCCTACACCGACGGGCTGGGCCTGAAGGAAGCCGGCGTTGCGCTGGACAATCGCGGCCGGGTGCAGATCGATCCGCATTTCGCCACCAGCCTCAAGGGCGTCTATGCCATCGGCGACGTCGTCGCGGGCCCGATGCTCGCGCACAAGGCCGAGGATGAAGGCGTCGCGGTCGCGGAGATCATCGCCGGCCAGGCCGGCCACGTGAACTACGACGTTATCCCAGGCGTCGTGTATACCACGCCGGAAGTGTCCTCCGTCGGCAAGACCGAGGAGGAGCTGAAGCAGGCGGGCGTGGCCTATACGGTCGGGAAGTTTCCCTTTACCGCCAACGGCCGCTCCAAGGTCAACCAGACCACCGACGGCTTTGTGAAAATTCTCGCAGATGCGAAGACCGATCGCGTGCTCGGCGTGCACATCATCGGCATCGAGGCCGGCGAAATGATCCACGAAGCCTGCGTTCTCATGGAATTCGGCGGAAGTGCGGAGGATCTCGCCCGCACCTGCCACGCGCACCCGACGCGTTCGGAGGCCGTCAAGGAAGCGGCGCTTGCAGTCGGCAAGCGGGCCATCCATATGTAGGCGACGCTCCGAGCCGAATCGGGCGGGACAACATATGCTGCGCCGCCTCCTTCAACCGGTCTGGGTCCTGCTTGCGATCGTCTTCCTGATCGAAGCCTGGCTGTGGGACCATCTCGAACCGATCGTGGCGCGGGTCGTTGCGATCATTCCGCTCGCCCGGTTCAAGCAATGGCTGTCGGATCGCGTCGATGCGCTGTCGCCGGCGATGACGCTGATCGTGTTCGCGGTCCCCATCATCCCGCTGTTTCCGCTCAAGCTGGTCGGCCTGTGGCTGCTCACGCATGAATACTGGACCAGCGCGATCTTCACGATCCTGTTCGCGAAGCTGCTCGGCGTCGGCGTCACCGCCTTCGTCTTCGACGTGACGCGCGACAAGCTGCTGGAGATGCACTGGTTCGAGCGGATCTATGATCTGGTGCTGAAGCTCCGCGCCAAGGCCGCCGAACTGGTCGATCCGATCAAGCAGCGCATCCGCGAGCTGATCTCCGGTAACGGCGAGGGCTGGTCCTCCCGGACCCTCCGCCTGATCCAGCGCTTCCGCAAGAGCGTGCACGAAGCGCGGTAAGTGCGGTTCCTGAACCTGCGTCTCCGCCAAATCCTCAGGTGCCGGCCCGGCGAAGGGCGTGTCATGTGCCTCAGCGTCTCAATGCAAATGCAGCAGATGTGGCAACCACAGGCCGAGCGCGGTCATGGCGACGCCGCCGAGCGTCAGCAGGCCAGCGACATAGGCGAGCGCCAGCATTCCGGTGATGATCGTCGCCGACGCCAGCACGATGCCGATCTGGAAGGCCGCCGACGCCAGTTCGAAGTGATGGTACTTGGCGGTGGCTTCATCGCGCTCGTGCTCGGCATGTTTGGCCTTCTCGGCGAGTTGCTCGGTGCCTTCGCCGGTCTCGGGCTCGGAGCGGTAGCGCGCCGCGGTCTTCTGCCAGTCCTCGATCTGCTTCTGCACCGCCACCTTGTTGGCCTCGTCGCTCGCCGCGCCGAGGATGAGCTTGCCCTGGTCGGCCGCGGTCTGCACCACCGTGCGGCGGATGCTCTTGGCCTGGAAGAACGCCCAGAGATTGGAGGCCTCGACGTTCTTGCTGATCGATTCGGTCTGGGCGCCCTTGCCGAGCGTCTCCGAGATCGCCAGGAACAGCGCCAGAACGGCGATCAGGAGCGCGATCTTCTTGTTCGAGCCGGACGCGTGCTCGGCGTGTTCGGCGTGCTCCATGCTTTCATGTGCGCTCATAGATCCCTCCTGTCGGATCCCCACGATTGACCGAACCGCGGGCGCCGCGCAAGAGGCAAGCAAGTTATGACGGGACTACGTCGTGCGCTCGACTGCGCGGATACGCGCCGGCGTAGAACTTCAGCAGCCGTTCCGAGTCTAGGCTGGATTCGCCCGTGCTGCGAACCTCCTTCTGGCTGCAAAAAGCTAACCATTGACTCATTCAGCCAAATGTAATTCCTTGATGTATTTCAATCAAGGATTGCAAAATGAAGTCGACAATCCAGCTTCGTCAGGGCGATATGTTCGCGCAGCCAACCGATTTGATCGTGATACCTTGCTCCACCGGTGGCACTGTAACTGGCGCAATAGCAAGTCAGCTTGAGCAATTTGATATCAAATGGCCTACAGGCTATTCCAATCTTGGTGATGTCAAATTCGAGTTGTTCAATGGCGCTTCAAATATAGCTGCCTACGTGGGCTACGCCACTTCCGTCCAAGCGATGGAGTCGAGCCAACAGGCTATCTCGAAAATTGCGGAGACCGTATCGGATTTTATAGCTGAGAAGCCGGAGATTCGCGATGTTGCTATTCCTCTGTTGGGGGCCGGCTCAGGAAGACTGACGCCTGCAGAATCGCTGTCGGCCTTGATGACCGGGTTTGAAAAGTCTCTAATCAAAAAGAAAGTGATCAATATTTTCGTCTATAAGCGAGAAGTCTTTGAGAAGCTTTCCTCGCAGCAAGAAAAGACGATGCGATCGGACGTCAGTGTTTCAGAGAAGTCTAGAGAGCGCACGCGCGAGCCACTGCGCGTATTCATAAGCTATACGAAAACATCTCAAGAGCATCAGACTTGGGTACGAGATTTGGCAACCTTTCTGCGCGAGAATGGAGTCGATGCGAGACTTGATGTCTGGCACCTCCGTCCGGGCATGGATACTCCTCAGTGGATGTGCAACGAGCTTGATCAAGCCGATCGAGTCTTGATCGTTTGCAACGATGAATATGCTGCTCGAGCGAACGGTCGCTTGGGCGGCGTTGGATGGGAAATGCGCGTCATTCAAGGTGAGTTGTTGCAATCACAGTCGACGAATCCCAAAAAATTTCTTCCGATACTCCGAGGCAGTTTCGATGCGAAGAGCATGCCTAGCTTCTTGCGGGGCGTGTATGCGTTGACCTGGACCGAGCAAGACGCGCAGGAGACAAAAGACCAGCTTCTCCGAGAGATTTATGACGTCTTTGTTGAGGCTCCTCCGATTGGCTTGCCTCCGAGGTTTGTTCTAACGCGCTGACACGCTCACCGCCGCGGATGCGCGCTCGCATAGACTTCGAGCAGGCGCTCCGAATCGATGCCGGTGTAGATCTGCGTGGTCGAGAGCGAGGAATGGCCGAGCAATTCCTGGATCGCGCGCAGATCGCCGCCGCGCGACAGCAGATGCGTGGCGAAGGAATGGCGCAGCGCGTGCGGTGTCGCGCTGTCGGGCAGGCCGAGCGCGCCGCGCAGCCGCTCCATCGCGAGCTGGATGATGCGCGGGCTCAAGGGGCCGCCGCGGGCGCCGACGAAGATCGGCCCCTCGGCGGGCAGCGGATACGGGCACATCGAAACATATTCCTGAACGAGCGCGAGCACGTTCTGAAGCACCGGCACCATGCGGGTCTTGTTGCCTTTGCCGGTCACGATCAGCACGTCGCCTTCGCCGGGCCGCGGCACCTCGCGGCGCTTCAAGCCCAGCGCCTCGGAAATGCGCAGGCCCGAGCCGTAAAGCAGCGCCATCACCGCTGCATCGCGCGCCAGAATCCAGGTCTCGCGGTCCTCGCCGGCGCGCTCGTCGGCATCCGCAAGACGCTTGGCCGACGCCATCGGCAGCGGCTTTGGCAGGCTTTTCGCGACCTTCGGCGCGCGGATCGCCGAGAGCGCGCCGACCTTGCCCTTGCCCTCGCGTTCGAGGAAGCGGCCGAACGAGCGCAGGCCCGCCAGCGCGCGCATCAGCGAGCGGCCGGCGATGTCGTCGGCGCGGCGCATCGCCATGAAGGCGCGGATGTCAGTGGCTTCCAGCGCGGCGAAGCGCTTCAGCGTCACGCGCGCGCCCCAATGATTGCTGAGGAAATTCAGGCACTGCCGCAGGTCGCGGCCATAGGCCTCCAGTGTCTTCGGCGATAGCCGCCGCTCGGAGCCGAGATGCGACAGCCAGCGCGTCATCTGTTGCGCGATGTCAGGATCGGCGCTGGCGAGCTCGATCTGTGGGGCGGCCGCTTTGCTCATGCGCTCTGGACGTGGTGATTCCACCCAGTATATCGCATCACACTCGTTTATCGTTCGCTAAGGCGGCCTCAGGCCGCTAGCCTTGAAGCCCCGGGTTCCGATTCTCCATCCATGGATCACACACCGCGCAGCCCCGCTTCCGCAAACGCGACCCGCATGGTCGACGTGCTGGTGCCGGTCGCGCTCGACCAGACCTATTCCTACAAGGTGCCGCGCGGGATGGAGCTGAAGGCGGGTGATCTGGTCGGCGTGCCGCTCGGCCCGCGCGAGGTGCTCGCCGTGGTCTGGGCCGAGAACGCCAATCCCGATCCGCGCCTGCACAACCGCCTCAAGGAGGTCAGTGAAAAGCTCGACATCCCGCCGTTGAAGCCCGAGCTGCGCGCGGTCGTGGACTGGGTCGCCAACTACACGCTGAGCCCGCGCGGCATGGTGCTGCGGATGTGCCTGCGGATGGGCGAGAATCTCGGCCCCGAGCGGGTGCGCGCCGGCGTCCGGCTGGCCGGCGATCCGCCAAAACGGCTGACGCCGGCGCGGCAGCGCCTGATCGAGGTGCTGTCGGACCGTCTGCTGCACGGCAAGTCCGAGGCCGCCAGGGAGGCGGGCGTTTCGGCCGGCGTGGTCGACGGCCTCGTCGACGAAGGCACTCTGACGGTCGAGCCGATGCCGCCGCCGGCACCGCCACCGGCCCCCGACCCGGATTTCGCCCGGCCGGATTTTTCGCCGCTCCAGCGCACTGCTGCCGATACGATGCGCGCGCTCGCGGCCAACGGTACCTTCCACGTCGCGCTGCTCGACGGCGTCACCGGCTCGGGCAAGACCGAGGTTTACTTTGAAGCCGTGGCCGAGGCGATCCGCCGCGGAAAACAATCGCTGATCCTGATGCCGGAGATCGCGCTGACCGGCCAGTTCCTCGATCGCTTCGCGCAGCGTTTCGGCGTGCGGCCGATCGAATGGCATTCCGAGCTCACGCCGCGCACGCGTGCGCGCAATTGGGCTGCGATCTCCGGGGGCAGCGCGCCGGTCGTGGTCGGCGCGCGCTCGGCGCTGTTTCTCCCCTACGCCAATCTCGGCCTCATCGTGGTCGATGAAGAGCACGACCAGGCCTACAAGCAGGACGAGGGCGTGCATTACCACGCCCGCGACATGGCGGTGGTGCGCGCGCATGTCGCAAAGGTCCCGATCGTGCTGGCCTCGGCGACGCCGTCGGTCGAATCCGAGGTCAATGCGCGCAAGAACCGCTATCAGCGCATCGCGCTGCCGTCGCGTTTCGGCGGCCAGCACATGCCGCATATCGAGGCGATTGATCTGCGCCGCGAGCCGCCGGCGCGCGGCCGCTTCATCTCGCCGCGGCTGGCTTCCGAGATCAAGAACGCGATCGAACGGCGCGAGCAGGCGCTGTTGTTCCTCAATCGCCGCGGCTATGCGCCGCTGACGCTGTGCCGCGCCTGCGGCCATCGCTTCGCCTGCACCATCTGCGATGCCTGGCTGGTCGATCACCGCTTTCGCCAGCGCCTCGTCTGTCACCATTGCGGCTTCTCGATGCCGCGTCCGCATATCTGCCCGCACTGTTCGGCGGAGGAATCGCTGGTCGCGGTCGGGCCGGGTGTCGAGCGCTTGCAGGAAGAGGCGGCGGCGCTGTTCCCGGAGGCGCGCACCATGGTGCTGTCGAGCGATCTCATCACCTCGATCGAGACGATGCGCAGCGAGCTTGCCGAGATCGCGGAAGGCCGCGTCGATATCATCATCGGCACCCAGCTCGTCGCCAAGGGCCACAATTTCCCGCGGCTGAATCTGGTCGGCGTGGTCGATGCGGATCTCGGCCTGTCCAATGGCGATCCGCGCGCCTCCGAACGCACCTGGCAATTGCTCAACCAGGTGATCGGCCGCGCCGGCCGCGAGCAGGGCCGCGGCGTCGGCTATCTGCAGACCCACCAGCCCGATCATCCCGTGATGAAGGCGCTGATCGCCTGCGACCGCGAGGCCTTCTACGACAGCGAGATCGACTTGCGCGAACGCACGCTCTATCCGCCGTTCGGACGCCTCGCCAGCCTGATCATCTCCGCCGGCGACCGGCCGAGCGCCGAAGCTTTTGGCCGCCGCCTCGTCGCGCTGGCGCCGCGCGACGAGCGCGTGGTGGTGCTGGGCCCGGCGGAAGCCCCGCTCGCCGTCATCAAGGGGCGCTACCGCTTCCGCATCCTGGTGAAATCGGCGCGCGGCTTCGATCTGTCGGATTACCTGCGCAACTGGCTCGCCGTGTGCCCGAAGCCGAAGGGAAATCAGAAGCTCGAAGTGGACGTCGATCCGCAGAGCTTTTTGTAGAGATCATAAAAATGCTCCCCTCGTCATTGCTCGCAATGCAATGACGGCGGACGAGCAAAAAGCCCGCCGTCCCCCAAGACGGCGGGCTTGTTTCACCCGCGCCGATCCCGCGCTCACATGTCCATGCGGACGATGACGGGAACTGCGCTTGTGTGGTGAGGCGCGTCTCGCGCCGTCAGGAGACGACTTCCGCGGTGACGCGGCCGACGCCGGCCCCGGTGAGGCCGATGGCACGGGCAGCGCCCGTGGAGAGGTCGAGGACACGGCCGCGGACGAACGGGCCACGGTCGTTGATGGTGACGATGACGCTCGAGCCGCCATGGGTGACGCGCAGCTTGGTGCCGAACGGCAGCGAACGATGCGCCGCGGTCATGGCGTTCTGGTTGAAGCGCTGGCCCGAGGCAGTCCGGCTGCCGGACTCGTTGCCGTAATAGGAGGCCATTCCGGAGAAGCTGTGGCCGCTACCCGACGACGGCGTCATCGACGCGTTGGCGTTGCGCCAATCGGAGGTCGTGTTGGCATCGTTCTGGGCGTGGTGGCGGTGATGATGCTGAGAGGTCCGGTGGTGATGCCTGGATTTGGCGGAAGCTTCGGTGGCAGTTCCACCGACGAGGAGAGTGGCGGCAACGAAAGCGATCGCCGTACGCGGCCGGGTCACAGAGCCCAGCGTCTTCAAAGACAGCATTTAGTGGTCCCTAAGCTAGTATTGCCACATATGTGGCAAGTGGAGCCCCCATGAGTTTGTGAGCGGGATGGCGTTTCGATTCCTAATGAGGCGTGAATTGGGCAGTAAATCCGTTCCGTGTCGTCATGAAATATCTTGTTACCGGTGACCGATATTCGGCTGATGCTCCGTAATCTTGTCCTTAACGATTTATTAACATGTTGATTACTTACAAATACTGAAAAACGAAGTCATCGCTTTCGGTGTTTAGAATTGGGTAAGTATTCGGCGGGTGCAGCCGGAGGGGCCGAAGTCACGCCTCAGTGATCCGTGTTCATGGCCGCTATGCGCTGAGGGCAGGAACGAAATGGACGGGCGCCGCTGGCAGGCCCGCCTCAATTCCGCCGGATGGCAGATCGTCATGCCGATCGTCGTCGCGCCTCGGGCACTGCGACGAACTGGCGACAGAACGTCGTGCCTTTAATTTGGCGTCATGTTGCACGTGCGCGCCTGCTATGTTAGCAAAGCCGCGATTTTAACGAGCCCGGCACTTCCCGTGCGGGGTCGAAAATCGAAGTCCCGCTTGAATTCCAAGGGCTTGGATCGCTAGGCGCCGCTTCGTGGCGACGGTTTTTCCCTTGCGAGTTTGACAGCAAAAAGAGCGCGTCTGTGGCTGCAGAAGATACGTCCGTTTCCGGTGTGTCGGGCCGTTATGCAACGGCCTTGTTTGAACTGGCCCGCGACCAGAAAGTGGTCGACGAGGTCAAGGCCGATCTCGACAAATTCGAGGGCTTGCTGAACGAGAGCGCCGATCTGAAGCGCCTCGTCCGCAGCCCGGTGTTCGCGGCCGAGGCCCAGTCCAGGGCGCTCTCGGCCGTGCTGGACAGGACCGGCATCGCCGGCATCTCCGCCAATTTCCTCAAAGTGCTGACCGCCAACCGCCGCCTGTTCGTGGTGGGCGACGTGATCCGCGCTTACCGCGCCCTCGTCGCCAGGTTCAAGGGCGAGGCGACGGCCGACGTCACCGTGGCGGAGGCGCTCTCGGACAAGAATCTCGACGCCCTCAAGGTTGCCCTGAAGTCGGTGACCGGCAAGGACGTCGCGCTCAACGTGAAGGTCGATCCCTCGATCATCGGTGGCCTCGTGGTCAAGCTTGGCAGCCGGATGATCGATAGTTCGCTTCGCACCAAACTCAATTCGATCAAGCACGCGATGAAAGAGGCAGGCTGATGGACATCCGCGCCGCGGAAATTTCCGCGATCCTCAAGGACCAGATCAAGAATTTCGGCCAGGAAGCTGAAGTCTCCGAAGTCGGACAGGTGCTGTCCGTCGGCGACGGTATCGCCCGCGTCTACGGTCTGGACAACGTCCAGGCCGGTGAAATGGTCGAGTTCGAGAACGGCACCCGCGGCATGGCGCTGAACCTCGAAACCGACAACGTCGGTGTCGTCATTTTCGGTGCCGACCGCGAGATCAAGGAAGGCCAGACCGTCAAGCGCACCCGCGCCATCGTGGACGCGCCGGTCGGAAAGGGCCTGCTCGGCCGGGTCGTCGACGCGCTCGGCAATCCGATCGACGGCAAGGGCCCGATCCAGGCCGACAAGCGCATGCGTGTCGACGTCAAGGCGCCCGGCATCATTCCGCGCAAGTCGGTGAACGAGCCGATGGCGACCGGCCTCAAGGCGATCGACGCCCTGATCCCGATCGGCCGCGGCCAGCGCGAGCTGATCATCGGCGACCGCCAGACCGGCAAGACCGCGATCGCGCTCGACACCATCCTCAACCAGAAGCCGCTCAACGCGCAGCCGGACGAGAACATCAAGCTGTATTGCGTCTACGTCGCGATCGGCCAGAAGCGCTCGACCGTTGCCCAGTTCGTCAAGGTGCTGGAAGAGCAGGGCGCGCTCGAATACTCGATCATCGTCGCCGCGACCGCTTCGGATCCGGCGCCGATGCAGTACATCGCGCCGTTCACCGGCTGCACCATGGGCGAGTATTTCCGCGACAACGGCATGCACGCGGTCATCATCTATGACGATCTGTCCAAGCAGGCCGTCGCCTATCGCCAGATGTCGCTGCTGCTGCGCCGCCCGCCGGGCCGCGAAGCCTATCCGGGCGACGTGTTCTATCTTCACTCCCGCCTGCTCGAGCGTGCGGCGAAGCTGAACAAGGACCAGGGCTCGGGCTCGCTGACGGCGCTGCCGGTCATCGAAACCCAGGCCAACGACGTCTCGGCCTACATTCCGACCAACGTCATCTCGATCACCGACGGCCAGATCTTCCTGGAAACCGACCTGTTCTTCCAGGGCATCCGTCCCGCGGTGAACGTCGGTCTGTCGGTGTCGCGCGTCGGTTCCTCGGCGCAGACCAAGGCCACCAAGAAGGTCGCCGGCAAGATCAAGGGCGAGCTCGCGCAGTACCGCGAAATGGCGGCGTTCGCGCAGTTCGGCTCCGACCTCGACGCCTCGACCCAGCGCCTGCTCAACCGCGGCTCGCGCCTGACCGAGCTGCTGAAGCAGCCGCAGTTCGCGCCGCTGAAGATGGAAGAGCAGGTCTGCGTGATCTGGGCCGGCACCAACGGCTATCTCGATCCGCTTCCGCTCAACAAGGTGCGCGCGTTCGAGGACGGCCTGCTGTCGCTGCTGCGCGGCAAGAACGCCGACATCCTCAACGCGATCCGCGACAGCCGCGACCTCTCGGACGAAACCGCCGCCAAGCTGAAGTCGGTGGTCGAAGGTTTCGCCAAGAGCTTCGCCTGATAGCAAGCATGGCCGGTCGTTCCGGCCATGACCGCTTCGCAAGAGGCAAGACAACAAGAAGCGTGCCCGGCGCCCGGTCGGGCATTGCGACAGGGACAGGCTAGCGGTTCGGCTCGCGTCGAACCGCCGGGGTGAACGAAGAATGGCGTCACTTAAAGACATGCGCGTCCGCATCGCCTCCACCAAGGCGACGCAGAAGATCACCAAGGCGATGCAGATGGTCGCGGCCTCCAGATTGCGCCGCGCCCAGCAAGCGGCCGAGGCGGCGCGGCCCTATGCCGACAAGATGAGCGCGGTGATCGCCAACATCGCCAGCGCTGCCGCCGGTTCGCCCGGCGCGCCGGCGCTGCTGGCCGGCACCGGCAAGGACCAGGTCCACCTGCTGCTGGTCTGCACCGGCGAGCGCGGCCTGTCCGGCGCCTTCAACTCCTCGATCGTGCGCCTCGCGCGCGAGCGCGCCCAGGCGCTGATCGCGCAGGGCAAGGAAGTCAAATTCTTCTGCGTCGGCCGCAAGGGCTATGAGCAGCTCCGCCGTCTCTACGACAAGCAGATCGTCGAGCACCTCGACCTGCGCGGCGTTCGTCAACTCGGCTTCGTCAACGCCGAGGACATCGCCAGGAAGGTGCTGGCCCGCTTCGACGACGGCGAGTTCGACGTCTGCACCCTGTTCTACGCGCAGTTCAAGTCGGTGATCGCCCAAATCCCGACCGCACAGCAGATCATTCCGCTGGTCGTCGAGGAAAAGGCAGCGAACGCGCCGACGACGTCCTATGAATACGAGCCGGAGGAGGACGAACTCCTCTCCGGCCTGTTGCCGCGCAATATCGCGGTGCAGATCTTCCGCGCGCTCCTGGAAAACAACGCCTCGTTCTACGGCGCGCAGATGAGCTCGATGGACAACGCCACCCGCAACGCGGGCGAAATGATCCGCAAGCAAACCCAGATCTACAACCGAACCCGTCAAGCCCAGATCACCAAGGAGCTGATCGAGATCATCTCCGGCGCCGAGGCGGTCTGACGCACGAACCAAACGACGGTCGTTCAAGTACAGAATTTCGAAGGAGAGCTTCATGGCTACAGCAGCTAACCAGGTCGGTCGCGTCACCCAGGTCATGGGCGCCGTCGTCGACGTTCAGTTCGAAGGCCACCTGCCGGCCATTCTCAATTCGCTCGAAACCAGGAACGGCAACATCCGCCTCGTGCTGGAAGTTGCGCAGCATCTCGGTGAGTCCACCGTGCGCACGATCGCGATGGACGTGACCGAAGGTCTGGTGCGCGGCCAGGAAGTGACCGACACCGGCCAGCCGATCGCGGTTCCGGTCGGCGCGGGCACGCTCGGCCGCATCATGAACGTGATCGGCGAGCCGATCGACGAAGCCGGCCCGATCCAGTCCGAAGGCAGGCGCGCCATCCACCAGGAAGCGCCGAGCTATACCGACCAGTCGACCGAAGCTGAAATTCTCGTCACCGGCATCAAGGTGGTCGATCTCCTGGCTCCGTACGCGAAGGGCGGCAAGATCGGCCTGTTCGGCGGCGCCGGCGTCGGCAAGACCGTGCTGATCCAGGAGCTGATCAACAACGTCGCGAAGGCGCACGGCGGTTATTCCGTGTTCGCCGGCGTCGGCGAGCGTACCCGCGAGGGCAACGACCTCTATCACGAGTTCATCGAGTCCAAGGTCAACGCCGATCCGCACAACCCGGATCCGAGCGTGAAGTCGAAGTGCGCGCTGGTGTTCGGCCAGATGAACGAACCGCCGGGCGCCCGCGCCCGCGTCGGCCTCACGGGTCTGACCGTCGCCGAGCACTTCCGCGACCAGGGCCAGGACGTGCTGTTCTTCGTCGACAACATCTTCCGCTTCACGCAGGCGGGCTCGGAAGTGTCGGCGCTGCTCGGCCGTATTCCTTCGGCGGTGGGCTATCAGCCGACGCTTGCCACCGACATGGGCGCGCTGCAGGAGCGCATCACCACCACGCAGAAGGGCTCGATCACCTCGGTGCAGGCCATCTACGTTCCGGCCGACGACTTGACCGACCCGGCGCCTGCGACCTCGTTCGCGCATTTGGACGCCACCACGGTGCTGTCGCGCGCGATCTCGGAAAAGGGCATCTACCCCGCGGTGGACCCGCTCGACTCGACCTCGCGCATGCTCTCGCCGCTCGTCGTCGGCCAGGAGCACTACGACACCGCGCGCCAGGTCCAGCAGGTGCTGCAGCGCTACAAGTCGCTGCAGGACATCATCGCCATTCTCGGCATGGACGAGCTTTCGGAAGAGGACAAGCTGACGGTGGCCCGCGCCCGCAAGATCGAGCGCTTCCTGTCGCAGCCGTTCCACGTCGCCGAAATCTTCACCGGCTCGCCCGGCAAGTTCGTCGACCTCGCGGACACCATCAAGGGCTTCCGCGGCCTCTGCGAAGGCAAGTATGACCATCTGCCGGAAGCCGCCTTCTACATGGTCGGCACCATCGAAGAGGCGGTCGAGAAGGGCAAGAAGCTGGCGGCGGAAGCCGCCTGAGCTGGCGAATGGCGAATAGGGAGTAGCGAACAGACGCTGCTCCCGTTCAATTGCCACTCGCTATTCGCTATTCACTACTCGCAGGTTTCCCATGGCCACCTTCCATTTCGATCTCGTCTCGCCGGAAAAGCTCGCATTTTCGGGTGAAGTCGACCAGGTCGACATCCCCGGCGTCGAGGGCGACTTCGGCGTGCTGGCGGGACATGCGCCGGTCGTGGCCGCGATCCGGCCCGGCATTCTCACCATCACCAGCGGCGGCAAGCACGAGAAGATCATCGTGCTCGGCGGTATCGCCGAAGTCTCCGAAAAGGGCCTCACCGTGCTCGCCGACGTCGCAACATCGATGGCCGAGCTCGACCGCGCCCAGTTCGCCGCGACCGTCTCGGAGATGGAAGAAGGGTTGAAGGAGCACGAAGGCGACGAGCTCGATCAGGCGATTGCGCGGCTCGATCACTTCAAGAGCATTCAGCAGCAGCTCAACTCCACGGCCATGCACTAAGCCCCGGCGCACTGCTCCGGGGCTCGAATGAGAAATTCCTGAATAAGTTCAGCGCTCGTCACGGCCGTGGCGGGCGCTGAAACTTTGTTGCACCGCGCGGTCGATAGCGGCATTCTGCGCTCGCGAAATTTGTTCCGGGGGCCGGTCGCAGATGAAACGCAAGATCGCAGCGATTTTCGCGGCCGATATTGCCGGCTACTCGAGACTGGTCGCGGAAGACGAAGAGGAGACGCTGCGGCGTCTCGCCTCCTATCGCGAGGTCGTCGACGATTTCATTGCGAAGGCCGGCGGCCGCATCTTCAACACGGCCGGTGACGCCGTGCTTGCGGAATTTCCGAGCGCGGTCGATGCGGTGCGTTGCGCCATCGACATCCAGGAATCTCTGCGAACCCGCAACATGGCCTATCCGCCGAGCCGGCAGATGTCGTTCCGCATCGGCATCACCATCGGCGACGTGGTCGAGCGCGACGGCGATCTGCTCGGTGACGGCGTCAATATCGCCGCCCGGCTCGAAGGTCTCGCCGAGGTCGGCGGCATCTGCGTCTCCCGCGCCGTGCACGAGCAGGTCGCCAACAAGCTGTCGGTGCAGTTCGCCGATATCGGCGCGCAGGAGGTCAAGAACATCCCGACGCCGGTGCACGCCTACATGGTGGCGATGCGGCGGGAGAACGGCACTTACGCAACGCCGCAGATCAAGAAGGTGGCGAAGGCCGCGCCCGCGCCGAACTGGATGTGGCCGCTGGTGGTCGGTGTCGTCTCCGTCGTCGCCATCGGCGTCGGCGGCTTCCTCTATTTCGCCAAGCTCGAGACCGCCAGGACATCGGCGAGCGCCGCGGCAACGGCGCCAAATCCTGCGCCGAGCGCGGCGGCCCCCAGCCCGACGCCCACCATGTCAGCGAAAGCGCCGATGCCCATGCCGACGCAAATGGCTGCGGCAGGTCCGGCGCCGATGCCCTCGGCGCCCGCCACCTCAGGCGGCAAATTTCCGGCCGACATGGTGCCTTTCATCGGCGACCGCGTGCGCGGCTATCTCGCGGGCGAATATTCCGCCGCCGGCGACTACAAGGCCTTTGCGCTGAACGTCGGCGGCTACACCGGCTCCGCGCTCAATCAGCCGAACGAGGAGGCCGCGCGCAACGCGGCGCTCGAGCAGTGCCAGAAGCGCGCGGACGCCGCGCAGTCGCCGCGGCGCTGCGAGCTCTATGCGGTCGGCAACAATGTCGTCTACACGCACGGCAAGCCGCCGATGCCGCCGCAGCCGTTCATCCGGCACGATGCCATGACCGAGCGCGCCTTCGCCTCCAGGGATTTTCCGATGGTGCGCGATCCCGCGAAGGTCCGGCTCGAGAACATGTTCGTGCCCGCGGCGAAATCGCGCTCGGTCGCGCTCGGCCCGGGCGGTCAGTATTTCATGGTGATGGGCGCATCAACCGCCGACGATGCCGCGCGGCGCGCCCTGGAATCGTGCGGCGCGATCGCCGGCGTGGCCTGCCTGGTCGTCGCGGTCGACGAGAATTTTGTCGTGCCGATCCCGACCCTGTTCAAAATCACCGGCTTCTTCCATGCCGCCTCCAACGCCTCGATCGTCGCCGATGCGCGCGACGAGGTCGTGCGCAAGCTCGCCGATGGCATGGGCTGGAACGCCGTCGCGGTCGGCACCGCGGGCCGGCCGGGCCTCGGCCTGAAGGCCGCGGACGAGCAGACAGCCGTCAATTCCGCGCTCGCCGACTGCGCCAGGCGCGACAGCAATTGCCACGTCATCGCGATCGGCCCGTTCACGGTGGGACCGGTGAACTAGGGTTGCAGTGATTGGGCCCGACTCGCGCCCCGACGACGGTGCGTTCCCTCCCCCGCAAGGGGGAGGGAGCGCAGCGGAGCAAGCGGCCACGTTCTAATTTCGCTGGCGAGAGCATGGTGCCTTCCTCACACACAAATTTCCGGTGAAAATTCGCTCATGACTTCAACCCCGGTTCTACTGTGCATGGGGTTGTTTTCGCGATTTCAGTTTCCGAACGGCGCGAACTCTCGCGCCACCGCGCGGTAGACGTCGCGGCGGAACGGCACCACGACGTCGGCGACGCGGTCGAGCCGCTCCCAGCGCCAGGCGTCGAACTCCGCCGGCTGTCCGTTGCGCGGCGTCAGCGGATCGATCTCGTCGTCCCTGCCGGTGAAGCGCAGCGCGAACCATTTCTGGCGCTGCCCGCGGAATTTCGCCAGCCGGTGCGTCTGTGGTCCGTCGTAGGGCGGGAATTCGTAAGTCAGCCAGTCGGTCTCGCCGAGATAGGCTGCGCTTCTGACGCTGGTCTCTTCCCAGAGTTCGCGCAGCGCGGCATCGCGCAGGTCCTCGCCTTCGTCGACGCCGCCCTGCGGCATCTGCCAGTCGAGACCCGGCAGGATGATCTCGGGTCCGTCGCCCTTGAAGCGATGCCCGATCAGCACGCGGCCATCGGCATTGAAGAGGGCGATCCCCACGTTGGGGCGGTAGGGTTTCTGGTCGGTCAAGCGCGGGATCTTTCGTCGTCAGCCCAGGCGATGCATTAGCATCAACCCGCAACGACGACGCGAACTAATCCTCCGCCAGCGCGGAAAATTCCTTCACCACGCGCTCATAGACCGGGCGCTTGAACGGGATGATCAATCCGGTCAGGTTCTTCATCGGCTCCCAGCGCCAGCTGACGAATTCGGCCTTGTGGCCGCCGCCGCCGGGCTTCTCGACATTGATCTCGCTGTCCTTGCCGGTGAAGCGGACCGCAAACCATTTCTGCCGCTGGCCTCGGTAGCGGCCCTTCCAGGCACGGCCCGCGACCGTGCGCGGAATGTCGTAAGTGAGCCAGTCCGGAACCTCGCCGAGCCGTTCGACCGAGCGCACGCTGGTCTCCTCATAGAGCTCGCGCCTGGCGGCGTCCCAGGTGTCCTCGCCGGGATCGACGCCGCCCTGCGGCATCTGCCAGACATGGGTGTCGTCGACATGCTCGATGCCGCCGGCGCGGCGGCCGATGAACACCAGGCCCTTCGTGTTGATCAGCATCACTCCGACGCAGGTCCGGTAGGGCAGATCCTCGTAACGCGCCATTCCGCCAGACCTCTTCCATGCTGTCGGTAAGGCTCGCGCAGGCCCCGCGAGACCCGTGCCGTACCAATCCGTTGATTTAGCTGGATTTTGATTTCAGCATCGCGGTTGTCAATGGCACCAATAGGATACCCCGGTCGCCCAATGTCTTGGTCCAGGCGCCGATGCGCTCGATCGAGACGGGCAGGGCCGAGGCGGTGCCGATGGCCGCGCCGCGCTCGCGCGCCGCCGCTTCGAGCTTGTTCAGGGCGCGGTCGATCTCGGCCGGGGTCGGCACCACGTCGATCGCGATGTCGCCCTTGCCGAACGGCATCGCCTGGCT
The DNA here is from genome assembly GCF_024519855.1 of Bradyrhizobium sp. Bra78. Classification (NCBI taxonomy): domain Bacteria; kingdom Pseudomonadati; phylum Pseudomonadota; class Alphaproteobacteria; order Hyphomicrobiales; family Nitrobacteraceae; genus Bradyrhizobium; species Bradyrhizobium sp. Bra78. The sequence continues at coordinate 29,193 of NZ_JALJRE010000019.1, read as the reverse complement.
TGCCGCGGCCTGGGGCGCGATGCTGCGGGGCGAGGAGCCGTCGTCGAAGAAGCCGAGGCCGCGCTTGGCCGCCTCGCGGATGATCGGCTGCATCGCCGCGTCCGTCGCGATGAAGCGGGCGCCCATGAAATTGGTGATCCCGGCATAGCCCTGCATCCGGCTCAGATGCCAGTACAGGCGGTCCATGTTCTGGTCGGCGCTCAGCGAGGTCAGCAGCGTCTGCGGTCCCGGATCGTTGTCGGGGAAGTCGTAGGGCTCCATCGGGATCTGGAGGAAGATCTCGTGGCGCTGGGCGCGGGCCCGCTCGGCGAGTTTTCCTGGATCGGAACCATAAGGCGTGAACGCCAGCGTCACCGCCGGCGGCAGCCTCATGATGGCATCGGTGGTCTTGGCGGCGCCGACGCCGAGGCCGCCGATCAGGATCGCGACGACAGGCATCTTCGCCGCCTTGGCGCGGTCGGCATCCGCCGCATAGACGTTGAACGGCTTCAGGCCCTCGGCGACCACGGGGATCATGCCGTAGCGTGATTTCTCCAGCAGTTTTGGGTCGATCCCGGCCATGACGGGCGGCGGCGCGGAGGCCGCCTCGCCCTTGTCGGCGGCATCGCCGCCGCCGATCACCACGTCGTGGCGCGTGCCGGTGGAACCGTCGATCATGGTGACGGTCTTCTGCTCGCCTGCCTGCTTCGGCGTCTCCTTGGTATCGTGCTTGCCTTCTTGCTTGCTGTCCAGGCCATGGCCAGCGGCGGCCGGTTTTTCGTCCGCCGCCTTGGGATCGCGGATCGCGATCCGCGTCATCGGCTCGCCGCCGAACGGATCCTTGTTGAAGATGGCGAAGCCGGCAAAGGCGACCAGGAACAAGCCGAGCATGACGGCGAGCGCCTGCATGGCCGTGAACGGCAGCCGCAGCCGGCGTTTCCGGCGCGGCTTGTCCTGTCCGAGCGGGGCGCTCAGATCATCGGCCGTTTCAGTCATGCGCGATCCCGAATCACTCGCGCCGACGATACCACGCCGAGGTCAAGCGGCGGCAGGCCGGGATAGGCCGGGGATGCCGGGAGTTCGGGCGGCTCCAAAAAAAAAGGGCGGCTCCTGGAGCCACCCTTTTGATTGGACCCCGCGGGGCGCCGAGCTAGTTTGCCGCCTTGGGCTTGTCGGTCGTGCCCTTGTTGTCGCCGCCCGCCGCGGGTGCCGCGGAGGCGCTGTTCTTGATGCCGTGGAGCAGGTCGTCGGCGAGCTTGAGCGCCTTGTCGTCCTTGGCATCCGGCGGGACATAGGACTGCGATCCGGTCTTCTCGTCGCCGTCGTTCTTGAGATGCCCGCGCAGCGAAGCCTCGCCCTTGGTGTCGGTGCGGGACTTCAGCTCGTCCGGCACGTCCTGGAGCACCTCGATGTCGGGCACGATGCCCTTGGCCTGGATCGACTTGCCCGACGGCGTGTAGTAGCGCGCCGTGGTCAGACGCAGCGCGCCATTGCCCGAGCCGAGCGGGATGATGGTCTGCACCGAGCCCTTGCCGAACGAGCGCGTGCCGACGATGGTCGCGCGCTTGTGGTCCTGAAGCGCGCCCGCGACGATTTCGGACGCCGAGGCGGAGCCGCCATTGACCAGCACGATGACCGGCTTGCCCTTGGTGAGGTCGCCCGCATGCGCGGTGCGGCGCTGGGTCTCCTCGGCATTGCGGCCGCGGGTCGACACGATCTCGCCCTTCTCCAGGAAGGAGTCGGAGACGGTGACCGCTTCCTCGAGCAGGCCGCCCGGGTTGTTGCGAAGGTCGATGACGTAGCCCTTCAGCTTGTCGCCGATCTGATTCGAGAGGTTGGCAACCTCGCGCTTCAGGCCTTCGGTGGTCTGCTCGTTGAAGGTCGTGATGCGGATATAGGCGATGTCGTCGGCCTCGATGCGGGCGCGCACCGAGCGGACGCGGATGTTGTCGCGCACCAGGGTAACGTCGATCGGATTGTCCTGGCCCTTGCGGATGATCTTGAGCTTGATCTTGGTGTTGACCGGGCCGCGCATCTTCTCGACCGCCTGGTTCAGGGTCAGGCCCTGCACCGCCTCGTCGTCGAGATTGGTGATGATATCGTTGGCCATGACGCCGGCGCGCGACGCCGGGGTGTCGTCGATCGGCGAGACCACCTTGATCAGGCCGTCTTCCATCGTGACTTCGATGCCGAGGCCGCCGAACTCACCGCGGGTCTGCACCTGCATGTCGCGGAAGCTCTTGGCGTCCATGTAGCTCGAATGCGGATCGAGGCCGGTGAGCATGCCGCTGATCGCGGATTCGATCAGCTTGGTGTCGTCGGGCTTCTCGACATAGTCCGAGCGCACGCGCTCGAAGACGTCGCCGAAAAGATTGAGCTGGCGATAGGTGTCCGCGGTGGCGGCTCGCGCGCTGGAGCCCATGAAGACCGCGCGCGGCTGGGTCACGAACAGCGTCAGCGCAGCACCGGTGGCCGCGCTGAGGAGGATAACTGAAGTCTTGCGCATCATCCGCGAACCTTCTCGCCTTCATTTGCGGCCCACCATGGGCCTGGATCGATTGGAGTGCCGTCTTTGCGGAACTCGACATACAACACAGGTTGACTCGCGTTCGTGGCGAGAATGGAGGCGACTTGAGAGGTCGACCCCATGGACGCGACCGGCTCCCCCGTGAGCACAAACTGTCCGATGTTTACCGAAATGCGCTCCATCCCGGCGATCAGGACATGATACCCGCCACCGGCATTGAGGATCAAGAGTTGTCCATAGCTGCGGAACGGGCCGGCATAGACCACCCAGCCGTCGCACGGCGTCGTGACCTGGGAGCCCGGCCGGGTGGCCAGCGAAATGCCCTTCTGGACCCCGCCGACCCCGTCGGAACCGCCGAAATCCCTGATCTTGTTACCGTTAACCGGAAGAGGCAGGAGGCCCTTGGCCACAGCGAAGGCAATCGCAGGGGTGGTCCGGGAGCGATCCTTGAATGCGGCCGGACCGGACTTTGTGCCGGCGTTGGCGCTGGCGGCCGCCTTGGCCTCGGCCTGCCTGGCAGCCTCGGCGGCCTTCTCGGCCGCCTTGGCGGCGCTTTGCAGATCCTGCTCCATCTTGGCGATGAGCCCCTGGAGGTCGCCCACCTGCCTTGAAAGCGCGATCGCGCGCGCGCTCTCGGCGTCGAGGTCTTTTTCCCGTGACGCCTGCTGGCGCTGCCGCTCGTCGATCAAGGCCGTGAGCCGGGTCTGGTCGCTGCGGACCTTGTCGCGGTCGGCGGCGAGCTGGTCGCGCTCGGTCGCGATGTTCTTGCGCAGGGCCACAAGCTCGCCGAGTTCGCCTGCGATTTTTTCCGCGCGGCCGCGCAGGTCCGGCACCACGGCGCCGAGCAGCATCGCCGTGCGCAGCGATTGCAGCGCATCTTCGGGGCGCACCAGCAGCGCCGGAGGCGAGCGCCTTCCGGCGCGCTGCAACGCCGCCAGCACCTCGACGATGTCGGCGCGGCGTGAATCCAGCGAGCTGCGCATCTGCTGCTCGCGGCCGTTCAGCGACCGCAGCCGCGCTTCGGCTTCGTCGATCTTGGTCTCGACTGAGCGCACATTCGCGGCGGTGTCGATCAATTGCTGATTGAGCTGGGTGCGGTCCTGGCCGAGCGAGGTGATCTCGGCCTTGAGCTTGGCCTGCGCTTCCTCCGCGCTCTTCCTGCTTGCGCGCGCTGCCTCCAGCTCCTGCTCGCGCTGCTTGATCGCATCGGGCGAGACCGCCGCTGTCTGCGGCGTCGTCGCCGTCTGAGCTTGCGCGAGGCTTGTACCAGCGAGGCTTGTGCTAGCGAGGCTTGCGCCCGCGAGGCTTCCGATCAGCAGCAGGTTGAGAATCGGCGCTCGCATCGCTTTAGGCAAAGGTGCTCGTTGTGGCGCGCATCACGCGCGGTGATAGGGATGGCCGGCCAGGATGGTGGCGGCCCGATAAAGCTGTTCCAGAAGCATGACGCGGACCATTTGATGCGGCCAGGTCGCAGAGCCGAACGCGATCGCGAGCTTGGCCTTACGGCGCAATTCGGGCGAAAGTCCGTCCGCCCCTCCGATGACGAAGATAGTATGACCGGCACCCTCGTCGCGCCAGCGCCCGAGATGCCGTGCGAATACGGTGGAATCCAGGTTCTGGCCGCGCTCGTCCAGCGCCACCAGGATCGATTTTTCCGGAATATGCGCGGAGATCGCCGCAGCCTCTTCGGCCATCCGCGTTGCGGTGTCGCGGGCGCGACTTTCAGGAATCTCGTGGATGGCGAGCTCGCGGAATCCGAGCTTGCGGCCGGCCTCGTCGAACCGCTCGAAATAGCGGTCGGCAAGCTCCCGTTCGGGGCCCTGCTTCAGCCGGCCCACCGCAATGACAGCAACACGCATGATGTTTTCAAGGTCGCGTTTTCAGGACCGCGCGCATTCCGCGCGCGCACGACGCTAGCATGCGCGTCAACCGATTCGAAATCGGCCAGTCGCTCTAGATCGCCTTCGCCGCCCCTGGGCCCTGCGTGTACAATCTCTCGAGATTGTAGAACTCGCGGACCTCGGGTCTGAACACGTGAACGATCACATCGCCGGAATCGATCAGCACCCAGTCGCAATTGGGCAAGCCCTCGACGTGGATGTTCTTGATGCCGTTTTCCTTGAGGCCCTTGGCGACGTTCTCCGCGATCGCGCCGACGTGCCGGTTCACCCGGCCGGTGGTGACGATCATGTAGTCGGAGTAGGCCGATTTGCCGCGAAGGTCGATGGTGACCGTCTCTTCCGCCTTCATGTCGTCGAGGCGGGAGAGGATCAGGCTCAGCGTCTTGTCGGCGTCGGGTTGCGCCTTCAAGGCCGCAGCTTGGGTCGATGTTTTACGCGTAGGCTTGGCAACCTTGGGTAAAACAGACTTGGACAATACAGATGTGGTCAGGGACCATTCCTTTCACTGTATCGCGAACGCCGAATCCGGCACTCACTGGTTACACTACATCATGTGGGGTTAAGGGTTTCAATATGCCAGAGAGCCCCAAACCCACACTCCGTTCGCACACTCGGTCTCACGTCGTACCTTTCCAGCTCCCGTCCGGGTTCCGTAAGCCCGTCGAGGACAGATTCAGCTTCAATCCGGACAGGAATACCCAGGCCGGGGCCGGCCGATCCGCGAGCAGCGGTGCCTTGTTCTCGGGCAGGCGGTAGCGCGCGAGCGCCCGGGCGGCGGGAGAGGCGAGGGCCCGAAAACTCTGTGGCGGCCGATCGATGACTGCAATCGGCACCTGGCCGGCGATGCGCCGCCAGTCCTGCCAACGGTGGAATTGAGCGAGGTTATCGGCGCCCATAATCCAGACAAAGCGCAGGCCGCGGAGGCGGCGGCGCAAGGTGTTGATCGTGTCGATAGTGTAGCGCGTGCGAATGACGGATTCGAGACAGCTCACCTCGATCCTGGGATCGTTGGCAACGTCGTGCGCGGCCTGCATGCGCTCGCCGAGCTCGTGCAGCGTGCCGTTCTGCTTCAGCGGGTTGCCGGGCGTTACCAGCCACCAGACGCGATCGAGTTGCAATCGCTTCAGTGCGAACTGGCTGATCGCGCGATGGGCCTGATGCGGCGGATTGAAGGAGCCGCCGAGCAGGCCGACGCGCATGCCCGGTGTCGAGGGCGGGATCGCTTGCGCCACGGAACGCGGCACGACGAAATTGTTGCTCAATGCCCCGTGCCCTGCGTCGTCTACGGCCGCGTCTGCCCGGTGCCGTGAACGCGATATTTGAAGCTCGTCAGCTGCTCGGCGCCAACCGGCCCGCGGGCGTGGAATCGTCCGGTCGCGATGCCGATCTCGGCGCCGAAGCCGAACTCGCCGCCATCGGCGAACTGCGTCGAGGCATTGTGCAGCACGATCGCGGAATCGACCTCGCTCAGGAACCGCTTTGCAGCCGCCTGATCCGCGCTCACGATCGCATCGGTGTGATGCGAGCCGTGGCTCTGAATATGCGCGATCGCGCCGTCGACGCCATCCACCACCTTCGCCGCGATGATCGCGTCGAGGTATTCGGTGTCCCAATCCTCTGCGCTCGCAGGCTTCACCCGCGCATCCGCCTTCTGCACGGCGTCGTCGCCGCGCACTTCGCAGCCGGCCTCGATCAGCATCTCGACCAGCGGCTTCAGGCTCGTTGCGGCAGCAGCGCGATCGACCAGCAGCGTCTCGGCTGCACCGCAGACGCCGGTGCGGCGCATCTTGGCGTTGAGCACGATCGACTTCGCCATGGCGAGGTCGGCGCTGGCATCGATGTAGACATGGTTGACGCCTTCGAGATGCGCGAACACCGGCACGCGCGCTTCCTGCTCGACGCGCGCGACGAGGCTCTTGCCTCCGCGCGGCACGATCACGTCGACGGCGCCGTTCAATCCGGACAGCATCATGCCGACCGCCGCGCGATCGCGCGTCGGCACCAGCGTGATCGCGGCTTCGGGCAGGCCGGCTTCGCGCAGGCCCTGGACGAGACAGTCATGGATGGCACGGCAGGAGCGGAAGCTGTCGGAGCCGCCGCGCAGGATCACCGCATTGCCCGACTTCAGGCACAGCACGCCGGCATCGGCCGCGACATTGGGCCGGCTCTCGAAGATCACGCCGACGACGCCGAGCGGCACGCGCACGCGCTCGATGGTCATGCCGTTCGGCCGCTGCCAGCTCTCGGTGACGATGCCGACCGGATCGGCGATGCCGCGCACGATGCCGATGCCCTCGGCCATGCCCTCGACGCGCGCGGGCGTCAGCGTGAGGCGGTCGATGAAGGAGGCGGTGGCGTTGCCGGAGGCGCGGGCCTCCGCGACATCCTCGGCATTGGCAGCGAGGATCGCCGCCGCATTGCCGCGGATCGCCCGATCCATGGCCTCGAGCGCCCGGTTCTTCTGCTCCGGCGGCGCCAGCGCCAGCACGCGCGCGGCGGCGCGGGCACGGGTACCGAGATCGGACATCAGCGCCTGCAGGTCGGCATTGCCGTCAACGGCTTTGAGGGGGGCGGCCATGGGAGTTTCAACCTTTTGCTAAGGCGGTGTCCTAGCACGGAAATCCCGCTTTTGCGAAGGGTCGGGAGGGTATGGCTGGTCTCCCCGGCCGCACGACGGCTGCGTCATTTGCCCAGCAAGATCAGCCAAAGGGGCCGTGCCGGCCCTTACCCGCCCACCACCAGATCGTCGCGGTGGATCATCTCTGCGCGGCCGCTGATGCCGAGGATGGTCATCACGTCCGGAGAGGAGCGGCCTTTGATCCGCTCGGCGTCGTCGGCGTCATAGGCAATCAGGCCGCGGCCGATCTCGCTCATGTCGGGGCCGCGCACGATCACGGCGTCGCCACGGGCGAACTGGCCCTCGACCTTGATCACGCCCGCCGGCAGCAGGCTGGCACCGGCCCGCAGCGCCGCGACGGCGCCGGCGTCGATCGTCAGCGTGCCCTTCGGCTCCAGCGTGCCCGCGATCCAGCGCTTTCGCGAGGTGATGGGATTGGCCGGCGTCAGGAACCAGGTGCAGCGGCAGCCATCGGCGATCGCCTGCAGCGGATGCTCGATCTTGCCGGAGGCGATCAGCATATGGGTGCCGCCGGTGGTGGCGATCTTGGCGGCCTCGACCTTGGTGCGCATGCCGCCGCGCGACAGCTCGGACTCGGCGTCGCCCGCCACGGCCTCGATCTCCGAGGAGATGCTGTCGACCACGGGAATGAGCTTTGCGTTCGGGTTGTTCTTCGGCGGGGCGTCGTAGAGCCCGTCGATGTCCGACAGCAGCACCAAGAGGTCCGCGCTCGCCATGGTGGCGACGCGCGCGGCGAGGCGGTCATTGTCGCCGTAGCGGATCTCGGTGGTGGCGACCGTGTCGTTCTCGTTGATCACGGGGATGGCGCGCCACTCCAAGAGCTTGCCGATGGTGGAGCGCGCGTTGAGATAGCGGCGGCGCTCCTCGGTGTCCTGGAGCGTCACCAGGATCTGGCCGGCGCCGATGCCGTGGGCCCCTAGCACCTCCGACCAGATGCGCGCCAGCGCGATCTGGCCGACCGCGGCGGCGGCCTGGCTCTCCTCCAGCTTCAACGGGCCGCGCGGCAGCTTGAGCCGGCTGCGGCCGAGCGCGATCGAGCCGGAGGAGACGACGAGGACGTCGCGGCCCTCGCGGTGCAGCTTGGCCATGTCGTCGGCGAGCGCGGCGAGCCAGGACGCCCGCACCTCGCCCTTGTCGGAATCGACCAGCAGCGCGGAGCCGACCTTGACGACGATGCGGCGGAATTGACTGAGTTCGGGGCTGGCCATGTGTGTATGTGCTGGCGCGTGTGACGAATTGCTCTGCATCGGAAACGGCGGAGCGGAAAGCGGCGCCGGCAAGGCCTGCTTTTGCAGCAGGACGATGGCCGGCGCAAGGCGGACGGAATGGTAAACGGGGCCAAGGTCGGCCTTGTCTTCCATCTGGTCTTGCACCTCGTGTTGGGCCTTGTCTTGGGCGCTGGCCCGGGTCTAATGCCGGCAACCAATAATGGGCTGGGGAGGGAGACGTATGGATCGCCGCAAATTCATGGCTGGGTGTCTGGGGCTGCCGTTGCTGGCGCAGGCGGGCGAAGCGCAAGCGCAGGCCGGATTGAGCAAGATCATTTTCCCGTTCGCGGCCGGGGCGGGCGGCGACACGCTGTGTCGTCTGATCGCGCAGGAGATGGCGCCGATGCTGCAACGGACCATGGTGGTCGAAAACCGCACCGGCGGCGACGGCCTGATCGGCATCAAGGCGGTGAAGGGCGGAAGTCCCGACGGCAGCATGGTGCTGGTGACAACCGGTCCCACCATGTACCTGCTGCCGATGGTGGAGACGACGCCGAGCTTCGACACGGCGAAGGATTTCATGCCGGTGTCGCTGCTGGCGCGGTTCGAATTCGCAGTCGTGATTGGTCCGGCGGTCGATGCTGCCGATTTCAAAGGCTTCGTGGCGTGGCTGAAGGCTCATCCCGACAAGACCTCGTTCGGCGTGCCGAGCAACGGCACCATTCCGCATTTCATGGGCTCCAAGCTCGCGAAGGATCTCGGCATTCCCTTGACCCGCGTGCCCTATCGCGGCAGCGCACCCATCCTCAATGATCTCATCGGCGGCCATCTGTCGTTCGGCATCGTCACATTGGCCGACGCGCTGCCGCAGCATCGCGCCAAGGGCGTGAAGATCATCGCGTCATCGAGCGCGGAACGTTCGCCGTTCGCTCCGGAGGTCCCGACGCTGAAGGAGAGCGGCATCGATCTCGTCGCGGACGCCTGGTACGGCATGTGGCTTCCCGCCGGCAGCCCGCCGGAATTCGCCAGCAAGCTCGGTGCGGCCGCAAGCGCCGCACTCGCCAAGCCCGAGGTGAAGGAAAAGCTCACCGCGATCGGCCTGATCCCGGTCGGCAGCAGTGCAGACGGGCTGACCAAGGAGCTCGCCGCAAACACGGCGTTCTGGCAGCCGATCGTGAAAGCGACGGGGTACAAGATCGAGAATTGAGTTTCGGCGGCGCCGCATACTCAGTCGTCATGGCCGGGCTTGACCCGGCCATCCACCTGTATCCGCGGTTGCCGTAAGGCGTGAATGCCCGGGTCAAGCCCGGGCATGACGAATTGAGAGAGCTTGTCCCTCTCTCACAGCTTCGCGCGTTGCTCGATCCCATCACGAATCGACGCCAGCTCCGCTTCGTCCCAGATGCCGATCAGGATCCCGCCCTTCACCTGGAGCTGGTTATCGGCATAGGCCGCGATCTTCTCGCGGGGCGTGGTGATGTGATCGTTGGGATGCAGTGCCCAGTCGAACAGCTCGGCCTGCAACCGCGCGATGATCGGGGCGCACTCCGGATCGTCGCCGCGATCCAGAAACTCTTCTGGATCGGTTTCGAGGTCGTACAGCATCGGGCGGAAGCCCGACGCGTGGATGTATTTCCAGCGGCCGTCGAACACCATGAACAGGCGGCAGCGCTCGATCGGCTGGTTCAGCTTCAGCCGCACGTCCTGCATGACATAATCGTATTCGGAGAACGCGACCTTGCGCCAATCGGCCGGCGTCGGCCCGCGCAGCAGCGGCAGCAGCGAGCGACCCTCGAGGATGTGGCCCGGCACCTTGCCGCCGAAATAATCGACGAAGGTGGGCGCGAGGTCGATGGCTTCGACCAGCGCGTCGCTGCGCGTGCCGCGGGTGGCGTCGGCCTCCTTCGAGGGATCGATGATGATCAGCGGGATCTTCGCCGACTGCTCGTGGAACAGATCCTTCTCGCCCATCCAGTGATCGCCGAGATAATCGCCGTGATCGGACGTGAACACGATCATCGTCGTGTCGAGCAGATCGTGCTCCTCCAGAAACTTCATCAGCACGCCCATCTGGTCGTCGATCTGGGTGATCAGGCCCATATAGGTCGGGATCACCTTCTCGCGGGCCTCGTCGCGCGCCATGTTGCGGGAGTAGCGCATGTCCATATAGGCGCCGAACACCGGATGCGGATTCTGCCGCTCCCGCTCGGAGCGGATCACCGGAATCATGTCGGATGTCGAATACATGCTGGCATAGGGTTCGGGCGCGATGTAGGGCCAGTGCGGCTTGATGTAGGACAGATGCAGGCACCACGGCCTGCCGTCGGTCTCGGCCTCGCTGATGAAGTCCATCGCGCGCCGCGTCATGTACGGCGTCTCGGAGTGCTCTTCCGGCACGCGCGCGGCCTTGTCGGCGTGCACCAGCAGCCAGCCGTTTTGCAAAGATCCGTCATCGGCCGCGCCGGAATTGGCCCAGTGCTCCCACGGGTTGGTGGCTTCAAAGCCCTGCTTGCGCAGATACTCGTCGTATTTCGGGCGCTGCCGGCCGGTCGGATGCAGGCCGTCGTCACGCTCATAGGGCTCGAAGCCGCATTCGGCGACGTGCACGCCGATCATCGATTCCGGCGGGATGCCGAGCGCCTTCATGCCTTCGAGATCGGGCGCCATGTGGGTCTTGCCGACCAGCACGTTGCGCACGCCGATCTTCTTCAGGTGGTCGCCGAGCGTGGGCTCGCCGACGCGCAGCGGCCAGCCGTTCCAGTGCGAGCCGTGCGAGCGCATGTAGCGTCCGGTGTAGAACGACATCCGCGACGGACCGCAGATCGGCGACTGCACATAGGCCTTGCTGAAGAGCACGCCGCGCTTGGCCATCGCGTCGATGTTCGGCGTCTTCAGCGTGGGATGGCCGGTGCAGCCGAGATAATCGTAGCGAAGCTGGTCGCACATGATCCAGAGAACGTTCTTCGCGCGCGCCATGCTTCGCCCCTGCCGTTTCTTGATTGCTTGATGCTGCGTCATCGAGGGCGCGAAGACAAGTGGAGCCGGATCAGGCCGACCAGGGCTCGGCTTCGGCTGCGCTCTTCGCCTTGGCGGAGACCGGGCTCTCGCCGATCACGTCGGCGAGCGCGCGCAAGGCTTCCTTGACGCCGTCGCCGGTGATGCCGGAGAGCAGCAGCGGCGTCTTCTTGGCGGCGCGCTTGAGCCGCTCCTTCTGCTTCTTCAATTCGTCCGGCTGGACCGCGTCGATCTTGTTCAGCGCCACGATCTCGATCTTGTCGGTCAGGAGCCCGCCATAGGCATCGAGCTCTTTCCGCACCGTCTTGTAGGCCTTGCCGGCATGCTCGCAGGTTGCATCGACGAGATGCAGCAGCACACGGCAACGCTCGACATGGGCGAGGAAGCGGTCGCCGAGACCCACACCTTCATGGGCGCCCTCGATCAGGCCGGGAATGTCGGCCAGCACGAATTCACGGCCGTCGGCATTCACGACCCCGAGCTGCGGATGCAGCGTGGTGAAGGGATAGTCGGCGATCTTCGGCTTGGCCGCGCTGACCTTGGAGAGAAAGGTCGATTTGCCGGCATTGGGCAGGCCGACGAGGCCGGCATCCGCGATCAGCTTCAGCCGCAGCCAGATCCAGCGCTCCTCGCCGGGCTGGCCGGGATTGGCGTTGCGCGGCGCGCGGTTGGTCGAGGTCTTGAAATGCGCGTTGCCGAAACCGCCATTGCCGCCTTCGGCGAGCACGAATTTTTCGCCGACATTGGTGAAGTCGTGGATCAGGGTCTCGCGGTCCTCGTCGAAGATCTGCGTGCCCAGGGGGACCTTCAGCGTGATCGGCTTGCCGTTGGCACCGTGACGGTCCGAGCCTGAGCCGTTTTCACCCTTCTGGGCCTTGAAATGCTGCTGGTAGCGGTAGTCGATCAGCGTATTGAGCCCATCAGCGACCTCGATGACGACATTGCCGCCGCGGCCGCCATTGCCGCCGGAGGGGCCGCCGAATTCGATGAATTTTTCGCGGCGGAACGCCACGCAGCCGTTCCCGCCGTCACCGGAGCGGATATAGACCTTTGCTTCGTCAAGGAATTTCATGGGCCATAGGTAGGCTAGCCGGTCCCGCGCGGCAACCCGGATTGACCCGCAAACCGGCCGAATTTCCGCGATTTTCGCCCCGTGCTTAACCCCAAGATGAGGTCCAAGACGAGGTCCAAGCCGACGTCCAAGCCGACGTCAGGCGGGCCGCCGCCGGATCAGGAATTTCTGCGCGCCCTCCAGCACCAGCTCCTTGCGCTGGTTGAACACGGTGCTTTTGAGCGTGACTGTCCCGGTCGTGCGTCCCGGCACGAGCTCAGTGACTTCGAGCGCAGGATAGATCGTGTCGTCGGCAAAGACGGGCTTGAGGAACCGGCTCGACTGCTCGAGGAAGCCGACCAGGGAATTCTCGACCATGAACGGAAACAGGCCGGCGCCGGGCGCGGTGTGGATCAGCGTCTGGAAACCGTGGGCCAGCAGATGCGGCATGCCGCGGCTGCGGCAATACTCCACGTCGTAATGCACTGGATGGGTGTCGCCGCTCGCGGTCTGGAACGCCGCGAACACCGCCGAGGTCTGGGTGCGGCTCGGCAGCACGAAGCGCTCGCCGACCACGAAATCCTCAAACCAGCGTTGCGCGGGGATCATGCGATGCCGGGTCGGATCGAAATCGGTCATGTCCAAGCTCTCTGTTCGTGGGCGGCCTATCGCTACCGCGGCGCGAAGAGTGCGACAATCCGTTCAATTCGGCGAAGCGGGCTTGTCCCGGCTGCCCACGTCATTAAAACGACCGCAAGCGACTCTATTCGCCGGTTTCCGAACGCTCTCCGCCCGTCATTGCGAGCGAAGCGAAGCAATCCAGATCGCCTCCGCGGACACAGTCTGGATTGTTTCGTCGCAAGAGCTCCTCGCAACGACGGGTTTCCACGATCGACAGCAATGCCTCTCTTCAAAAACCTCTCCGCCTATGATGATCGCTCCGCGCGCCTTGCCGGCATCGCACTCATGGTGCTGTCGATCTTCATGTTCTCGTTTGGCGATGCCATGGGCAAGTTCCTGGTCGGGACGTATTCGGTGGGGCAATTGCTGTTCCTGCGCGCCTGCGCGGCGCTGCTGCTGCTGTCGCCGCTGGTCTGGCGGCAGCGCCACCAGTTCCTGCATCTGGAGCGGCCGCGCCTGCAGCTCTTCCGCGTCGTGCTGTCGACGCTCGAGGTCGCCGCCTTCTTCCTTGCGACCGTCTATCTGCCGCTTGCCGACGTCATCACCTATTATCTGGCCGGGCCGATTTTCGTCACCGCGATGTCGGCGGTGTTCCTGGGCGAGAAGGTCGGCTGGCGGCGCTGGACGGCGATCCTGATCGGCTTCTGCGGCGTCCTGATCGCGCTGCGGCCGTCGGCGCAGACCGTCAGCCTGCCGGCGCTGATCGCGCTCGGCGGCAGCCTGTCGTTCGCAACCTTGATGCTGATCACGCGCAGCCTGCGCAAGACGCCGGACATCGTGATGGCGTCCTCGCAATTCGTCGGCACGTTCCTGCTCGGCGCGGTGCTGTCGGCGTTCCACTGGGTGCCGCCGACATCGGGCAGCCTCGCGATCTTCGCGCTGGCAGGGTGCATCTCGGTGACCGCGCTGTTCTGCGTCAACCGCTCGCTCAAGCTCGCACCGGCCAGTGTCGTCGTGCCCTATCAATATTCGATGATCGTCTGGGCCGTGATCTTCGGCTTCGTCGTGTTCGGCGACGTGCCGTCCATCGCCACCATCGTCGGCGCCGTCATCATCATCGGCGCCGGCTTCTACATCTACTTGCGCGAGCGCGATCTGGGGCGCCCGAGTGCAGAGGTGAATCCGCCGGCGTAGCTCTTACCCTCCCCTGGAGGGGGAGGGTCGATCGCGCGAAGCGCGAGCGGGGTGGGGTGATCTCTCCGCACGGGCACTGTTGGACGGGCAGAGACCGTCACCCCACCCCGTCTCACATCTTCGCTGCGCTCAATGTGAGCCGACCCTCCCCCTCCAGGGGAGGGTAAACGCCCTACCTCACCCGTCGCGCGCTGCTCCAGCTCTTCAGCGACGACCACACCCCGCGCGAGAGGCGGAAGCAGTCGACGGGCGTGGAGGAGCCCAGCGCCAGGAAGCGGTGCAGCTGGACCCCGCTCCACTGGAAGCCGCACTTCTCCAGCACGTTGCGCGACGCCGGATTGGTGACGCGCGCGCCGGCATGGAGGTGCTCGTCCTCGAACTCCTCGAAGAAGAAGTCGATCGCGCCGCGCGCGGCCTCGGTGGCAAAGCCCCGGCCCCAATGCTCGACGCCGAGCCAATAGCCGAGCTCGGCATTGTCGGGCGTCGAGCAGTCGATGCCGACCATGCCGACCGGTCCGCTGTCGTGCTCGATCAGGAACACGGTCTCGCTGCCGAGCGCGGCGGTGGCGCGGACGAATTCGACGGCGTCGTCCTGCGAATAGGGATGCGGCAGGCGGCGGGTGTTCTCCGCGACACGGCGGTCATTGGCGAGGAGGGCGATGGTCCTGACGTCGGCGAGTGTCGGCCGCCGCAAGGTCAGCCGCTCGGTGGCGACGACGCTGGGTCTCGCCTCCCGCAAGGTCACGCTCGAAAAATCCTGCAACATGTCCGGCTCCGTCGAAGTCACTAAGTGAAAAGTGAGGACGCAAACGAAAGGGGAGGCCGGTTTCCCTGCCTCCCCTGGAGCCTTCGATCTTTTGATCTTCAGGACTCCGCCGGTTCGGTCAAGGACCCGGCGGACTCCAGATTTGATCCGCCGTCTATTCAGCCGCCTCTGCGAGCGGGAGCACCGATACGAAGGTGCGGCCGTTGGCTTTGGCCTGGAACGTGACGCGACCCTCGATCTTGGCGAACAGAGTGTGGTCCGTGCCCATGCCGACATTAAGGCCGGGATGCCAGGTGGTGCCGCGCTGACGCGCAATGATGTTGCCGGGAATGACGACTTCCCCGCCGAACGCCTTGATACCGAGGCGCTTACCCTTGGAATCGCGACCGTTGCGCGATGAACCGCCTGCTTTTTTGTGAGCCATGGCTCGTCTCCGAAATCCTGCGTATGTCTAGATCAATTCCTTGACGGAATCATTTCACGATTTCCCACGCATCAATTCGTGATTGCGCGTGACAAAATTATGCGGCGGCTTCTTCGGTTGCCTTTTCCTTGACGACCTTTTCCCGCTTCGGACGCGGGCCCTTGGTGGGCTTGGCGTTGTCGGTCAGGATCTCGCTGATGCGAAGCACCGTGATCTCGTCGCGGTAGCCGCGCTTGCGGCGCGAGTTCTTGCGGCGGCGCTTCTTGAACGCGATGACCTTGGGGCCGCGCTTGTGGTCGAGCACCTCGACGGCCACGGACGCACCGGCCACCGTCGGAATGCCCAGGACCGGCGTGTCGCCGCCGACCAGCAGAACTTCGTTCAACTGCACGATCGTGCCGACTTCGGCTTCGATCTTGCCTACTTCGAGAACATCATCCGGCACGACGCGGTATTGCTTGCCGCCGGTTTTGATGACTGCGAACATCGTTTTTTCTCCGTGTTCAAATCCCGGCCTCGCGACGAAATTCGTCCGGGCCGGCTTTTTGTCAGTCGCTATGGGTTTATGCGAGTTTTGTGCGGGCGGGAGTTATCCCTTTGAAAACCCACGCAAAAACAAGCGGCGCGAGAAACGCCCCGCGCCGGTTGTGGGACTTATAGCCGCGATCCCCGCCGAGTCAAGGAAAACTGCCGAAAACGGCCCGGATTTGAAGGATTTGGCCGTTCGCATGCCCGCAATCGAATCCCGGTCCGCGCTGCAACCAACGGGTTCCCTCGTCGTTGTCCCCGCGAATTCTCGCGCGGGCAGGGCTTAGCATGGCAACAGACGAGCTGGTGAAGACGACGACGGGCATCGCCCATCACGGGGCGGAGCGGCTGCCCTCGGTGGACGTCGACAGTTTCAACATCGAGATGAAGGACGAGGACGGTTTTCTCGGCGACCGCGCCAGCAGGGGCGCGTTCCGCAAGATCCTCGAGCGCTGGCGCAAGCCGCTGCGCAAGACCGGCGAGGATCCGTTCGGCAAGGAGCCCTCGGAGAACGTCAGCAAGAAGACGCTGGACGCCATGCTGGCCGGCGACGACACCGAGGCCTCCGCGGTGGTGCACAGCGCGATCGAGGATTTCGCCCAGGAGCTCGCTTACGTCACGCGGCGTTTCCTCAAGTCCAAGGCCTGGGGGAAGACCGAGCGCATCGTGGTCGGCGGTGGATTCCGCGATTCCCGGCTGGGTGAGCTCGCGATCGCGCGCACCGAGATCATCCTCAAGGCCGAGGAGTTCAAGATCGACATGACGCCGATCCGCCATCACCCGGATGAAGCCGGCCTGCTCGGCGCGCTGCATCTGGCGCCGTCTTGGATCTTCGAGGCCCATGACAGCATTCTGGCCGTCGACATCGGCGGCACCAACATCCGCTGCGGCCTGGTTGAGACCAGCTGGAAGAAGGCCAAGGACCTCTCGAAGGCCAAGGTCGTGAACTCCGACCTGTGGCGTCATGCCGACGACGAGCCGACGCGCGAAGGCGCGGTGAAGCGGCTCACCAAGATGCTGAAGGCGCTGATCGCCGAGGCCGAAAAGGAAGGCTACAAGCTCGCGCCCTTCATCGGCATCGCCTGTCCCGGCGTGATCAACGCGGACGGCTCGATCGAGAAGGGCGCGCAGAACCTGCCGGGCAATTGGGAGAGCAGCAAGTTCAACCTGCCGGCGAGCCTGATCGAGGGCATTCCGCAGATCGGCGAGCACGACACCGCGATCCTGATGCACAATGACGGCGTGGTTCAGGGCCTGTCCGAGGTGCCGTTCATGCAGGACGTCGACCGCTGGGGCGTGCTCACCATCGGCACCGGGCTCGGCAACGCCCGCTTCACCAACCGCCGCAAGGACGGCGGCAATGGCAAGGACAAGGACCGGGATTCTACCGAGAACGGCAAGGACAACGGGAAGAAAAAGAGCAAGGGTGACTGAAGAGAATGCTTCAGGTTGGATCACCGGCCGCGGGCTTGCTCCGCCTCTCCCGCTCGCGGGAGAGGCGGACGCGCCTCGGGCGATGCGAAGCATCGTCCCGCGCGCGGCGGGTGAGGGTCTCTCCACGCGGGAGTTCTCGATGGGGGAGACACCGGCTCCAGAGTAACCTTGACTGGTTAGGTTAAGGACCGGATTGCGTTGCGGCGCACGGCCCGCACGCTAGGGTCGAATCGTCGCCTCACCTGGCTGGCGAAGCCGCCCTTCCCAGCCAGTATTTCAATGAGCGGCACGGGACCGCCAGTGTTTACCGCGTCTGGCGGTCCCACCCCTGCTCGAGAGCATGATGAGACGGGACTCGCGCCCTAACAAAGGTGCGTTCCCTCCCCCCTTGTGGGGGAGGGCTAGGGAGAGGGGTAGCCCAGGAAAAGGTGACGGTCGTTGATGGCGTGGCGGGACGGATGCGCGACGAAGAGAATTCCCGTGTGGCACCCCCCTCACTGCCCCTCCCCCACAAGGGGGGAGGGAACGGAGAGAGCGCTGCCGTCGGCCAAGCGCGATCGACTTCAACCCATCCGCTCCAGCTTCCCCGAATTCAACCCCAGCCGATTCTCTGAAAGAACGCCGCGATCTCGGCTGCCGCGCGATCGGGATCTTCCCGATGCGGGAAGTGTCCAACGTCGGGAAACATCGCAACATCGACATTGCCAAAGGTCTCCCCGAGCCGGTCGGTCCAGGCATAGGGAAACAGCGGATCGTGCTCGGCCCAGCGGACGCAGGTCGGCACGTCGATTGGCGGCAGTCGTGACGCCTCGCCCTTCATCATCGCGACACGCCCGGCATGCGACGCGCGATAATGCGCAAAGCCGCCGGCGATGTTGCCCGGCTTGAAAAAATTGTCGGCGAAGGCGTCGAGGACGTCGTCGAAGGCATTCTTTCGATGCGCCCAGCCCTTCAGGAAGTGGCTGATATAGAGCTGGCAGGTCTCGCGGCTCGCGCCCACGAGCGCGGGCGCCATCTCCATCTGGTGGAAAGATTGATACCAGATGTGGTTGAGCCGGTCGGGCGCCGCCATGCGCGGTCCGATGCCGGGATAGACGAAATCGAAGAAGAACAGCCCGGCGATCCGCTCCGGTGCCTGCCGGGCCAGCGGCTGCATCACGGCGCCGCCGACATCATGGCCGACCACGGCGAATCGCGCGATGCCGAGCCCGTCCATCAGCGCCAGCACGTCCGCCGCATGGCCATCGGGCCCGTAAGGCCCGTCTGGCTTGTCGCTGCCGCCGAAGCCGCGCAGATCGGGCGTGACCAGCATGAAGCGATCGGCCAACCGGGCCATCACCGGCTCCCAGGTCAGCCAGAATTCCGGCCAACCATGCAGCAAAAGCAGCGGTTTGCCCCGTCCGGCGCGGGCCACGTGGAAATTGGCGCCGTTGGCCTTGATCGTGAGATGCTCCATGGCAATTCCTTCCGGCGACGAGAGCGTTTTCGAGCGAAGTGGAGACCGGTTCGCGTCAAGAAAGCGCGCCAAAACAAGAATCTGGAGCCCCGTTCCGATCCATCGGAACGGAAGTGGCTCCAGCACAGGGATGAAAGAGGCAGCGGATTTTCCCCTTTGGCGCCTTGTCTGGCCCGCCAACCTCGCCTATTAACGCCCCCAACCACAGGGGCCCTGCTCCTACCTTGGCGCCTTCAGGAGAGGTGGCAGAGTGGTTGAATGCACCGCACTCGAAATGCGGCATAGGTGCAAGCCTATCGGGGGTTCGAATCCCTCCCTCTCCGCCATACTGATTTAATCCCTTGCGACTTTTCCTGTTCAACCTCCGACCTGACCCCATGTGGGCAAGGCTCGCGAGAGGCGTTCGGTTCATCCAAGTGCTGGTCGTGTTAGGTGGGGCTTCGGTGCCGGTCCTTCCTCGGGCCAAATGACTGCAACGATCCGCTGGCTAAATTGCTTCCGGACGAAGCCGTCCCAGCCGCCGAGCCCTCCGTCCACGTTGCGGAAGGCCGCCAGCTTGTCGGCCACCTGAACCGCCCCAGCGGCGCGCAGCCTTTCCACCGCCATTTGGTGGGTGACAGGGTCGTTCATCGCTTCTTCCTTACTTCGAGATGCTCGGGGCCGAGCCAGCAACTAGGCAGGGTATAGTCGTTCGCAAAGTTGCCGGCATAAAGCGACCTGGCAAAAGTGGCCGCTTGAATCTCCGCCCGGACTTTATCTTTGGTAAGGTCGAGTGCGCGGTCGTTATCATCAATCTTCGCCACTGCCTCTGTTCGGTGGCAGGTACGCAAATTCGCGCTGGCATATTCTGCCAGGATTTTCAGCTTCGGCAGTTCGTCTGCAAGATGAATCCCGTGCGGATCGACGATGTCCGCCACGGATAGTTCCGTCAGCATGTTCGGAGAAGAAGATGAAGTCCGGCCGCACGATTTTCATTTCGTCGCCGTCTTTGTATGTCACTCCTAGAGAATCCTGACTTGCTCGGTCCGGGTTGCGATACCAAGCGATAGTACCTTCTCGCTGCAATTCGGCCGCGACAACACTACCCTCCCATGAATTGAAATGCTCCGGGAACGGCCATCGCTGTCACATAAGAGGTGCTTCTCTAAGCGCGGTAGATCGAACACCGTCCCATTCGGCTCACGCGCTGTCGTCGGTTGCATCCAACTGTTGGGGCGAGCAAGATCAACATCCAATGGGTGCGCGCTCATTTCTCGGATTTGCCGCCGATGCTGCGGACGAACAGCAACGTGAAGTCGGAATGATCGGGCGCGTCCGAAGAGAAAATCGCCTGCGTTTGCTGCGGCAGGTTCACTGATGTCCGTTGCTCTCACGGGCCCTGCAATGATGACATCATGCTCCTGTGTTGCCCGACGAGTCAAACGACGCGCGACGTCATCCGAATCCTCCGACACTAGGATCGCCGCCCGGTCAAACGAGTCCGGGCCCCGCGTAAGTCATTGATCCTGCATCCGCCGCCTACTGTGCATGGGGTTGTTTTCGACTTTTTTGTCGTCCCGCCCCGGAAGGCTTAAGTGTAATCATCACGACCCCCGGCTGGCCTCTCCAGATCGGATCACCATCCACCAAGCGAGACCAACATGCACTCTTCCGCCACCGGCTGGGGCAACGGGCTTCTCGGCGTCATCATCTTCAGCGGCTCGCTGCCGGCGACGCGCGTCGCGGTCGGCGGATTTTCCGCGCTGTTCCTGACCTCGGTGCGCGCGGTGATCGCGGCGCTGATCGGCGTGGCCGTGCTCGGCCTGCTCCGCCAGGCGTGGCCGCAGCGCAAGGATCTCGCCTCGCTCGCCATCGTCGCCATCGGCGTGGTGGTCGGCTTTCCGCTGCTGACGGCGCTCGCGCTGCAGCACATCACCTCGGCGCATTCGATCGTCTTCATCGGGCTGTTGCCGCTCTCCACCGCGATCTTCGGCGTGCTGCGCGGCGGCGAGCGGCCGCAGCCGATGTTCTGGCTGTTCGCCGTGCTCGGCAGCGCCACGGTCGCGGGCTTCGCCCTGTCCAACGACGGCACCGCATCGCTTCGCGGCGACCTCCTGATGGTCGCCGCGATCGTGCTGTGCGGGCTCGGCTATGCCGAGGGCGCCGCGCTATCGCGCCGGCTCGGCGGCTGGCAGGTGATCTCCTGGGCGCTGCTGCTGGCGCTGCCGCTGATGGTGCCGCTCGCGGTCTGGACCTGGCCGCCGGACTGGAGCGGCGTCGGTGCGCCCGCCTGGATCGGGCTCGCCTACGTGTCGGTCTTCAGCATGTTCGTCGGTTTCATCTTCTGGTACCGCGGACTTGCGATCGGCGGCATCGCCCGTGTCGGCCAGTTGCAGCAGCTCCAGCCGTTCTTCGGTCTTGCGCTCGCCGGCCTGCTGCTGCGCGAGCCCGTCGCCTGGAGCATGATCGCGGCGACCGCGCTGGTGGTCGCCTGCGTCTTCTTCGCGCGGCGGTTTGCCTGAGGCGGGCGGCCTCACTCGCCTCCCATCACGGTCCGCGTCAACGTGCTTCTTGCAAACTTCTTCAGCGGCATCGGCTTTCCGAACAGGAAACCCTGCACGAGGTCGAAGCCGAGTTCGCTGGCGACGACGAGGTCGGCGCGGCTCTCGACGCCCTCGGCGACCGCGTGCACGCCATAGCCATGCGAAAGCTCGACGATGTGGCGGCACACCGTGCGCTTGAGCCGGTCATTGCCGCTGCCGGTGACGAAGTGCCGGTCGGCCTTCAGCTTGATGAAGGGAATCTTGCCGAGGTCCATCAGCGACGGCCAGTTGGCGCCGAGATTGTCGACCGACAGGCCGATATTGTGCAGACGCACTTCGCGGGCGACCTCGACGAGGAGATCGAGATCGCGGATCGCCTCCTCGCTGTCGATCTCGATCGTCAGCCCGCCGAAGGCCGGATGCGTCGGCATGCGGCGGCAGAGATCGCGCACGGCCTGCGGCTCCTTCAGATACGCCGCCGGCAGGTTGATCGAGAGATCGACCGGGCTCTGCCGCTCCAGCAGATAGTGCCAGTCCTGCACGGCGCGCTCGATCACGAATTCCGAGAGGTCGCGCAGATGCGGATCGTGCGCCTCGGGGATGAAATAGGCCGGCGGCACCACGCCCCAGGTCGGATGACGCATCCGCACCAGCGCCTCGGCGCCGCTGCGGACCAGCGTGCGCGCGTCGATCCTGGGCTGGTACCAGAGCTCGAGCCAGCCGGCATGCAGCGCCTCGCCGACGTGCACGGCCGGGCTCGGCGCCGGCTCGTCCGGCAGCAGCATCGCGACGCGCTCGCGCAGCGTCTCCGCGGCAAAGGGCGTCGTCAGCGGCGGCAGCATCGCAAGGCCGTATTCCTCGCCGACCTGCTGCACGGCCCGAACGATGATCGACTCGCGGGCGCCGACGGCCAGAACCTTGCCGTCGAAGCCCTCGCGCACCAGCGTCTCGAGAAACGTGCCGGGCTCGATGCCGTCGGCGGCGATGCCGAGCAGAATCAGGTCGGGCAGTTCGCGCGTCAGCACGCCCTGCAGCTCGTCGGCGCTGGCGCATTCGGTGGTGACGAAGCCGAGATCCTCCAGCACTTCGGCGAGAAAGGCGCGCAAATGGCGCTTGCCGTCGGCAACGCATGCTCGCGGCGTTACCTTTCGCCGTCCGAAGGTTTTTGGCCTTCGTCCGGCGAGTTCAACAATTTCGTCGTTCATCGCAAACCACTCCCGTTCCGCGACGGTGTTAGCGACGTGAGCAGTTTCAAATATGGAAGGCTTCAGCCGAATGCTGGATTATCTGGGTAACGTTAAAGCGCGCATCATTCCTAAAATTGTTCGGATCTCCTTCGCGAAGTTTTCACGTCTGGACACGCGTGGCGTGCAGGCCTGCGACAATCATGCGGGGATTTCGCGACGCGCGGTTCGACGCCGCGCGCGCCAGGTGTCCTGCAATTGGACGGGCCTGAGCGCACTTCGCCCAATTGAATAATGCCGGCCTCAATTGGCCGTATGCGCCCGAGCATGGAAGCGAGCGACGCGATCGAAGAACTCATCTTCGCGCGACGTGCGCATATTGCCGCCTGGCTCGTGACAGTTCCGCGACAATGCGCCGGGCGGCAAATGTGAAGCACGTCACATGCGCATTGCTGCACCTGCGCTAATGCTCGCGACAGCCGGTGGTGGGCTGTCGAAGGATCGCAGCAATGACGACGCGGCGACTATTGTATTGGTGGTTCAGATTCGTGCTGTCGGGACGATTTCTCGACCGCTTCCTTTGCCTGCCGCGCTAGCGCTCGCGGCACAAGATCAGGTTTGCCCGATCAATTTGCGGAACGCCGCCGCGCCGTCCTCGATCGCATCGCGTCCCTTCCAGGCCAGATAGGACAGCTTTCCGCCCAGCGTGTCGTGGCTGCGCAGCCGGCGCGATCCGAGGATGTGGCCGACATTGGACGGGAAGCGGCTCACCTCGGCGGACACCAGCGCCGCGATCGCGTCCATCAATTGCTGCAGGCGGATGCCCCATTCGCAATGTTCGATGCCGTCGATGCGCACCTTGAGCGCGTATTCGGTGTCGTAGATCTCGGAGAGCAGGTCGCGCGCGACCAGCACCCGGTTGTGCCGGAGTGCGATGCGCAAGGCGAGGCGCTTGTCGTCGAGTTGGTCGAGCGCCATGTGGACGACACAGGCGTAGGGCGTGGCGGCGACGTCGGCGGCGCTCTTGCTCGCGGCGGCCTTGGTGGCAAGGCGCACCAATTGCCACGGCGTCTTCAACCGCCTCGCCACCAGCGCCAGCGCAAAGGGCAGCGCTTCGGGATTCGCCTTCTTGAAGGCATCGAGCCGCGCGGTGATCTGATCAACCAGGCCGTCGTCGAATTTCGCGATCTTCTCGGGCAGCTTTTCGCCGAACTTGGGCAGCGCGGCGCCGGCGCGCAGCACGTGCTGCATCTTCTTCACGTCGTCGAAGGCGGTGCGCGAGGCGGTGTATTGCGCGAGCTTGCCGCGCGCGAACTCGGTGCTCTCCGCCGAAGCGAAAGTGCTCTCGAGGACCTTGACGACCTTGGTCTGGAAGGTCGATGCGATCTTCAGCACTTCCTTGGGATTGTTGGCGGTGACCTGGTCGTTGATCGCCTTGATGTAGTCGCGCGCCATGGTCGGCAGCAGGTCGCGGCAGATCCATTCCCAGATCGGGGTGAGGGTGTTGCGCGAGATCCGCCCCATATTGGCATGCTCGGGTGCGCCGTCGATCAGGAGTAGCTCGAGCGGCGCGAAGAAATAGCGCGAGGGACTGGTGGCGCGCGCCTGGGTCGATCCGTCCTTGCGAAACTCGGCGCGCAGGCGCGACTGGATCTCGGGCGAGCCCGGCATGTCGATGCCGCACAGCTCGAGCCGCTCGAGTTCGCTGAGCAGACAGCTCCGCGACAGCGGCGTGAGCCTCTGCAGGAATTCCGACAGGCGGTCGATCTCGTTCATGGCACGCAGTCTTTCGCAGCGTTTCCCGCAAGGCTTGCGGGCCCAATGCGTGGAGGCATTTGCGCGCTCTCAATCGTGCTAAGAAAGCAAGCCGCCGTTAATTAATTCGTAAAATCCGGGGAACCGGCGTCGGGCGGGATTGGGTGGTGGAGCGGCTTTCCACCTCGCGGCTCAAGATTTGAGCGGAAATCTCAACCTTTGCGGGGACGGCGACAGCCCCGCGCAAGCACAAATTGTGCCGACGCCGTTGTTTGAGCGCAAAACTGTCGAAATCACCGTAGTCTTACGGAGCAAAAAGTTAACCACAGATCGCCCCCGGTTCCGCTAAATGAGTGACATGGGGTCACAGAATGATACGGCCACCGATTCGCGGCCGTCGGAACGGTACGAAAGCGGCGCTGCTCCAGCTGAAGAGCTCGATTTCGTCCGCCTGAACGCGGCTGGGGCCAAGGCGGCCGACGAGATGGCCGCGGCCATCGCCCGCGAGCTCAACGGCCCCCTCACGGCGCTGCTGCTTTACATGGGCGAGATCAAGCATCACAGCGATCAGCTCGCGCCTGTCACGGGTGACCGCGCCTATTTGCAGCGGGTGGTGGAGAATGCGCTGACGCAGACCGAGCGCGTTTGTGGCCTGGTCAAGCAGCTTGCGGGTCCTCACACGGGCGGCCCGCCGGTCCCGTCCAGGACCGAGGACGCCGAATCGAGAGCCGCGCGCGCGCCGCAGTCGCAGCGCCTGCCGAGCGCCGAGTTCCTCGGCCTGTCGGGCCAGAAGCGGCTGACCAAGCGCGAGCGCGAGGTGCTGAGGCTGATCAGCGAGGGCTATTCGAACAAGCAGGGTGCGCTTCGGATGCAGATCAGTCCGCGTACGTTCGAGAGCCATCGCGCGGAGGCGATGCGCAAGCTCGGTGCGCGCAACACCGCGGACCTCGTCCGTGCGGCGCTGCTGCATGCGATCGACTGAAGGTCTCGTATTGTGCCGTCCGCCGGCGGCGTGGGCCGCGCTTGAGCGATTGCTCGAGAAAGCCCGGGAATCCGATCGCGCTCAGAAATAATCTTCAGCGAAGGGACGCGTGCGCGGCGAGGGGCGCAGCGGCTTAAGCTCTTCCTTCGGTGCGTTGGGAATGATGGTGATGGTCCAGCGCGGCGGCATGCTCGATTCCTGCTCTACCACCGAACGCACGAAGCCGGTCACCGTCGATGCGCCAGCGGTCACCGTCGCCATCCGGCCGTTGAACTGCGCGATGCGGAAGCGACGAACTTCTTTCTGATCCGCGGTCTCGTATGTGAACATGGAAACCCTCCTGGTTTCCCGCGACTATCGCTACCTATGATTAGCCATCTGTGAAAATCCCAAACCGTAGAAGTACGGCGGGTTTGCACGCGAGAGGGATTAGGGCGTTTGCGAGCGGAGTGGATGCCGTTTCGCGTGAAGAAAACGCGTCAAAACAGGAATCTAGCCTTCCGGCTCCTGCGCGCGCGCGGCAGCGTAGGCGGCGTCCATCAGGTCGAGGAGGTCGCGGAATTCGGCGTCGCCGAGCTTCTCGGCGGTCTTCTCCAACCGCAGCGCCAGCGCCGCGAGCCTGACATAGCCGAACGTTCCCGCGGCGCTCTTCAGCGAATGCGCTTCGCGCGCGATCCTGGCGCGATGCTGCGCAAGCCAGAGCGCACGGAACAGTTGCAGGCGCGCACAGGTCTCGCTCCAGAACACGTCGCGCACTTCCCCGGCACCATCCTCGCCGATCTCGCGCACCAGCGCCTCGTACGCGCCCGGCTCGCGTGCAGTCTCGGCATCGAGCACTGTCTGCGCCGGCGCGACGGATACTTCAAACATGGCTTTGCCTGCCTCGATCACGATTGGCCCGCTGCGCGGCCCGTACCGGCGCAAGGCACGCTCGTGTCTACGGCATTCGAATTTCAGTTCCGGTAGCGGGACGCCCCGTGTTTGCAGGCCGCAATTAGCCGCCGGTTTACCACGACGCGCCGATCAGCGCGGGCCGAGCAGCCGGTCATACTGCGCCTTCACGGTGGCGTAGCATTCGCACGCCGTCCGGCGCAGGCCGTCCAGATTGAGGATCTGGATGTGGCCGCGGCTGTAGTGGATGAAATTGGCCTGCTGTAGGCTATTGGCGACCAGCGACACGCTGTTGCGCCGCGCGCCGATCATCTGCGCCATCGCCTCCTGGGTCAGCAGCAGCCGGTAGTCGCCCGAAAGGTCATGGGTGTGCAACAGACAGCGCGACAGCCGCGACTCCACGGGATGGGCGGCGTTGCAGCCCGCGGTCTGCTGGATCTGCACGTAGACCGCCAGCCCATGGCGCGTGAGCAGCGTCCGCAAGGTGGCGCTCTGATCGGCCGCGACGCGCAGCCGGTCGAGATCCACCACCGTCGCGACGCCGGGTACCAGCACGATTGCCGTATTCAGCGCGCATGCATCGCCCAGGGTCGAGAAAGCCCCGAACAGGCTGTCACGGCCGATCATGGCGACTTGCACATGCTCTCCCTTGGCGAGTTCCACCACCAGCGAGATGACGCCGCGATGGGGAAAGTAGGCGCGCTTGAGCGTCTCGCCGGTCTCGACCAGCACCGCGTCATGCGGCAGATCGACCGTACGCAGGTGCGGACGGATCAGTTCATAATCGTCTGCCGAAAGGGCGGACAGGAAACCGTTGGAGGGACGCACCATCGTTTCCAAAGCCGCCTCCCGTCTCCTGCACCTGCGACTCGCCGCAGGCGACGTCGCTTCCCGTGCGGGCAAGTTCCATCATGTTCCCGCCGGGATATATTGGCAATTGGGACAAGATGTCCGACCACGATGATCGCCGCTGCGTTGCTGCGTGCGCTTCGGCTTACGGGCTGATCGCGTCGCGGGCATCACCGCGAGGTTCCGACCAGGCGCGCGTGGCTGGCCTTCACCGCCGAATAGCAATCGCAGGACGTGGTCTCCAGCGCCCGCGGATCGATGATTTCGATCTGGCCGCGGGTGTAGCGAATGACGCCGGCACGCTGGAGCGCATGTGCGACCAGGGAAATGGCGTTGCGCCGCACGCCGATCATCTGCGCCAGCACCTCCTGTGTCAGCGGGAGGATTTCGCTGTCGCACAGGTCGCGGGCCCGCAACAGCCAGCGCGCCAGCCGTGCCTCGATCGGGTGGAGCGTGTTGCAGAGCAACGATTGCTGCGCGTGCGCGAGCATGGCCTGCTCATGGCGGACCATCAGGCTGCGAAACGCCGTGCTTGCGGCAGCAACCGTGCGGAAGGCCGTGATTTCGAGCATGGAAGCGGTTCCGGGGAACAGCACGACGGCGTCGGCCAGCGCGATGCCGTCGGCAAGCGCCGCACCGCCGCCCACGACGCTGTCGCGGCCCAGCATCGCGACTTCGATCGTCTGTCCTTCCGAAAGGCTGACCGTGATCGATACCGATCCGCCGTGCGGGAAGTAGATGTGTCTCAGCGCGGCACCGGCTTCACTCAAGACAGATTCCCTGACCATTTCGACCGTCGCGAGATGGGGACTCAGCAGATTCAAATCAGCCGCGTCGAGCAGTTGCAGCAACAGGTTGGGCGGCTGGTCGCTCGCGGTCATCAGGTCGATCCGGCGCGTTCGATAAATGCTCGGCATCGCGCTCTGTTCGGCGTCCAGTTGCGCGATGGCCAAAACATATTATACAGGTTGCGTCGCTATCCATATACCCGTTGGGAGGCAGACAGCCTGAGGCATTTGCGGCGGAAATGAGAATAGCGCGCTGATTCGCTCATGAGCCTGCGTGCCAATCCTGCGAGGATCGCAGGAAGAGGCGGCAAGGGGGCCATCATGAGCCGGAAGCATTGCATCCGCGGTGCCATCGGACGCCGGCCGAACCGCGCGGCCTCATTCGTTGGGCGCGCGCTTACAGCCCTCCAACATTGCTCCGATCCCTGGCGCCGGGTGGCGGCAGATCTTGCGTCCCTCGTCTTCCCCGTTCGGCCAACGAACCTCGCGACCATCCATTTTTCGGCTGAAAGCAAAGGAGAAAGGCGTGCCCCACGGTTCGATGATTGAATCGCCGAAACGGGAAGCTCAAATGGGGACAGATGGTCTGCGCCATATTCTCGTTGTCGACGACGACCCGATGGTCTGCATGGCCATCGAGATCTATCTCCAGCGCAACAATTTCCGGGTGACGATTGCCGAAGGAGGGGAATCCGGACTCCGCGCCCTCGAACACGAACAGTTCGACCTGATGATCATCGATATCTTCATGCCGCACATGCGCGGGTTCGAATCGATCCGGCTCTTTCACGAGCGGGCGCCGGCCATTCCGCTGATCGCGATGTCCGGCTACGCCTTCGCAAATCTGAATTCGCCGGCCCCCGATTTCCTCCGGATGGCGCTGGAGCTCGGTGCGGCGCGCTGTCTGCGCAAGCCGTTCACGCCGCATGCCCTGCTCGCCGCCATCAACGATTGTCTGTCGGAGCACCGTCCCGATGCCGACGCCGCCTCCGCCGCACGGCTGGGTTAGCGCGGCACCAACCGCCTCGGACGCGGGGTAACCCTTCGTTTACCGCAATGGCTGGCCTTGGGGATCCCGGCACGCCACGAAGCGACGGTGGCGCGAGCGCCCCTGTTTGCAGGCGGCGCGATCCAATTGCGCGAAGGCGCGCATATCGTCCTTGACGCGCAGGCCTTTCGCGCGGGTCTCGCCCCGCCGTTATCGGCACGTTTACCCAACGCGTCTCGCGCTCGCGGCGCAGTGCCGGTCTTGTTAAAAAACGCTGTCTCATGCGGCCGAACCGCAAACTTGTCTTCAATATCCGTATTAGCACGGAGGATGAAATTAACGGGACCGTGAAAAGGGATGTCTAACGATCCAGGGTAGGGCTTCCGTCCATGCCAAGCGCGGCTCAGGCGTAAAGGTCCAGGTCAGTAAGGCGTAGCTCATGGATGATCTGTTGCGGGAGTTTCTGACGGAGACCAGCGAGAGCCTGGACAC
>NZ_JALJRE010000018.1:0-148301 GCF_024519855.1 Bradyrhizobium sp. Bra78 | reverse complement strand
CAATGCCCCCGCAGAAAACGACCCGATGTCGCGAACTTCTGGTTCAGGACACTAGCTCGCCTCCGCCAGCCGTACCGTCTCGCTGCTGCGATAGATCGCGAGGTCGCGCGAGCCGACGAAGATCGCGCGCGGCTTCAATCCGTAGAAGCGGCGGATCGAGTGGCTGAAATGGGTCGAGTCGGGATAACCGATGTCCTGCGCGAGATGGGCGAGGTTGAGGTCCTGGTTGGCGAAATGCAGCAGGTGCCGCGCGCGCTTCCAGGCGCGGAAGGACCGGAATGAGATGCCGGTCTCTTCCTTGAACAGATGCAGGAAGCGCGACGCCGAGAGCCCCGCTTCGGCCGCACAAGTATCCGCGGTCACCGGCTCTCCGGAGAAGCGGCCGATGCGGGCCACTGCGCGCATCACGCGCGGGTCGAGCACGCGGCGCGGCAGCGCCTCGCCAAAACACATCTCGTCGAATTCGGCGGTGGTGATGTCGTTATAGCGGCGCTGGCGCAGCAACGTATAAGCGGCGAGGATCTTGCGGGCATAGACGGCCTTGTCCGGTCCGGTCAGCCGCTCAGCCAGAGCCTCGATCACGCCATCCGGCAAGCTCTCGGGCTCGAGCGTCACGCTGATTGCGGTGCGGTAGTCGCTGGCGATGGAATGCCGCTGGTTCGGCAGGGTGACGAACAGCTCGCCGGTGGCGAGGGCGTCGTCGATCGTCAGATGCAGGCTGCCTTTGACCGCCACGTAGACGTGACAGCAGCCGGGCGTCCGCTTGCGGGGGCGGCCGAGCAGGCCGGCATAGAACACCCGCTCCGGCGTGATCAGCATCAGATGGTCGGATTCGCGACCGTTATCTTCCATGGGGATCCTCCTCGCGCGGCTCTTTGGCCGCTGCGGACGGAGATCACCTTAGCCTAAATTCGGGCGGTGTCACGGCGGGATAGCGCTGTCATGGCGCGCAAAAGGTCAGCATTCCCGGGCGGCTGTCGAACCGCATCCGGAACCCTTCAACAGTCGTCGTCCCGGCCTTACGCCGGGACGACAAGTCTTAGGCCCTTACCCTCGGCACAATGTTCTGCTCGATCCCGGCCTTCTGCTCTGCAGCAACCGCGCGCTTGAAGCCGTCGCGCTGCTGCAAACGCGCCCAATAGGCTGCGACATTTGGCCCAAAATCCTTGGCCAGCCCGATATTGTCGGCGAGGCGGAGCGCATAGCCGATCACGACATCTGCGGCGGTGAAGCGGCCGGCACACAGGGTTTCGGCATTTGCGGTGGCGGCCTCGACGGCGCGCAGCCGGCCCAGAAACCATTTGGCGTAGTCGCCGGCGACCTGCGGATTGCGGCGCTCCTCCGGCTCGAGCTGGGTGTATCGGAGCACCAGCGTTTGCGGGAAGGTTAACGTGGCGTCGCTGAAATACATCCAGTTCAGGAAGGCGCCATAGGCGGGATCCTCCGGACCGACCATCAGCGGCGTCGGCCCGTGCTTGATGCCGAGATAGTGGCAGATGCCGGAGGACTCGGTCATCTTCGTCTCGCCGTCGATCAGGAAAGGGATCGTGCCAAGCGGATTGATGCCGAGATAATCCTTGGCAAAGACCCTCGGCGGGAACGGCAGCATTTTGAGCTCATACGGCAGCCCCATCTCCTCCAGCATCCAGAGCGGGCGGAACGAGCGCGCGGCGTCGCAGTGATAGAGCGTGATCATCAGGAACTTCCCTTGCTGCCGGGCAGCGTGCCCATCATCTTGCACAGGACCATCAGCATGACCTCGTCGGCGCCGCCGCCGATCGAGGTCAGCCGGCCGTCGCGATAGGCGCGGCTGACCGGCGTCTCGTTGGTAAAGCCCATTCCGCCCCAATATTGCAAGCAGGCGTCGGTGAGCTCGCGGCCGAGCCGGCCGGCCTTCAGCTTGGCCATGGTCGCAAGCTTCGTCACGTCCTCGCCGGCGACCAGCTGCTCGGCGGCGCGATAGATCAGCGCGCGCAACAGCTCGACCTCGGTCTGCATCTCCGCGAGCTTGAAGTGGACGACCTGGTTGTCGAGAATCGACTTACCGAACGCCTTGCGGTTTCTCGTGTATTCGATCGTTTCATTGATGATGTATTCGTGCGACTTCAGGCAGGCGGCGGCGCCCCAGAGCCGCTCCTCCTGGAACTGGATCATCTGGTAGGTGAAGCCTTTGCCCTCCTCGCCGATCCGGTTGCGCTTGGGCACGCGGACATCGTCGAAGAATATCTGCGCGGTGTCGGAGGAGCGCATCCCCATCTTGTCGAGCTTTCGCGCGACGGTGACGCCCTTGGTCTTCATGGGCACGCAGATCAGCGACTTGTTGCGGTGAACGGGCCCGTCGCCGGTGTTGGCGAGCAGGCAGATCCAGTCAGCCTGTGTGCCGTTGGTGATCCACATCTTGCCGCCATCGATGACGTAGTCGTCGCCATCCGAACGCGCGTTGGTCTTGATCGAGGCGACGTCCGAGCCCGCGCCCGGCTCGGAGACACCGATGCAGGCAACGAAGTCGCCCGAGATCGAGGGGCTGAGAAACTCGCGCCGCACCTCGTCCGAGCCGAACCGCGCCAGCGCCGGCGTCGCCATGTCGGTCTGCACCCCGATCGCCATCGGCACGCCGCCGCAGGTGATGGCGCCCAGTTCTTCCGCCATCATCAGCGCGTAGGAATAGTCGAGACCCGAGCCGCCGAACTCGAGCGGCTTGTTGAGGCCGAGAAAGCCGAGGCTGCCCATTTTCCTGAACAGCTCGTGCGCCGGGAAGATGCCGGCCTTCTCCCATTCATCGACATGGGGGTTGATCTCGCCCGCGATGAATTTTTGCAAGCTCCGGCGGATCTCGTCGTGGTCGGCGGTGAATAGCATTCTCTCTCCATCGTCATTCCGGGATGGCCCGAAGGGCCAGGCCCGGAATCCATAACCACGGCTGGTGGTTATGGATTCCGGGCTCACTCGCTTCGCTCGCGCCCCGGAATGACGCAAGGAAGAATACTCACAGCCCCATCTGCCGCGACGCCAGATCCTTCATGATCTCCTCGGTGCCGCCGCCGATGGCGTTGACCTTGACCTCGCGGTAGATGCGCTCGGCCTTGATACCGCGCATGAAGCCGGCGCCGCCGAAAATCTGCACGGCCTCCGAGGCGCAAAACGCCATGGTCTGCGTCGCCTGATTCTTCATCATGCATATCTCGGCGACGGGGCTTTCGCCCTGCTCCAGGCGCCATGCCAGCATTTCCAGCATTGCCTGACTTGCGGCGACCTTCTGCGCCATGTCCACGATCTTGTGGCGGATGACCTGGTGCTGCGCCAACGGCTTGCCGAACGTCTTGCGCTCCTTGGCGTAGGCAATCGCCTCGTCGAGGCAGACACGCGCGAAGGCGGTGCAGCTCGCCGCCATGCCGATGCGCTCGCTGTTGAAATTCTGCATGATGATCTTGAAGCCCTGGCCTTCCTCGCCGATCAGGTTTTCGGCCGGCACGCGGCAGTCGTCGAAATGCAGCGTCGCGGTATCGGAGGCCCACCAACCCATCTTCTTCAGTTTTGTCCGCGACAGGCCGGGCGTATCCCCCTCGATCAGGAGCAGGCTGACGCCACCGGCACCCTCGCCGCCGGTGCGCACCGCAACGGTCAGATAATCGGCGCGCATCCCGGAGGTGATGAAGGTCTTCTCGCCGGTCACGACGTAGTGATCGCCCTCGCGCCGAGCCCTGGTCCGCAGATTGGCGACGTCCGAGCCGCCGCCCGGTTCGGTGATCGCAAGAGCGGAAATCTTCTCGCCGGCGAGCACCTGCGGCAGCACGCGCGCCCTAACCTCCGGGCGCGCCGCCCGCGCGATCGGCGGCGAGCCGATGGTGTGGCTCATCAGGCTCGCGCTGATGCCGCCGGCGCCCGCCCGTGCCAGCTCCTGGCTCGCCACGATCTTCATGAACTGGTCGGCGGCGATCCCGCCATATTCCTCGGGGAATCCAAGTCCCAACAGGCCGATCTCGGCCGCCTTGCGATAGAGGGCGCGGGGAAATTCACCCGCTTCGTCCCATTCATGGGCAAACGGCGTAATCTCCTTCTCGACGAAGCGGCGCATGACGTCGCGGAAAGCGTCATGCTCGGCGGTGTAGAACGGGCTCGTCATCGCACTCCTGCCTCGTTGACGGATTCGTCTCGCCCACCATCGCTGGAACATTGGCGGTTCACTTGCGCGGAGTGGCTGGCTGCGGCCATGGCGACAATCTAGCAACTCAACGCAAGACGATTTTCGTCACTCACAGGCCAACTCCTGGTCAAAAAAGTGGTGCACAAAACTCCGGCTGGCCTCCCTTGGCCACGCCGGGCATGGTGCACGGCAATAGAGCGCAGGCGGCACAAGACCGCCGAGGGAGGGATTTTTGGCCGTTCGTTACTACGATTGGATCGCCCACCATCGCCGCCGGTCACCTGATAAGGTTGCGGTGATCGATCTGGCGAGCGAGCGCCGCTTCACCTATGCGCAACTCGACGTCCGCATCTCGCGCCTCGCCTCCTTCCTGCGTCACACGCTGGAAGTCTCGCGCGGCGACCGCGTCGCGGTGCTGGCGCTGAACACCACCGATACGCTGGAGGTGCAGTTTGCCTGCGGCCGGCTAGGCGCGATCTTCGTGCCGCTGAACACGCGTCTCACCGTTCCCGAGCTTCAGTTCATCACCGGCGATTGCGCGCCGAAGGTGATGATCCACGACGTCGAGCTGGCCGAGACGGCGCTTGCCGTCGCAAAACTCTGCGGCATCGCGACCAGCCTGCTGCTCGGTCCCGGCGGGAGCTATGAAGCCGGCATCGCGGCCGCAAGACCGCTCGCGGCGATCGAGGAGGTCACGCTCGATGACGTCTCGACCATCATGTACACGTCGGGCACCACTGGGCATCCGAAGGGCGCGACCATCACCCATGGCATGACCTTCTGGAACTGCGTCAATCTCGGCGGCCCGGCCTGCATCGGACCGTCTTCGGT
Source organism: Bradyrhizobium sp. Bra78 (assembly GCF_024519855.1). Taxonomy (NCBI): domain Bacteria; kingdom Pseudomonadati; phylum Pseudomonadota; class Alphaproteobacteria; order Hyphomicrobiales; family Nitrobacteraceae; genus Bradyrhizobium; species Bradyrhizobium sp. Bra78. The sequence goes on along the minus strand of NZ_JALJRE010000018.1, from coordinate 143,326 downwards.
GCTGCTCACCGTGCTGCCGCTGTTCCACACCGGCGGACTCAATTGCTACACGAATCCGGTGCTGCATGCCGGCGGCACCGCGATGATCATGCGCGCCTTCGATCCCGGCATGGCGCTCGGCCTGATCAACGATCCCGCGCAGGGCATCAACGCGTTCTTCGGCGTGCCCGCGATCTACCAGTTCATGGCGCAGCATCCGGCCTTCGCGACCACCGATCTCGGCCGATTGATCGTCGGCGGTGTCGGCGGCGCGCCGATGCCGGTGCCGCTGCTGAAAGCGTGGGAAGCGCGCGGCGTCGCGCTCCAGCAAGGCTACGGCATGACCGAGACCTCGCCGGCCGTGCTGGTGCTGGATCGCGAAGATGCCGCGCGCAAAGCCGGCTCCGCGGGCAAGCCGGTGCTGCACACGGAGGTCCGCATCGTGCGGCCCGATGGCAACGATGCCGATGTCGGCGAGCTCGGCGAGCTCTGGGTGAAGGGGCCGAACATCACGCCCGGCTACTGGAACAGGCCGGAGGCCAACAAGACGTCCTTCACCGACGGCTGGCTGCACACCGGCGACGCAACGCGCGTCGACGAGGAAGGCTTCTACTACATCGTCGACCGCTGGAAGGACATGTACATCTCCGGCGGCGAGAACGTCTATCCGGCGGAGGTCGAGAACGTCCTGCACCAGCTCGACGCCATCGCCGAAGCCGCCGTGATCGGCATTCCCGATCCGCAATGGGGTGAAGTGGGCCTTGCCATTGTTGCGGTCAAGCCGGGACAAAAGCTGACCGAGGCCGATGTCATCGCGCATTGCGCGGCCAATCTGGCGCGTTTCAAATGCCCACGCCAGATCCGCTTCGTCAATGCGCTGCCACGCAACGCAACCGGCAAGATCCACAAACCGACCTTGCGCAAGGAATTCTCGGCGGCCTCGGAAGTCGACAAGAAGGCCGCCAACGCCTGATCGGAGCGCCCCTTGCGGGCGCTTTTCTTTTTTGCGTGCCTGCCCAGAAGAAACCCAAAGAAACCCCAAGGAATTTTCATGAACAAGAAACTGACACTGCTTGCCGCAGCAACAGCGATGACGCTGCTTGCAACCCAATCCGCCCAGGCGCAAAAGAAATACGACACCGGCGTCACCGACACCGAGATCAAGATCGGCAACGTCGAGGCCTATTCCGGTCCAGCTTCCGCCTACGGCGTCATCGGCAAGACCGAGGAAGCCTATTTCAAGATGATCAACGACCAGGGCGGCATCAACGGCCGCAAGATCACCTGGATCTCCTATGACGACGGCTATTCGCCGCCCAAGACCGTGGAGCAGGTCCGCAAGCTGATCGAGAGCGACGAGGTATTTTTGATCTTCAACGCGCTGGGCACGCCGACCCAGACCGCCGTGCAGAAATATCACAACGCCAAGAAGGTGCCGCAGCTGTTCCTCGCCACCGGCGCCAGCAAGTGGAACGACCCCAAGAACTTCCCCTGGACCATGGGCTTCCAGCCCAGCTACCGGGTCGAGGCACAGATCTTCGCAAAATACATCCTGAAGGAGAAGCCGGACGCCAAGGTCGCGATCTTCTATGCCAACGACGATTTCGGCAAGGATTACCTCGCCGGCATCAAGGACGTGTTCGGCGACAAGGCATCGAAGCTGATCGTGGCCGAAGAGAGCTACGAAACCTCGGAGCCTTCGATCGACGCCCATATCGTCAAGCTCAAGGGCACCGGCGCCGATGTTTTCGTCAACATCGCGACCCCGAAGTTCGCGGCGCAGGCCATCAAGAAGATCGCGGAGCTGGAGTGGAAGCCGATGCACCTGATGACCGACGTCTCGGTGTCGATCGGTGCGGTGATGAAGCCCGCCGGCCTCGAGGCCTCCGAAGGCGTGCTGTCCGCCGGCTATCTGAAGGACGCGTCGGATCCGCAGTGGAAGGACGACGAGGGCATGAAGAAGTTCATGGTCTTCATCGACAAGTACATGCCCGGCGCGAACATTTCCGACGCCAATCTCGTTTACGCCTATGCAGCAGCCCAGACGATGGTGCAGGTGCTGAAGCAGTCGGGCGACAACCTGACTCGTGAAAACGTGATGAAGCAGGCGGCCAGCCTCAAGGACTTCGTGCCCGACACGCTGATCCCGGGGATCAAGATCAACACCTCCGCCACGGACTTCGCGCCGATCGAGCAGCTCAAGATGTGGCGGTTCAAGAAGGGCCAGTGGGAGCTGTTCGGCGACATCATCACCGCCGAGACCGGAGGCTAGCTCACCTCGATTGGACAGGTCTCAACGAAATAGCGGCCGAAAGGCCGCTATTTTTTATGTGCGCTCGGCGGGCGAGCTATCCCGGCAGGAAGAGCGCAAAAGACTCGTCGATCGTGCGGCGCAAGTGACCGCGATAAAGCGCATGGTTGGCGTCATCAGGCGCGACCCGTCCCAGCGACGGCTTCGGGACATTCCTGAGCGGCACATAGGCGATCGGCGCAGCGATCGGCGTCAGCTGCGAGCCGGGCCCGGCGCGGAGCGTCGAGATGATGCCGTACATTTCGCCGGCAACCGTCGGCCGCGACACCGTGATCACGCGATGCTGTCCGTGCTTTATGATGACGAGATAGATGAAGCCGGACTGATGCGGCACTGCGACCTCGCCGGTGTGCTCATAGGCGGCATCGGTTCGCTCACCTTCGCGGAACACCAGTGACGAGACCCTCGGCTCCCAGACGATCTCGGTGCGGTAGGCGAAGATCGCGTCCTTGTCCCCGAACGACGGCCGCAGCGTGATGTAGACGTCCTCGAGCCAGGTCACCGCGCGATGGGCGTAGGAGCCAAGGCTGTCGGGCGCGACATCGCTTGCGGCCGGAGGCGTCATCACGACGACGCTTTTGCGCAAGGAGACGCCCAGCGCCTGCTCCAGCCGCACCGTCGTCGCCAGCGTGAACGGCCGCCGCCCGCCAAGGACCTTCTCCAGCGTCGACAGGCTGAGCTTGGCCTGCTCGGCCAGCGCTTGCCGGGAGATCCGGCGTCTGGCGAGCTCCTCGCGAATAGTCTCCGCGACCTCGCGGCTCTGCTCGTCCGAGAGCTGCTTGTCGGTGAATTTGTCCTGCATCTGCATCGTGGCCCTGCTCCAGGACGGCCATCCTAGCAGGGCGGACAAACCAGCACAAAACCGCACCTGGCCATCCCGGCGGCGGCCGATCCAGGCCGACCGCGGCGGAACATTGCCGATCATTCTGCTCGCGAAATCGCCCGCTCCCGACCGATGCTCTGCAACGTCAAACACCTTCGGGAGCAAGCCAAATGGACAATTACGACGCGGTCGACAGCAACGAACACCCCTGGCTGGGCAGACTCATTGTGGTCGGACTGTTCCTTCTGGCGCAGGGCATCGCGGTGATGCTGGTCGCCTTCGTGGCCCTGCTGGTGAGCTTCGAGCCGGGCTGGTCGGCGACGACGGAGCAGGCCAGCCTGCTCCAGCCCCGCGATGCCCGATCCGGCACCCTCCTCCTCAAAGAAGACGGCGCCACCATCGAAGCGATCCGCCTCGGCATCGATATCGACGTCACGGTCTCCGGCCCGACGTTGCGCGCCCGCGTCACGCAGGTATTCCGCAACCCGACCAAGGACTGGGTCGAGGCGACCTATGTCTATCCGCTTCCCACCGGCGGGGCCGTCGATACGCTGAAGATGGTGGTCGGCGACCGCGTCATCGTCGGCGACATCAAGCAGCGGCAGCAAGCGCGCGTGATCTACGAAGAGGCGCGACGCGCCGGCCAGAAGGCCGCGCTCACCGAGCAGGAGCGGCCGAACATCTTCACCAACTCGGTCGCCAATATCGGCCCCGGCGAAACCGTGCTGGTACAGATCGAATATCAGGAGCAGGTGCAGCAATCCGCCAACGAATATTCGCTGCGCCTGCCGCTGGTGGTCGGGCCACGCTACAATCCGGCGCCGATCGTGCAGAGCGTCGACTTCCGCAACGATGGCTCCGGCTGGGGCGCGACGACGTCGGACCCGGTGCCGGACCGCGACCGCATCTCGCCGCCGGTGCTGGATCCTGCCCGGAATGCGCCGGTCAATCCGACCAGCATCACGGTGCACCTGAAGGCCGGGTTTGCGCTGGGCGAGGTCAAGAGCCTTCACCATAACGTCAAGATCGAGAGCCCGGACAGCACGACACGCGTGATCACGCTTGCCGATGGTGCCGTGCCAGCCGACCGCGATTTCGAGCTGACCTGGAAACCGGCCGCGGAGAAGGCGCCGTCGGTCGGCCTGTTCCGCGAGCATGTCGGCGACGCCGACTATTTGCTCGCTTTCGTTACACCGCCCACCACCGAGCAGGCGACGCAGAAGCCGCTGCCGCGCGAAGTCGTGTTCGTGATCGACAATTCCGGCTCGATGGGCGGAACGTCGATCGTACAGGCCAAGGCCAGCCTCACTTATGCGCTCGCTCGTCTCCAGCCGACCGATCATTTCAACGTCATTCGCTTCGACGATACCATGGACGTGCTGTTTCCGACCTCGGTGCCGGCGGATGGCACGCATGTCCGCGAGGCGACTTCGTTCGTCGATGCGCTGCAGGCGCGTGGCGGCACCGAGATGGTGCCGGCGATGCGTGCAGCGCTGACCGACAAGCTCGGCGACACCAGCATGGTTCGCCAGGTCGTGTTCCTGACCGACGGCGCCATCGGCAATGAGCAGCAATTGTTCGAAACGATCACGGCGATGCGCGGCCGCTCACGTGTGTTCATGGTCGGCATCGGCTCCGCGCCCAACACCTACCTGATGACGCGCGCCGCCGAGCTCGGCCGCGGTGCCTTCACCCATATCGGCTCCGTCGAGCAGGTCGAGGAACGCATGCGCGGCCTGTTCGCCAAGCTGGAGAACCCGGCGGTGACCGGCCTCAGTGTAAGGTTCTCCGAAGCCAAGGCCGACGTCACACCGGCGATCATTCCGGATGTCTATCGCGACGAGCCGCTGGTGCTGGCGGCAAAGCTCGACAAGCTCGCGGGCTCGCTCGAGATCAAGGGACGCGTCGGCGACCGTCCGTGGTCGGTGTCGCTGCCGCTGCAGAACGCAGCCGAAGGCAAGGGCCTGTCGAAGCTGTGGGCGAAGCGCAAGATCGGCGACGCCGAAGTGGCGCGCACCATGCGGGAACTCACGCCGGAGCAGGCCGACAAGGCGATCCTGGCGCTGGCGCTCGACCATCAGATCGTCACGCGACTGACGAGCCTCGTCGCGGTCGACAAGACGCCGAGCCGTCCCGAAGGCGAGCCGCTCAGGCTCAGCGAATTGCCGATCAACCTGCCGGCCGGCTGGGACTTCGAGAAGGTCTTTGGCGAGCAGCCGCAGGTGCCGGGTCAGTTGCGCGAGCGCCATGCCGATGCGCGCAATCAACCGACGGCAAGGCGGCCAACACCAGCTTCACCCGATGGGATCCGTCTGCCCAAGACCGCAACCTCGGCCGAGCTGAAGATGATCGCAGGCCTGGTCCTGATCGTGCTTGCCCTGGTCCTGTTCGTGTTCAACCGGCGTCAGACCTTGCTCACTGACGCCGCTTGAGAGAGGAGCCCCCCAAACTCCTCTGTTAGCGCGCGCGGCTGCCCGTCCCACACCAACGGCCGCGCGCGCCTTTTTCGAAATGACGAACGAGAGACACCGATGACCCGCTTCGTCTCTCCCCTGGTCCTGGCGCTGATAGGCATCCTCCTGTTCGGCGACGGCGCCTACATCCACGCCAAGGCCTGGCTCGCGCAGGTGCTGCTGCAGCGCGCGTTCGACAGGAGTGTTGCGACCGGCGAAGTGGTCAAGCCATGGTCATGGGCCGACACCTGGCCCGTCGCGCGGATCGAGGTAAAGCGGATCGGCGCCAGCGCGATCGTGCTGGAAGGCACGAGCGGCCAGGCGCTCGCTTTCGGTCCCGGCCATATCCTCCAAACGGCTGACGCGGGCGAGCGCGGTGTTGCCGTCTATGCCGGCCATCGCGACACGCATTTCCGTTTCCTGCGAAACGTCGCCATCGGAGATATCATCGAGATCACCCGTCGCGACGGTAGGCAGTTCCGCTATCGCGCGGACGCCTCGGCCATCGTCAGCTTCGATGAATCCGGCATCGATCCCACGGCGCAGGATTTCCAACTCGTGCTCACCACGTGCTGGCCGTTCGAGGCGGTGACGCCCGGGCCCGAACGTTATGTCCTGCATGGCGTCCTGATTGGCGTCGATAAAGATGAATAAGTGCGATGCATCGCTCATTCCATCACGCGGCATACCATGTGGTTGCCAGTCCGAAGAACTCGCCATAGAACAGAGTGACGCACCGCCAACAAGAACAACAGGTGAGGTCACGCCATGGAAGCTCGCGTATCTGCTGCGTCCGGTTCTTCGCGCCCATGGTCTCCAACGCCCGACGCCAGCGACATCGTCAAGGGCATCCACGCCATGCTGCACCCGCACAACATCGTGCTGGTGGGCGCGACCGACAAGCCCGGCAACTATGCCGAGCGCATCTGGAACAATCTGGTCAAATACGGCTTCGAGGGCGGACTCTATCCGGTCAATGCCAAGCGAGAGACCATCTGGGGCGTCCCCTGCTTCAAGGATTTTGCCAGCCTCCCGGAGAAGCCAGATCACGTGCTGGTGCTGGTGCCGGCGCGCTTTGCGGTGCAAGTGATCCGCGATGCCGCAGCGGCCGGCGCGCGCTCGGCCACCATCGTCACCTCGGGCTTCAGCGAGTTGCAGGATGAGCAGAGCCAGAAGCTCGCGGCCGAACTGCAGGCGGCCGTGCGCGAGACAGGCCTGGCCGTCACCGGCCCGAATTGCCTCGGCAATCTGAGCGCTGGCGAAAAGCTCTTCACCAATATCGACGACCGGATCGTCACCATGGAACAGGGCGCGGTGGCGATCGCCGGACAATCCGGCGCCATCGTCATGGCGATCCGCCAGGCGCTGGAGGATCGCGGCGTCGGAGTGGGCTACATGGTGACGACCGGCAACGAGGCCGGGCTCGAGACGCCGGACCTGATGCGCTATTTCGCAGAGGATCCGAGCATCAAGGTGATCGTCGTCTATCTCGAGGGCGTGCGCAACACCAAGGCGTTCCGGGAGGCCTGCAAGGCTGCACGTGCCGCGAGCAAGCCGGTGATCGCGCTCAAGCTCGGCGCGTCCGAGGGAGGCCGCGCGGCGGCGATGGCGCACACCGGAGCGCTCGCAGGCTCGATCGAGACATTCGATGCCGTTGCAACGCGCGAGGGCGTGATCCGGGTTGGCGGGCTCGACGAACTGATCGAGACCACCGAATGCTTCGTTCACTCTGTCGTGCCCAAAGGCGACCGGCTCGCCGCGGTCACGCTGTCCGGCGGCAAGCGCGGCATGCTGATCGATGCCTTCTACGCGGAAGATCTGAACTTCGCGCCGCTGAGCACGCATGTCAGCTCGGAGCTTGCGAAAATGCTCGGGCCAGGCTCGATCGTCGGCAATCCGCTCGACGCCGGCTTTGCCGCGGTGGTCGATCCCTCCGTCTACATGAAGTCGATCGAGCTGATGATCGAGGATCCCGATATCGACATCGTCATCATCGATGCCGAACTGCCGAAAGCGCCGCACGAGCTGCGTGAGCGCAATCTGCGCATCGTCAACGAGATGGCGAGCCGGGCCGGTAAGCCGGTGATCTACATCAGCGCGATGTCGATCGGCTTCACCGAGTTCACCAAGTCCCTGCGCAAATCGCTGCCGCATCTTGCAGTGATGCAGGGCATGGACCGCGCGGTGACCGCGATCAGGTCGCTGCTTGCCTATGCCAAGCTTCGCAAGGAGGTGCCTGACATCGCCTCGAGCTCAAAGCCTGCCGCGCGTGCCGTGCTGGAGAAGGCGCTGAGATCGGCAACCGGCGCCGCGCTCGACGAGGTCGCCTCGAAGAAGCTCCTGAAAGCCTACGGCATCCCGATCTCGAAGGAGGCGATCGCGCAGACGGCAGCCGAGGCCGTGAAGATCGCCAAGCAGATCGGCTTCCCGGTCGTGGCAAAACTCGTCAGCGCCGAGATCCTGCACAAATCCGACATCGGCGGCGTGGTGCTGAATCTCACCACCGCGGCCGAGGTGAAGAAGGCGTTCAGCGACATCACCGCGCGCGTGAACAAGCTGAAGGGCAAGCCGAAGCTCGACGGCATCCTGATCGCGCAGCAGGTCAAGGCCGATCTCGAGCTCGTGGTCGGCGCCTCGCTCGATGCCGAGATGGGTCCGGTCGTGCTGTTCGGCACCGGCGGCATCGACATCGAGCTGATGAAGGACGTGGCGCTCGCCGGAGCGCCGCTGGACGAGGCCGAAGCGCGACTCCTGATCGGTCGCACCAAGGCCGGTATCAAGATGCGCGGCTATCGCGGCAAGCCGGCCTTGCACGAGGCTTCCGCCGTGAAGGCGCTGGTCGGCCTGTCCAATTTGATCGCGGATGCCGGCGACCGGATCGCCTCGATCGACATCAATCCGTTCCTGATCAATGCCAGGACGGGCGTCGCCGTCGATGCCCTCATCGTCCTGAACAATGCCGCGGCAAAGCGTGCGGCCGGGCATTGACGTCGCGGAAGGCGGGTTACGCTTCCCTAACCTGCCTTACCTAGAATCGCGGCCATTCGGGCTCCTTCCAACTTTCCTGCTTTGGCCGTAGAATCGCCCCTGATGGCACGCGCGAGCAATCTGGTGATCGGAACGGCGACGCTGGCGGTGATCGCCGTGGCGTTCGGCGGCCTGCTCGGCATGCAGAAATGGCGCACCCTCCAGAGCCGCAGCCAGTTGCGCGTGGTGTTCGAGGGCGGCTCCGCCAGCGGATTGCGGCGCGGCGGGCCGGTCAATTTCGACGGCGTGCCCGCCGGCCAGATCCTGTCGATCAAGCTGGACAATCCCCGCAAGGTCGTGGCGCTCGTATCGCTCGATAACGCCGCGCCGATCCGCAAGGATACCGTGGCCGGCATCGAGTTCCAGGGCCTCACCGGAGTCGCCGCGGTGTCGTTGATCGGCGGCGCCCCCTCCGCCCCGCCGGTACCCCTCGACTCGGACGGCGTCCCGGTACTGACCGCCGATCTCAGCGATGCCGAATCCATCGTCGACACCCTGCACAGTGTCGACCGCACGATCGTGAGCAATGCCCCGGCGATCAAGGAGGGCCTGCGCACGTTCGAGACCTACACCGCCGATCTCAAGAGCAAGGGCGACGAAATCGATTCCGTCATGGCCAAAGTCGACAGTGCCTTCGTGGGCTTCGACAAGGCTGTCACGAAGATCGAAGGCGTGGTGCCCGGCTTCGTCGACGGCAAGGCCGACGAGCTGTTCGAAAAGGTTCAGGGACTGCGCGAGCTCGCCGACACCATGAAGAAGAAATCGGCGAGCTACCTCGACGACATCCGTCGCTCGCTGCTCGACGTCAGCGAGGCCGCCAACAAGATGAGCGGGACGCCCACACCCGCCGCCGCACCGCGCCCGCCGCGCAAGCCGGCGCAGAAGAAGCGGTAGCGCCTACCACGCGTAACGCACGACGCCCTTGCCGGCATAGGAGCGGGTGACGTTCGAGAACTCGCTCTCGAAGGTCGCCGACGCGGACCAGCCGTTCATCCAGCTCATCTGTATCGCCGCCGTGGTCAATGCGGAATCGCGCGCCTGGACGGCCCCGTTCACGACGAACGCCGATCCCGGCAACGTCTGAAACACCGCACCGACGGCGCGGTCCGGATTGTAGTCATGGGCCCAGGCGACGCGGCCGCGCAAGGTCATCAGGCCGCCGGCCGCGGCGAATGACTTGTCCGCGCGCAGGCCGAGTTCGGTGCGGGTGCTGGTCATGTCCTTGGCGGCATAGTTGAGCGCAAAGGTATTGTTGCCGACCACCGCGAACTCCGAATAGCCCGGCAGGCTGAACATGGTGGCCTGGAGCGCTGCGTAGGGCGTGAGGCCGATCCACTGCGTGGCCTGGCGATAGCCGCCCTCGATACGGCCCGAGAACGCATTGGCCTTGAACTGCGCACGCAACTGATCGACCCCGGCAGCGGTGACGATGCGATTGGTCGTGACGTCCTGCCAGCCGTAGGCCAGCGCGGCCATGATGTAGGCCGGTCCCACAGTATGACGCACGAACGCGCCGGCCTGGAACAGGTCGGAGCGGCCCCAGCCAAGCCCGTTGACGTTGAAGCCGGTGCCGCCGCCGGCAAGCGCGATGCCAGCAATCGTCGAAGGCGAGAAGCGGTAGTCGAGACCGACGGCGGTGCCATAGACGCTGCTGGTGGTGTTGTTCGAACCGAGGCCGGCCTTGCCATCGGTGGTCTGCGAGCCGCCATAGCCGGCCGCCCACACGTCCCAGCGCTGCTCGAACGTCAGAGCCGGTGCCTTGCGAGAGATCGAGGCAAAGGCGTCGCGCGCGCTTTTGTCACGCGCGGCCTTGCCGGTCGCGGCATAGGCGTTCGCACTGATCTCGTCGGCGTATGGCGTCGCACCAGGCGTGCCACTGCGCCCAGAGCCGAACACGTCGGTGAGCAAGCCGAGGAACAGGTTCATCGCGTTGAAGGTCGTCTGCTGCGAACCCGTCGCCGGTTCGCCGGAAGCCTGCGTCAGGCCGTTCGGGCCGAGGCCTGCGAATTCGGCTTGCAGAAAGCCATTCGCGTTGAAGAAATTCTGAAGCGTCGCGGCAACGTTCTTCTGATTGACGTTGAGGGCGTACTTCGCGCCGTAGTCCAGCGTGAAATTGAGATAGACGGTGCCGCTGGGATCCACGGTCGTCGTGCCAATCAGGCCGCCGGGAGCGGCGACACCGGCAAAGTTGTCGGAGGCAGAGCCGGAAAACTGCATGATCTTGTATTGCGGCAAGATGGCGCTGCCAGCGTACAACGAGACGCCGACGGTGCCGTTCAGGCCAACATTGCCGAGAACATTGGCAAAGCTCGCGGTGGATCCGCTGCCGACCTGCACGAGGTAGACCGCACCGGACTGAAAGGCGAGGTCCCCCAGAACCAGCATGCTCGAGCCCGGACCACCGTCACCGGGCGCGAAGATGCCGCCGGCAGCGATGGTGGTATTACCGACGATCCCGGCGCCGAACAGCGCTCCGCCCGCGTTCACGGTGGTCAGGCTCGATTGGGAGATGTCGCCATCGACCCGCAGGATGCCGCCATTGACGGTCGTCGTGCCGGTATAGGTATTGGTGCCCGAAAGGACCAGCGTTCCGCTGCCTGCTTTTTCGAGGGAACCGGCGCCGATGAAACCGCACCCGCAGGGATCGTAGTTGCCGATGACACCGTCGACCAGCGTCGAGCGATTATTGCTACCGACGACGAGCGTGTTGCCACCCCCGATATAGTAGGTGCCATTGCCTTCGATCGAACCGGCCGTGATGCGGCCGTCACCGTTCAGGCCGCGGCTGATCCCGAAGTCAACGATGCCCGTGCCGGTGGTGATGAAGCGCGCGTTGCCGCCGGTGGAATTGTCATAGAACTTGGTCGCGCCGCCGTCCTTGGTGATGATGGTGGCATTGGCGGCCGTCGACAATCCGCCGAAAGCGGTCTGGCCGTCGACATCGTTGATGATTGTTGCGTTGTCGGCGGTCGCGGTGCTTCCCGGCACGGCGCCGAAGCTCGTGCCGCCAAAGTCCTTGTTGACGATGGTCGCCGAGCCCGCCGAGGCTTGATCGATGAACGCGGTGGTGCCGCCGTTCTGGTTAGTGATGCTGGCGGAGCCTGCATTGGTCCGGCCAAAGAAGCCGATCAAGCCGCCATCGTTGGTGATGGTCGCCCGGCCGGCCGTGGCGGTGTCGGTCCCGGTTCCGAACGGATCGCCAAAGTACAGCTGGCCGTTGTTGGTAATGACCATAGAGCCGGCGGATGTTGCGTTGAGAAACATCGTCGTGCCGGAGAAACTGTTCAGGAGCGACGTGATGCCCGACGTGTCGGCATTGACGACGTTGAAGAGACCGTCGTTGACGACGGCGCCGATGATGCTCGCGGTATGCGTCGGGTCACCAAGCTGCAACGCCGCGCAGGAGCAGATGAAAGTGTCGCCGGTATAGATATTTGCGCCGAGCAGCGCCAGGATACCGGGTCCCTGGACATTGATCCCGCCGCTGCCGGTGATGCGCGAGGCGATCACGGCCGACGGATCCGCCGTGCCGGTGACATCGTTGGTGAAGAACGTGGTGCCGCCCGGGGCTAGCCGAAGGTCGCCGCCCTGGATGGTGTAGACCGAATTGTCGCCGGTGACGTCGAAGCCAACGAGGCCGGTGAGCTGGACGCCACTCGGCGCGACCGTCACGGTGCCGGCCGTGGCCGGCGTCAAGACTCCCGAGTAGCCGAATATCGTGCCGGCTGACGCGGGATCGTAGGCGCTGCTGGTCGAACCGAAGACATCCGTCCAGTTCGTGGTGGTGGTGTCCCACACCCCGCCGCCACCGTTGATGGCACCGTTCGGCGTGGTCTGCGATCCGTTGAAGACCTGCTGCGCTGCTACGGGATTTGTCGCGGCGGCCGCGCTCAAGGCGAGGCCAAGCCAGAATGCCGTGCGAACCGGGGCAACACCCCGGCGCGAGCAACCCTGCCCGCTCGATGGAAATCCAGCTCCCACGCTCAGCCCCTGCCCCCGGCGCTCTCAGCGGCGCCGCGCGGAACGTAGGGCATGGGTGCGGCCAGTAGAACTACGGCAAGGCAAGAATCAGCCAAGGAGGCTGCAACTTAGGCAGATTCAACAGCTCATGTTGCAACCGCGCCACGCGTTGCCGCGCCCGGCTCTCAATTCACGCGTGCGAAGGTGCACCAGGGGGTCCGGCCTTGTGTACGGTCGTTCACATCATTCGCGATGAAGGGCGGGTGCGCCAAACATGCTACCCGCCCTGCGCCATCCGCAACGGCTCAGTAATTGCTGGCCGCTGCCTCGTTCGGGATGCCCTCGATCGGGCACTCGTCGGTTCCCGGGGTCGAGCGGGTCATGGCCTCGACCATGTCCCGCGTCCCTTCCGGATCGGCGATCCAGTTCTTGTAGAAATCGTAGGGGCAGGCCGCAACACCGCGCGGGCTTTCGCCGGAATTGATCATGCCGGTATAGCCGCGGTGGACCAGCTTGTAGAGATGGTTCTGCGACTGGCCGTTGCGGCGCGCATCGCGGATCAGATGTTTCGAGAGCTGCGCGTACTGGATGCCGTAATCTTCCTCGCCGCACTCGCCAAGCGTGCGGCCGTCGAAGCCGATGATCGCGGAGTGACCGAAATAGGAATAGACGCCGTCGAAGCCGGCGGCGTTGGCGACCGCCACATAGACATTGTTGGCCCAGGCCATCGCCTTGGAAATCAGGATCTGCTGCTCCTTGGCCGGATACATGTAGCCCTGGCAACGCACGATCAGTTCGGCGCCCTTCATGGCGCAGTCGCGCCAGATCTCGGGAAAGTTGCCGTCGTCGCAGATGATCAGGCTGACCTTCATCCCCTTCGGGCCGTCGGAAACATAGGTGCAGTTGCCGGGATACCAGCCCTCGATCGGCACCCAGGGCATGATCTTGCGGTACTTCTGGACGATCTCGCCCTTGTCGTTCATCAGGATCAGGGTGTTGTAGGGCGCCTTGTGCGGATGTTCCTCGTGGCGCTCGCCGGTCAGCGAGAACACGCCCCATACCTTCGCCTTGCGGCAGGCTTCGGCGAAGATCGCGGTCTCTTCGCCGGGCACCGCCGAGGCGGTCTCGTACATCTCCTTGGAGTCGTACATGATGCCCTGGGTGGAGTATTCCGGGAAGATCACGAGGTCCATGCCGGGCAGGCCGGCCTTCATGCCGACCAGCATGTCGGCGATCTTGCGGGCATTGTCGAGCACCTCGGCCTTGGTGTGCAGGCGAGGCATCTTGTAGTTGACCACCGCGACGCCGACGGTGTCGTTGCTGCTGGAAATATCGCCGTGAAGCATCTTGAGCGCTCCTGTATCTTGTTCGTGTTGGGTTGCCGCGCGCGTTAGTGGCTGATCATCCAGGGGCGCGCCGTGGGAAAGCCCTTTGCTCCGCTCCTGGTCTTGGTCACCAGCCGCGCCGGCTTCTTCCTGTCCGGCGCGCTCTTGTCCTTCACGGTCTTGCCCGACGAGCAGCAGCCGCAGCCGGGGCCATGCGAGGCCTTGTATTGCGCAAGCGTTTGCGGCGCATGCGTGCTGCGCTCGTTGACGGCGTGCGCCTTGCGGGTCTCCGCCGGCATGCAGAAGAAATTTGGTGCGGTCAGGATCACGCGCGGCGCCATGGTTTCACAATGCGGGCATTCCTGCGGGTCGTCGCATTCCGCCATCGGGCGCAGATCCTTGAACGGACCGCAATCGTCACAGAGATATTCGTAGACCGGCATCGCATCATCCCCACGCTTTTGCCTGTTTCGAGAAGTCCCGCGGCGGATGCGGGGCGGCAAATCCGTGCCGTCCCGCATCCCGTCGCGCAGGGAGACTATTTGTCCGGCGAGATCGGCATCTGGATATCGCCGGTGATGTGCTTGATGGGACCGGCCGCCGACGGCATGACGTCGAAGTCGAAGATCTCGGTCGGCAGCCACAGCGTGGCGCAGGCGTTGGGCACGTCGACGACGCCGGAGATGTGGCCCTGGCACGGCGCGGTGCCGAGGATCGAGTAGGCCTGGGCGCCGGAGTAGCCGAACTTCTTCAGGTACTCGATGGCGTTCAGACAAGCCTGGCGATAGGCGATGTGGACGTCGAGATAGTGCTGCTTGCCTTGCTCGTCGACCGAGATGCCCTCGAAGATCAGATAGTCCTTGTAGTTCGGCGTGATCGGCGACGGCTTGAAGATCGGATTCTTGATGCCGTACTTCGCCATGCCGTCCTTGATCACTTCGACCTTGAGATGCAGCCAGCCGGCCATCTCGATCGCGCCGCAGAAGGTGATCTCGCCGTCGCCCTGGCTGAAGTGCAGATCGCCCATCGAGAGACCGGCGCCGGGCACATAGACCGGGAAGTAGATCTTCGAGCCGCGCGAGAGGTCCTTGATGTCGCAATTACCGCCATGCTCGCGCGGCGGCACGGTGCGGGCGCCCTCGGCTCCGATCTTGGCCTTGACGTCGCCCTTGGCGCGGCCGCCATGGGCGGTCGGCGCGAACGGCGGATTGGCAAGACCGGGCACGCGGGTCGGGTTGGTCGAGATCAGCTCGGCCTCGCGCTTGTTCCAGGTGTCCAGCATCTTCGGATCGGGCAGGCAGCCGATCAGGCCGGGATGGATGAGGCCGGCAAAGTTCACGCCGGGGACGTGACGCGACGAGGTGTAGAGACCCTTGATGTCCCAGATCGACTTCTGCGCCAGGGGGAAATGGTCGGTGAGGAAACCGCCGCCGTTCTGCTTGGAGAAGAAGCCGTTGAAGCCCCAGAGGCTCTCCTTCATCGGACCGACGTCGAGCAGGTCGACCACGAGGAGATCGCCGGGCTCGGCGCCCTTGACGCCGATCGGACCGGAGAGGAAGTGCACGATCGACAGGTCGATGTCGCGCACGTCGTCGGCGGAATCGTTGTTCTTGATGAAGCCGCCGGTCCAGTCATAGGTCTCGATGATGAAATCGTCGCCGGGATTGACCCAGGCTACGATCGGGATATCGGGGTGCCAGCGGTTATGCACCATGTCATTTTCGTAAGCCGACTTGGTGAGATCGACCTTGATCAGTGTCTCTGGCATCGAGAAGCTCCCCTTTTACACGGTTGGTTAGACGGACAGATATTTCGAGACCTGCGCGGCATCGACGGCATCGCGCGGATCGTCGCGCACGATCTCGCCGTTCTCGATCACCAGCACGCGGTCGGCGATGTCGAGCGCGAAGCTCAGCACCTGTTCGGACACGACGATCGAGAGCCCCTTTTCGTCGCGGATGCGCTTCAAGGTGCGCGCCATTTCCTTGATGATCGACGGCTGGATGCCCTCGGTCGGCTCGTCCAGCAGCAGCACTTTCGGCTTGGTCGCGAGCGCGCGCGCGATCGCGAGCTGTTGCTGCTGGCCGCCCGAGAGATTGCCGCCGCGGCGGCCCTTCATCTCCAGAAGCACCGGAAATAATTCGTAGATGTCAGCGGGCACTTCGGTCCCGCCGGAGACGACGAGGCCGGTCTCGATGTTCTCCTTCACCGTCATGGTCGAGAAGATCATGCGGCCCTGCGGTACATAGGCGAGGCCCTTGGCCACCCGCTCGTAGCTCGGCAGGCCGCCGAGCTCGGCGCCGTCCATGCTGACCGAGCCGCTCTTCGCCGGCAGGATACCCATCAGCGACTTCATCAGCGTGGTCTTGCCCATGCCGTTGCGGCCCATGATCGCCACGATCTCGTTCGCGGCGACCTTCACGTTGAGCCCGTGCAGCACCTCGCTCTGGCCGTAAGCGACGTGAAGATCGGAAATAGCCAGCATCGAGATTCTCCTCAGTGTCCCAGGTAAACTTCGATGACCTTGGGGTCGTTCTTCACCTTGTCCATGGTCCCCTCGGAGAGAATCTGGCCCTGGTGAAGCACGGTGACCTTGTGCGCGATGTCCTCGACGAACTTCATGTCGTGCTCGATCACCAGCACCGAACGGTTCTTGATGATGCGGTTGAGCAGTTCGGCGGTCTTGGCCCGCTCGGACACGCTCATCCCGGCGACGGGCTCGTCGAGCATCAAAAGGTCCGGATCCTGGATCAGCAGCATGCCGATCTCGAGCCATTGCTTCTGGCCGTGGCTGAGCAGGTCGGCGCTCATGTTCAGCCGATCCTGGAGGAAGATCATCTCCGCGACCTCGTGCACGCGGTCGCGGACGGCCGCATCGCGGGTGAAGGTCAGCGCGCCGAACACCGAGCGGCCGCGCGGATAGGAGATCTCCAGATTCTCGAACACCGTGAGGTCGTCATAGATCGAAGGATTCTGGAACTTGCGGCCGACGCCGGTCTTGACGATCTCGTTTTCCTTCATCCGGGTTAGCTCCTTGCCGCGGAACTGGATCGAGCCGGATGTCGCTCTGGTCTTGCCGCAGATCAGGTCGAGCACGGTGGTCTTGCCGGCGCCGTTTGGGCCGATGATGACGCGGATCTCGTTCTCATCGACGTAGAAAGAGAGATCGTTGACCGCCTTGAACCCGTCGAACGACACGGTCAGCGCTTCGACGGCGAGCAGGAATTCCCTGGGCTGTTGACCTACGAGCATGATGATCTCCTCACTCCGCCGGGGCACCGTCGGCGACCGAATTGTCGGTCCAGCCTTCGGGTTTCGGTTTGCGCGACGAGATCAGACGATCGATGCGCGGCTGCACATAGTCGCCCCAGATCCCCGCAAGGCCGTTCGGGAAGGCCAGCACGACGGTGATGAACAGCCCGCCCAATCCAAACAGCCACAATTCGGGAAAGGATTCCGACAGGCTGGTCTTGGCAAAATTGACCAGCAGCGTGCCGTAAACTGCACCAAGGATCGACAACCGGCCGCCGACCGCGGTGTAGATCACCATCTCGATCGAGGGCACGATGCCGACGAAGGACGGCGACATGAAGCCGACGTTGAGCGCGAACATGGCGCCGCCGATCGCGGCGAACACGGCGGCGATGCAGAAGGCGAAGATCTTGAAGTTCGCGACGCTATAGCCGGAGAAGCGGACCCGGTCCTCCTTCTCGCGCATCGCAACCAGGATACGTCCAAGCTTGGAGTGCCGGACGAACTGCGCGATCATGATGCAGGCGAGCAAGAGTCCAACTTCGAAGAAGTACAGCACTATCTTGGCGTGATCGGGCCGGATGTCCCAACCCTTCAGCGTCCGCAGATCGGTCATGCCGTTGATGCCGCCAGTGTAGCCCTGCTGTCCCACGATCAGGATGGTGAGGATGGCCGCGACTGCCTGGGTGATGATGGCGAAGTAGGTGCCGCCGACCCGGCGCTTGAACATCGCCGTGCCGATGATCAGGGCAAAGATGCCGGGGACCAGGATAATGGCGAGGATGGTGAAGGTGAGACTGTGAAACGGCTGCCAGAACAGCGGCAGCGACGTGATCTGATTCCAGTCCATGAAGTCCGGGATGCCGGGGGTCGACTGGATCTTGGTGTTCTCGACGCTCGATGCTTCGAGCTTGAGGAACATCGCCATGCAGTAGCCGCCGAGCCCGAAGAACACACCTTGGCCGAGGCTGAGAATTCCGCCATAACCCCAGCAGATCACCAGCCCCAGCGCGACGAAGGCATAGGTCAGATATTTTGCGACCAGGTTGAGCCGAAAGACATCCAGCGTGAGCGGCAGGACAACGACCAGGAAGACCGCGAGCACCAGAATTCCGATGAGCTCCGATCGATTGAAGAACCGATTGTCGGTCATGGCATCAGCCCCATTTCTCACTTGCGGACCTTGAGGGCGAACAGCCCCTGCGGCCGCAGCATCAGGATTCCGACAACGGCGAGCAACGTGAGCACCTTGGCCATCGAGCCCGACATGAAGAACTCGAGGGTGGATTGCGTCTGCGAGATCGAGAATGCCGACGCGATGGTACCGAGCAGGCTGGCGGCACCGCCGAACACGACGACGAGGAAGGTATCGACGATGTAGAGCTGACCCGACGTCGGCCCGGTCGATCCGATCATGGTGAAGGCGCTGCCGGCGACGCCGGCGATACCGCAACCGAGCCCGAACGTGTAACGGTCGACCTTCTCGGTGTTGATGCCGACCGCGCCGGCCATGATGCGGTTCTGCACCACAGCGCGCACCTGGCGGCCCCAGCGCGACTTGTACATCACATAGGCGACGCAGACGGTGATGAGGACGGTGAGACACATCACGAAGACACCGTTGATCGGCACCTCGATGCTGTCGCTGACGTGCAGCGAGCCAAGCATCCATTGCGGCAACTCGACGCCGACCTCGCGCGCGCCGAACACGGAGCGATAGGCCTGCTGCAGCATCAGGCTGAGACCCCAGGTGGCCAGCAGGGTGTCGAGCGGGCGCTTGTAGAGATGCCGTATCAGCACCCACTCCACCAGCATCCCCAATGCGCCGGACGCGACAAAGGCCAGGATCATGGCGAGGAAGAAATAGCCGCTGAACAGGCTCGGCAAATAGGTCTGGAAGAAATTCGAGGTCATCCAGGTGACGTAGGCCCCGAGGATCATGAACTCGCCATGGGCCATGTTGATGACGCCCATCTGGCCGAAGATGATCGCGAGCCCTAGGGCCATCAGGACGTAGACCGAGAACAGGATCAGTCCTGCAAAGCCCTGCATGACGAAGATGGAACCAAGATCACCAAGCGAATAGTCGCCGAACATCGATGTCCTCCGTCGGGGATAGGGTCCCGCGTCGCGAGCAGGTTCGCGACGCGGGGGTCTTGGGTATGGACTTGCAATCCACGCCAGGGAGCGGTGTGATCTTGAGGGAAGCCGCGGCTGACGCCGCGACTTTTACTGGTAGCCCTTGGGGAACGGATCCGGCTCGACCAGATCGGCGGTCTCGTAGATCAGCTCGAACTGACCATCGAGCTTGGCGCGTCCCACCCGGGTCTTCGACCAGAGGTGATGGTTTTCGTGGATGCGCACATAGCCTTCCGGCGCGCCCTTGAACTCGACGCCGGGCGAAGCCGCCGCAATCTTGTCGACATCGAAGGAGCCGGCCTTCTCGACCGTCAACTTCCACAGCCACGGGCCGAGATAGGCAGCCTGGGTGACGTCTCCGATCACGGTCTTCTCGCCCCACATCTTCTTGAACGCGGGCACGAAGGCCTTGTTGTTCGGATTGTCGAGAGACTGGAAGTACTTCATGCAGGCATAGGCGCCCGCGATGTTCTCGCCGCCGATGCCGTCGATCTCGTCTTCGGTCACCGAGATCGTCAGCAGCGCCTGCTTGGACAGGTCGATGCCGGCAGCCTTGAGCTGCTTGTAGAAGGCGACGTTCGATCCGCCGACGACGTCGGTGAAGATCACGTCGGGCTTGGTCAGCTTGATCTTGTTGATGACCGAGTTGAACTGGGTGTTGCCGAGCGGATAGTACTCCTCGCCGACGACCTTGCCCTTCAGCACGTTTTCGACGTGCTTGCGCGCGATCTTGTTCGAGGTGCGCGGCCAGATGTAGTCGGAGCCGATGAAGAAGAACGACTTCGCTCCCTTTTCCTTCGCTATCCAGTTCAGGCCGGCGAGGATCTGCTGGGTCGCTTCCTGGCCGGTGTAGATCACGTTCTTGGACTGCTCGAGGCCTTCGTAGAAGGTCGGGTAATAGAGCATGCCGTTGTACTGCTCCACGACGGGCAGCACGGCCTTGCGGGAGGCCGAGGTCCAGCAGCCCATGATCGCCGCGACCTTGTCGTTGACGAGCAGCTTCTTGGCCTTCTCGGCGAAGGTCGGCCAGTCGCTGGCGCCGTCCTCCTGGATGAACTTGATCTTGCGCCCGAGCACGCCGCCGGCGGCGTTGATCTGCTCGATGGCGAGCTTCTCGGCTTCGATCGAGCCGGTCTCGGAGATCGCCATGGTGCCGGTCGCCGAATGCAGGATGCCGACGGTCACTTCGGTGTCGGTGACCGCAAGGCCCGTCGTATTGACCGCCGAGGTGGCCGGCGTCTGCGCAAAAGACGCCCGCGGCAGCATCGAGATGGCCGGCACGGCGGCCATTCCCATCAATAATTTGCGCCGGAGCGGCGATAACAGGCCCTTGTTTGCTTCGTCTGACATGAGCACCCCACTTTTGTTCGAGGACACGCGATTGGTCCTGAGAGGATGGCTCGAATTTGTGCACCGCAAGCATACGCAAGATCGCGTATACTGCACCGCAAAATAGCGACGTAGGCTTTTGGTACGGGATTTGCGAGAGGTCCGGCGAGTTCGGGAGCGGGGTTTCAGTGGCAGGGCGGCAGCGAATAGACCGCGTCAGGCGCCAGTACAACCAATGGGTCGCCAACCAGACGCTGGAAGACTACGCGCTGCGCTTCACCGCCAAGAGCGCACGCCGCTGGTCCGCCGCCCGCGTCGCCAACACGGCCATAGGCGCGATCTCGTTCCTGGTGCTCGAAGCGATCGGCGGCACCATCACCCTGAATTACGGCGTCACCAACGCCGCTGCCGCGATCCTCGTCGTCTCAACCATCATCTTCTGCTGCGGCGTACCGATTGCCTATTATGCCGCCAGATGCGGCATCGACATTGACCTCCTCACCCGCGGCGCCGGCTTCGGTTATATCGGTTCGACCATCACGTCGCTGATCTACGCCTCCTTCACTTTCATCTTCTTCGCGGTCGAGGCGGTGATCCTGGCGACCGCACTGGAGATGTGCCTGGGGATTCCGCGTCCGATCGGCTACCTCATCAGCGCGGTCGCGATCATCCCGCTCGTGACCTACGGCATCACGCTGATCAGCCGCTTCCAGCTCTGGACGCAGCCGCTCTGGGTCGTCCTGCACATCCTGCCTTTTGCCGCGATTGCATGGGCCAATCCCCACTCCTTCACGGAATGGCACAAATTTGCCGGCGAGCACGGCGACCTCGGCGGACATTTTGATCTGCTGCTGTTTGGCGTCGCCTCCTCGGTGGTTTTCTCGCTGGTGGCGCAGATCGGCGAGCAGGTCGACTTTCTGCGCTTTCTGCCACGCGACCGCCGCACCTCCAGGGCGTCGTGGTGGATTGCGCTGATGAGCGCGGGACCGGGCTGGATCGTGCTCGGCGCGCTAAAGCTTCTGGCCGGCTCGTTCCTCGCCTTCTTTGCGCTGAGCCACGGTGTGCCGCCGGAAGAGGCCGCCGAACCCGCGCATATGTACCTGGTCGCATTTCAATACGTGCTGTCGGAGCCGGATCTCGCGCTCGCGCTGACCGGCGTATTCGTGATCCTGTCGCAGCTCAAGATCAACGTCACCAACGCCTATGCCGGATCGATCGCCTGGTCGAACTTTTTCTCGCGCCTCACCCACAGCCATCCCGGGCGCGTCGTCTGGCTGGTGTTCAACGTCATGGTCGCGCTGCTCTTGATGGAGATCGGCGTCTACAAGGCGCTCGAGCAGACACTTGCGCTCTACTCCAACGTCGCAATCGCCTGGGTCGGCGCGCTGGTGTCCGATCTCGTCGTCAACAAGCCGCTCGGCCTGCGTCCGCCGCAAATGGAGTTCAAGCGCGCGCATCTCTACGACATCAACCCGGTCGGTGTCGGCGCGATGACGCTCGCGATCATCGTCTCGATCGCGGCGTTCTACGGCCTGTTCGGGCCGACCATGAAGGCGCTCGCGGCCTTCGTCGCGCTCACCGTCGCCTTCGTCACCGCGCCGGTGATCGCCTGGCTCACCGACGGTAAGTACTACATCGCGCGCAAGCCGAAGCGGAGCTGGGCCAACATCGAGTCGATCCAGTGCTGCATCTGCGAGCACAGCTTCGAACCCGAGGACATGACGTCCTGCCCCGCCTATGCCGGTCCCATCTGTTCGCTGTGCTGCTCGCTCGACGCGCGCTGCCACGACCTCTGCAAGCCACATGCGCGCGCGCAGGTACAGTTCGCCGACGCGCTCAGCAGGATTTTGCCGCAGCCGATCTATCAGCGGATCAACTCGCAGTTCGGCCATTACATCGGCGTGTTCGTCGTCTCCGCCGGCCTCGTCGCGCTGGTGCTCGGGCTGATTTATCTCCAGACCTCGGCGAGCATTCATGGCGAGAACACGCTCGTCTCCAACGTACTCTGGAAGGTCTTCTTCTCGCTCAGCATCATCATCGGCGTGGTCGCCTGGCTGTTCGTGCTGGCACAGCAAAGCCGCCGCGCGGCGGAGGCCGAAACCAAACGGCAGACCACACTGCTGATCCAGGAGATCGACGCGCACAAGCGCACCGACGCCGAGCTCCAGCGCGCCAAGGAGGTCGCCGAATCCGCCAACCTCGCCAAGAGCCGCTACGTCGTGGGCCTGAGCCACGAGCTGCGTTCGCCGCTGAACGCGATCAGCGGCTATGCCCAGCTGCTCGAGCAGGATTCGACGCTCAACACCAAGCCGCGCGACCAGGTCCGCGTCGTCCGCCGCAGCGCCGATCACCTCTCCGGCCTGATCGACGGCATCCTCGATATCTCCAAGATCGAGGCGGGGCGGCTTTATCTCTCGCGCGACGAAGTGCGCTTGAGCGAGTTCCTCGACCAGCTCGTCGGCATGTTCCGTCTTCAGGCCGCCGCCAAGGGCATCGACTTCGTATTCAGGCGGTCGCCGCACCTGCCGGTTGTCGTCTATGCCGACGAGAAGCGGCTGCGCCAGGTGCTGATCAACCTGCTGTCCAACGCGATCAAATTCACCCAGACCGGCAGCGTACAGTTCGTCGTGCACTATCGCAGCCCCGTCGCGGAGTTCGAGGTGATCGATACCGGCCCCGGCATCCAGGGCGACGATCTCGAACGGATCTTCGCGCCCTTCGAGCGCGGCGCGCTCGGGGTTTCGCAGCCGCAGACCGGTACGGGATTGGGGCTTACGATCAGCCGGCTGCTGGCCGGCGTGATGGGCGGCGACATCAAGGTCGCCAGCACGGTCGGCCGCGGCAGCACCTTCAGGGTGAAGATGCTGCTCTCGGAGGTCACCAATCCCAGGCGCATCGCGCCGGTGGAGGCTCCGGTCTCCGGTTATCACGGCGCGCGCAAGACCATTCTCGTCACCGACGACGACCCCGTTCATCGCGACCTGTTGCGCGAGGTACTGACTCCGCTCGGCTTCATCCTGCTCAGCGCTCCCGACGGGCCGGGCTGCCTGGCGCTGGCGCAGCATTGCCGGCCCGATCTGTTCCTGCTCGATATTTCCATGCCGGGCATGGACGGCTGGACGGTCGCGGAGACGCTGCGCGCGAGCGGCCATCACCAGGCGCGCATCCTGATGGTGTCGGCCAGTGCGCTCGAAGCCCACGGCACGCCGCTGGCGCAGCCCTTCCACGACGGCTATTTGATGAAGCCGATCGACATTCCGCGATTGCTGGAGACGATTCGCCAGCTCCTCAAGCTCGAGTGGCAATACGGCTCGGACGAGATCCTCGTGCCGTTGTGGCAGCCGGAGAGCGGCTCGCGGCCGCCGGTGCGGCACATCGAGGCACTGATCGGGCTTGGCCAGATCGGCTACGTCAAAGGCATCCAATTGAAGCTGGACGAGCTCGGCAGCGAGCACCCTGAACATGCCGATTTCGTCGCGCAGATGCGATCGCTGGTCGACCGCTTCGACCTCGACCAGTACATGGCCACATTGAAAACATTGCATGCGTATGAGCACTGAGCCGAAAAAGCGCGACGTCGCGCTGGTGGTCGACGACTCCCCGGAGACGCTGCGGCTGCTCACCGACGCGCTCGACGGCGCCGGAATGACGGTAATGGTGGCGCTCGACGGCGCCTCGGCGATGCGCATCGTCGACCAGATCACGCCCGACATCGTGCTGCTGGACGCGGTGATGCCCGGCATCGACGGCTTTGAGACCTGCCGGCGCCTGAAGCGCGACGCCGGCCTTGCCAATGTGCCCGTGATCTTCATGACGGGCCTTGCCGAAACGGAGCACATCGTGCGCGGGCTGGAGGCCGGCGGCGTCGACTACGTGACCAAGCCGATCGTGATCGAGGAGATGCTGGCGCGCATCCGCGTCCATCTCGGCAATGCCCGGCTGACCCAGAGCGCGCGCGCTGCGCTCGACGTGTCCGGCCGCTTCCTGTTCGCGGTCAACCGCCAGGGTCACGTGCTCTGGGCGACGCCGCAGGCGCAGAAGCTGCTGTCCGACCACCACGGCACACAGGCCGACGACTTCGTCCTGCCGCCCTCACTGCTGCAATGGCTGGGGCAGGCGAAGGGCAAGGGCAGCGCGAAGTCGCAGACGGCCTCCCTGCCAGACAATCCGCAACTTCGGTTCTACTACATGGGCGAAACCGCCCCGAACGAGTTCCTGCTGCGCCTCTCCAGGGAGTCCGGCACTGCGCTGCCGCCCGAATTCACCAGCGAGCTCGGCCTCACCACCCGCGAGGGCGAGGTGCTGGCCTGGCTCAGCAAGGGCAAGACCAACCGCGACATCGCACAGATCTTGGGATTGAGCCCGCGCACGGTCGACAAGCATCTGGAGCAGATCTACGCCAAGCTCGGCGTGGAGAACCGGACGGCGGCCGCGGCGATTGCGGCAAATGCGACACGGCGGAATTCGTAGCGATACTGCGAATGAGTCGAGACGCAACCTACCCAAAAAACAGTGTCGTCCCGGACAAGCGCAGCGAAGCGGAGCGCAGATCCGGGATCCATAGCCACAGGGAGAAATTTGGCGAAGACTCGAAGTTATCAGCTCGTCTTATAACCACTCCCTGGGAGTATGGGTCCCGGGCTCGCTTCGCGCCCCGGGGACGACAGC
This sequence comes from Bradyrhizobium sp. Bra78, assembly GCF_024519855.1. Lineage (NCBI taxonomy): Bacteria > Pseudomonadati > Pseudomonadota > Alphaproteobacteria > Hyphomicrobiales > Nitrobacteraceae > Bradyrhizobium > Bradyrhizobium sp. Bra78. The sequence continues at coordinate 118,060 of NZ_JALJRE010000018.1, read as the reverse complement.
GGAGTTTGTGGCAATCGCGACCGGCCCTCACATGCACGGCCCCCTCACCCGTACACGAACGCCTTGTCGTCCAGATCCGTCTTCGGAATCTCGTCCTTCTCGGTCCAGTAGTCCTGGCTGTGCTGCCATTCCGGCTTGTCGCCGCGCTTGGGCAACAGGTTCATGTCGCGCATGATGTAGCCCGGATTGAAGTTTTCCGGATCGATCCAGGGCAGGATCGGCATGTTGTGGTCTTCGGCGCGGAGCTTGACCTCGACCTTCTTCGTGCCCTTCGCCTTCATGTGGCCGAGCAGCCGGCAGACGAAGTCGGCGACGAGATCGACGCGCAGCGTCCAGCTCGCGCGGAAATAGCCGAACACCCACACCATGTTCGGCACACCGGTGAACATCATGCCGCGATAGGTGACGGTGTCGCCGAAGGCGAGCGGCTTGCCGTCGACCTCGAAGGCGATGTCGCCGAGTGCGGCGAGATTGAAGCCGGTCGCGGTCACGATGATGTCGGCCTCGAGCAGTTCGCCGGATTTGAGCTGGATGCCGTTCTCGACGAAGCATTCGATCTCGTCGGTGACCACGGAGGCCTTGCCGCTGGCGATGCCCTTGAACAGGTCGGCATCCGGCACGAAGGCGATGCGCTGCCGCCACGGCCGGTAGCTCGGCGTGAAGTGCGTCTCGACGTCGTAGTCAGGACCGAGCACCGCGCTGATCTGGCCGATCAGCTCCTTCTTGACCTGCTCGGGCTTGGAGATGCAGAGCTTCGTGAACGCGTCCTGCTCGAACAGGATCTTGCGGCGAACGATCTCGTGGATCCATTTCTCGTCAACCTGAAGCCGGCGCAGCTCCTCCGCGATCTCGATGGCATTGCGGCCTAGCCGGAAATAGGTCGGCGAGCGCTGCAGCATGGTGACATGCGCGCATTTGTCCGCGATGTTCGGTACCAGCGTCGCTGCGGTCGCGCCCGAGCCGATCACGACGACCTTCTTGCCCGCAAGGTCGATGTCGTCAGGCCAGGTCTGCGGATGGACGATGCGGCCCTTGAAGCTATCAGTGCCCTTCCATTCCGGCGTGTAACCTTCCGAATGGCGATAATAGCCCTGGCACATCCAGAGGAAATTGGCGGTGAAGGTTTTCGGTTCGCCGGTGTCGGTCGTCACCGCCTCGATGGTCCAGAGATTGTTCTCGCTCGACCAACTCGCGGAATTGATCTTGTGCTTGTAGCGGATATGCCGGGCGATATCGTTGTCGTCGATCACCTCGTTCATATAGGCGAGGATTTCCTCGGCGGTCGCAATCGGCGGGCCGACCCAGGGCTTGAAGCTGTAGCCGAAGGTGTGGAGGTCGCTGTCGGAGCGGATGCCGGGATAGCGATGCGTGGTCCAGGTGCCGCCGAACGTCGCCTGCGTTTCCAGGATGACGAAACTCGCGCCCGGAAGCTGCTTTGTCATGTGATAGGCGCTGCCGATGCCGGAGATGCCGGCGCCGACGATCAACACGTCGAAATGTTCAGAAGCCTGTTTGGCCGTAGCGTGACTGCGAACAGCGACATTCATTGTTGCTTCTATGCCTTGCTTATTTTTGTGGCCGCCCTTGTCCGGGCAACGCGTTTCCTCCGCAACGGGCAGCATCGCTCGTCGCGTTTCCGCTACAAAATGACATAGATCAATTCGCGGTCAAATCACAGCGCCGCACCCCAGCTCCGCGCGGTCTGCAAGATCCAGTCGCGATAGAGCGTGAGCGGCGTGACGCCGGTCAGCCCGCCGCAACCGGCAGCGCCGTTCGGGCCCGTGGACCAGCTGATGACGCCGACCAGCACGGCACCGTTCGGCTTGTCCTCGAACACGGGACCGCCGGAATCACCCGTGCACGCACCGATTCCGTCGCGAACACCGTTGGTTACGGGATCGACCAGCCGGATCTGGAAGGCGCCGGGCTGACCCGTGGCGACGAGCGCAGCGACACGAATCGTGCCGCCACTCTTGCCGTCACCGCGCACGGTGACACCGATACCGGCAACCACGAAGCGGCTGCCGATCCGGATCGGAATATTCGGCATGCCGACCGGCACCGTGGATTTTCCCTTGAGTGGAATATCGAGTTGCAACAGCGCCACGTCGGCGGTGGCGCGATGTGCCTGCATCGCCTGCATGTTGAAGTTCGGATGGATCGCGACGGTGCGCACATTCAGCAATTGCGGTTGGCCGTCGGCGCCGCGGTCGATAATCTTGTAATCAGCCCCCGGCTGCACGCAGTGGGCGACGGTAAGCACCAGTCTTGGCGCGATCAAGCTCCCGGTGCAAAAGTTGCCGCGCGAGCCGACGATGGTGACGACGGCGCGCGCGACACCATCCGCCTGCGGCGTGCCGCCGCCGACGATCGCATGGGCGGGGGCCGCGAGCAGCAGCGTGGCTATGATGAGAATGACCGGCTTTTTCATGGGAACACGCTCTGACGACGGCATCGGTGACGGCGAAGGATTGCTTCAGACTGGCCCTTGCCGATATCGCATGCTAGCCCTCTTGGAAAGGAATTGACGAGGGCGGAACCTTGACGATCGAAGCTGTGATCTTTGATTTTGGCGGCGTGCTGACGAGTTCGCCATTCGAGGCGTTCACGCGATTCGAGGCCGAGCGCGGCCTGCCCGTCGACATCATCCGGCGCACCAATGCCGCCAATCACCTGGAAAACGCCTGGGCGAAGTTCGAGCGCGCCGAGGTCGATATCGACACCTTCGACCAACTGTTCGCCACCGAGTCGCTCGCGCTTGGCGCGGAGGTACGCGGGCGCGACGTGCTGCCGCTGCTCCAGGGCGATCTGCGCCCCGAGATGGTAGAGGCGCTGAAGCGCATCAAGGCGCAATTCAGGACCGGCTGCATCACCAACAATCTGCCCGCGAACGCGATCGGCAGCATGACCGGGCGCTCACTCTACGTCGCTGAGGTGATGGTGCTGTTCGACCACGTCATCGAGTCCGCGAAGATCGGGCTGCGCAAGCCCGATCCGCGCATCTACAAGCTGATGGTCGAGACGCTGCAGGTCGATCCGAACAATTGCGTCTATCTCGACGATCTCGGCGTCAATCTGAAACCCGCGCGCGAGATGGGAATGACGACGATCAAGGTCACCAGCGGCACGCAGGCGATCGCCGAGCTCGAGGCAGCCACGGGGTTGACGCTGGGTTAGTCTATCATCCCGGCCATTCCGAGCGCAGCGAAGCAATCCAGACTGCCTCCGCGGAAAGACTCTGGATTGCTTCGCTACGCTCGCAATGACGAGATTGGATCGACGCTCATCGCCAAACTTCTCACTCCGCCGCAGCGGCGACCCGTTCGGGGAACGCCGCCGCGAGCGAGGCGCGATCCGGCTTCAGCACGCCGCGCTCGGTGATGAGGCCGGTGACGAGACGCGCCGGGGTGACGTCAAAGGCGTAGTTCGCGACCGGCGAGCCCTCCGGCACGATCCGAACCGTCTCCAGCCTGCCATCCGCAGTGCGGCCGGTCATATCGGTGACCTCAGTGCCGCTGCGCTGCTCGATCGGAATGTCGCGGATGCCGTCATCAACGGCGAAATCGATCGTCGGCGACGGCAGCGCGACGTAGAACGGCACGCAATTGTCGTGCGCGGCGAGCGCTTTCAGATAGGTCCCGATCTTGTTGCAGACGTCGCCGTTGGCAGCGACGCGGTCGGTGCCGACGATGGCGAGATCGACCATGCCATGCTGCATCAGGTGCCCGCCGGTGTTGTCGGGGATCACGGTGTGCGGCACGCCGTGATGGCCAAGCTCCCAGGCGGTGAGCGAGGCGCCCTGGTTGCGCGGACGGGTCTCGTCGACCCAGACATGGACCTTGATGCCGCGCTCATGCGCGAGATAGATCGGGGCGGTCGCCGTGCCCCAATCCACGGTGGCGAGCCAGCCTGCGTTGCAATGGGTCAGCACATTGACCGTCTCGCCCGGCTTCTTCGCCGCAATCGCTTCGATCAATTTCAGGCCGTTGCCGGCGATGGCACGGTTGATCTCGACATCCTGTTCCACGATCTCATCGGCGCGCGCATAGGCAGCTTCCGCCCGCTCCAGCGGATCAATCGGCGCGAGACTCGCGTGCATCTCGTCGAGCGCCCATTTCAGATTGATCGCAGTCGGCCGCGCCACGACGAGCCTGTCGTAGGCGCGTTTCAGGCCGGCATCGGAGGAATCCTCGCGCATCGCGAGCGCCATGCCATAGGCCGCAGTGGCGCCGATCAGCGGCGCGCCGCGCACCAGCATGTCGCGGATCGCGACCGCCGCGTCCTCGCACGAGGTAAGCCGCGCGACCACGAACTCATGCGGCAGCCGGCGCTGGTCGATCGCGCCGACCGACCAGCCATCATGCTCGCGCCAGATGCTGCGGAAATGCTTGCCGTCGACCTTCATGGCATTCTGCCTTTCGTCTCAACCGCGCAGGATGCGCCCCGCCACGGCATCGAGCTTCTTCAGGAGCTCGGGATCGCGCGCCTCTGGCGCAGTGATCAGCGCGGTGTCGAGCGCACGGTCCGAGCCAATCGGGCACGGCTCATGCTCGCGCGGAAAATCCTTGGCGAGCCGCGCCACCAGCGACTTCGCCTTGTCCGCGTTTGTGGTCAGCACGCGGATGATGTCCTGAACGGTGACCGCGTCATGATCGGGATGCCAGCAGTCGAAATCCGTCACCATGGCGACGGTGGCGTAGCAAATCTCGGCCTCCCGGGCGAGCTTCGCCTCGGGCATGTTGGTCATGCCGATCACCGAATAGCCCAGCGTCTTGTAGGTCATGCTTTCCGCATAGGTGGAGAATTGCGGCCCCTCCATGCAGACATAGGTGCCGCCGCGCGCGAACGCGATGCCCTCGGCTTCGGCGGCCGCGGCGAGGTGAATATGCAAGCGCGGCGACACCGGATGCGCCATCGACACATGGGCGACGCAGCCCCGGCCGAAGAACGAGCTCTCGCGCTTGTGGGTGCGATCCACGAACTGGTCGACGAGGACGAAGGTGCCGGGTGGCATCTCCTCCTTGAAGGAACCGCAGGCCGACAGCGAGATCAGGTCGGTGACGCCGGCGCGCTTGAGGACGTCGATATTGGCGCGATAGTTGATGTCGGAGGGCGACAGCCGGTGACCCTTGTCATGGCGCGGCAGGAATACGATCGGCAGTCCGGCAATGGAGCCGCGCCGCAGCGGCGCCGACGGCTCGCCCCAGGGACTCTGGATCACCTCTTCGCGAGCATTCTCAAGCCCCGGCAGATCGTAAATGCCGGAGCCACCGATGATGCCCAATACCGCCTGCGTCATGCCTGCTCCACCCTGTCAGCTACGTGCGACAAGGTTAAGCTATGCCAGTTTTGCGGCGGTTTTGGAACGGGGGTGGAGCGGCCTTGCAGTCCGGACGAGACGAGCGTTTGACTAAGCCGCGGTCGCCGGCTGCAGCTGGGTCGCGACCATGCGCTCCAGCGTCTCGACCGACTGGAAGTTCTCCGGCGTGATCTCGGACTGGGGAATGGTGAAGTCGAACTCGGCTTCGACGCCGAGCATCAGGTTCACCATGTCCATCGAGGTCAGGCCGACGTCGACGAGCTTGGTCTGCGGCGTGACGTCGGCGACGAGCGAGTTCTGCTCGAGGATACCCTTCACCAGCTTGATGATGCGATTGCGCACGTCAGTATCGAAGGCCTGCATCGGCAAATTCCCGTTTGTCTGTCATAAGGTCGGACCGGTTGCCGGGTACGATGGGCGCGACGCGACGATCCTGCAATGGTCGGTACCATTACTTCGCGTTTCTTAGTAAACGATGACTCAGATTGTCTGGAATTCGAGCTTCTTCCAGATTCCTAACGCGATTGCGGAAACTTGGGTGATGCAAACAACCCGACCTTAACTGTTCATTCGGAATTGCAGATCGTTTACCCTGTATTTCATCGACGAATTTGAATTAAATCCGTAGCCTCCAATCACAAGCAAAGATGGTCGGAAGATCGCTTTAAGCGGCATCGCGAATGATGCCGGCGATCTCGAACGGCAAACCGGAGGCGGACGAGCATGAACGTGCGTGAAGCAGTTCTCACTGTCGACGAGACGCAGACGAGCTTTCTCGAGCAGGGTCCTTCCCTCATCGAGCGCGCCGCCCGAACCTCCGCCGCGGCGGCGGCCGACGCAGACGGGGTCGATCGCGACGCCCGATTCCCGCACAAGGCTTTCGAGATCGCGCGCGAGCAAAAGCTGCTCGGCGTCATGGTCCCGGTCGAGTTCGGCGGGCTTGGTGCCTCGATCCACGACGTCACCGACATCTGCTATACGCTGGGACGCGCCTGCGCCTCGACCGCGATGGTCTATGCGATGCACACGACCAAGGTCGCCTGTGTCGTCAGGCACGGCCACGGCATTCCCTGGATGGAAACCATGATGCGGCGCGTCGCACGCGACCAGTGGCTGCTCGCCTCCTCCACCACAGAAGGCCAGAACGGTGGCAACATCCGCGCCAGCGCGGCTGCCGTCGATCACGCCGGCGACACCGTCTCGCTCGTGCGCGACGCCACCGTCATCTCCTACGGCGCCGAGGCCGACGGCCTCGTCACCATCGCCCGCCGCGCCACCGAAGCCGCCGCCTCGGACCAGGTGCTGCTGGCGCTCGCCAGGGACGATTATTCGCTGAAGCAGACGCAGGGATGGGAAACGCTCGGCATGCGCGGCACCTGCTCGACCGGTTTCGAGCTGAGGGTCGACTGCCCCGCCGACCGCGTCTTCCCTGAATCCTACGACAAGATCCACGCCCAGACCATGACGCCCTTCGCGCATCTGTGCTGGTCATCCGCCTGGGCCGGCATCGCCGCTGCCGCGGTCACGCGCGCGCAGGCCTTCGTCCGCAAGGCGGCGCGCGGCTCCGGCGGCCAGATGCCCCCGGCCGCGGCGCATTTCACCGCCGCGAAGATGTCGCTGGCCAAGCTGCGCGCGCTGATCTCGGCCAATATCGACGCCTTCGCCAACGCCGAGCATGACGAACGCGCCCTGAGTTCACTCGACTTCCAGTCTTCGATCACTCTGTTGAAGGTGCAGGCCTCCGAGCTCGCAGTCGAGACCGTGATGCATGCGATGCGCACGGCCGGTCTTTCGGGCTACCGCAACGACGGTGAGTTCACCATGGGCCGCCACCTGCGCGACGTGCTGTCGTCGCCGATCATGATCAACAATGACCGCATTCTGGCCAATGCTGCGACCTCGACGTTGATGAGCGGCGTGCCAACCAGCCTTCGCGATTGAAAAGCTTTCGGGACTGACGTGCCTTACGGACCGACAAATCTTCTCGACCAACAACAATAATTTCAAATAGCAGGAAGTCGAATATGAACATTGCTGTTCTTCCCGATTCACCCGAGACCGCCCCGCAAGCCATCGATCCGCTCGATCATCTCGCCGACAAGCTGTTTCACCCCATGGGTTCGGACGGCGTCTACGCCCGCACCGCGCTTTATGAGGGCGTTGTCGAAAAGCTCGCCGCACTGATCACGAGCCATCGCGAGGCCGGCACCGAGGTGATGCGCTTCCCGCCGGTGATGAGCCGGGCCCAGCTGGAAAAATCCGGCTATCTCAAGAGCTTTCCGAACCTGCTCGGCTGCGTCTGCGGCCTGCACGGCACCGAGCGCGAGATCAACGCCGCGGTGAGCCGCTTCGACGCCGGTGGCGACTGGACCAGTTCGCTGTCGCCCGCCGACCTCGTGCTGTCGCCCGCCGCCTGCTATCCGGTCTATCCGATCGCGGCGAGCCGCGGCCAGTTGCCGAAGAGCGGCCTGCGCTTCGACGTCGCCGCCGACTGCTTCCGCCGTGAGCCGTCGAAGCACCTCGACCGGCTGCAATCGTTCCGGATGCGCGAATATGTCTGCATCGGAAGCCCCGACGACGTCGCCGATTTCCGCGAGCGCTGGATGGTGCGCGCGCAGGCGATCGCGGCCGATCTCGGTCTCACCTTCCGCGTCGATTATGCCAGCGATCCCTTCTTCGGCCGCGTCGGCCAGATGAAGGCGGTGAGCCAGAAGCAGCAGCAGCTCAAGTTCGAGCTGCTGATCCCGCTGCGCTCGGAGGAGCAGCCGACCGCCTGCATGAGCTTCAACTATCACCGCGAGCATTTCGGCACGACCTGGGGCATCCAGGACGACGATGGCGAGCCGGCCCACACGGGCTGCGTCGCCTTCGGCATGGACCGCCTGGCCGTCGCGATGTTCCACACCCACGGCACTGATCTTTCCGCCTGGCCCGCCAAGGTGCGCGAGCTCATGGGCATGCAGCCGCACGTCGCGGCCGATGCTCATGGCGAAGGCTGGCGCTAACGGAACGAGGCCTGTCATTTCCACGGGAAAGACGAGCGTGATCCACACCAAGGTCCGATGCCGCGAGATCACCGAGGCCGACGTCGAGGCGGTCGCAGACCTTTTGACGCGCGGCTTCGTGGGCCGCTCGCGCGACTATTGGATCCAGGGCCTGCGCCGGCAGGCCTTCCGGCCGGTGCCGGAAGGCTACCCGCGCTTCGGCTACATGCTCGACAATGACGGCACACCGGTCGGCGTGCTGCTGCTGATCTACACGACGCGGAAGGCCGGCGACGAGGTAGCCATCCAGTGCAATTTGTCGAGCTGGTACGTCGATCCGGCTTACCGCAACTATGCGCCGCTCCTGACCAAGATCGCCCAGCGGCACAAGGACGTCACCTATCTCAACATCAGCCCGGCGCCTTGGACCTGGCCGATCATCGAGACGCAAGGCTTTCGCGCCTATTGCCGTGGCATATTCTTCTCCGTACCCGCGCTGGCACGCGTCCCGCGCTGGAGCAAGATCGAGGTCATCTCGCAGCACGCCAAGACGATCGATGGACTTTCCGAAGTCGAAACCGAGCTCCTGACGCGGCACGCGCGCTACAATTGCCTCAGCCTCGTCTGCCGTACCCCGAAGGGAACGTTCCCCTTCATCCTGCAACCGGTGCGCATCCGCCGCGGCTTCATTGCGCCGCCCGCGATGAAGCTGATCTATTGCCGCAACGCTGCCGAGTACGTCGAATGCGCAGGGCGCATCGGCCGGCTGCTGCTGCGGCTCGGCAAGATCTCGGTCGCCGTCGACTCCAATGGCCCGGTTCCCGGCCTCGTCGGCATCTACACCGAGCGGCGCGGCCGCAAATATTTCAAGGGTCCGCACCGGCCGCAGCTCGCCGACCTCACGGATACGGAACTCGTGCTGTACGGACCGTAGGAGGTCGCGCCCTCCTGTAGCCCGCATGAGCGTAGTCTGTACGGCCCACTCTCCGCCTTGCTGGTCACCCTCCGTAAACTACTGCGCTTAAGGGAATTTTCCCGCCTCTTCGCTACCCTCGGCGGCTGAATTACGCTGCGTTAAGTCTATTGCCCGCCGAGACCTGCCGATCCCATGACGTCGACCCGCGACAACGAGCTTGGTGCACGCCGCGAAGAGGGCCCGCAGGCCCTGGTCGGGCTGAGCCAGCTTGCGCTCGATCACATGGAGCAGGGCGTCTGCGTCTACGACGCCGCCAACCGGATCGTGCTGGTCAACCAGCGCTATCTCAGCCTGTTCAACATGTCGGCCGAGACCGTCCGGGTCGGCACGAGCTACCGCGACGTGCTCGCCCACAGCGCGACGCTCGGCAACATCCCCGCAGGGGAAGTCGATGCGCTCTATGCAGCGCGCATGGCGCGGATCGCGGCCGGCCAGCCGTTCCGGACTGAACAGACGCTCGCGAGCGGCCTCGTCATGGCGCTCGAGCTGAAGCCGCTCCCCGGCGGCGGCTGGATGACGATCTGTGACGACGTCAGCCGCCTCGCACGGCTCGAGGCGGAGCTGCGCGTGCAGACCGAGCGCAGCCAACACGCGCTTGCCAACATGTCGCACGGTCTCATCATGTATGATTCCGACAGTCGCGTCGTCGTCTGCAACGAACGTTTCCTGAAGCTCTACAATCTCGACCCCGAAATCGTGAAGCCGGGCGCCACGCACGGCACGGCCATCGATCACTGGCTGTCGCGCGGCAATTTGCCGGGGATGTCGGCCGACGAGTTCCATGACGCCAGGCTGGAGGACGTGCGCGCCAGGAAGGCGAAAACCCTGCTGGTGATGCGCTATGACGGGCGGATGGTGCAGGCGGTCTCCCGCTTCCTGCCGGACGGCGGCTGGGTGACGGTGCATGAAGACGTCACGGAGCGGCTGCAATACGAGGAGACGCTGCGGCAGCAGAACTTCATTCTCGATGCGGCGCTGGAGAACATGGCGCACGGGCTCGCCTTCTACGACAGCGGGATGCGCCTGCGTGTCTGCAACACCACCTACCGGAAGATCTATCGGCTGTCGCCGGAGGAGACCAAACCGGGGACGCATCTCGCCGAGTTGATCGAGCGCTCGATGGCGAAAGGTGCGTTCTCCTCCGAATATAGTCCGCAGCAGCTCCTGGAAGCCGCCAGCGCGAGGATCGCCAACCGCGATTCCTCGCCGATGCGCCGGCGCATGTCGAACGACACCATGATCTCGGTGCGATACTGCGCGCTGGCCGAGGGCGGCTTCGTCGCCACCTATGAGGACATCACCGAGCGCGAGCACGCAATCGAGGAGTTGAGCGAGCAGTATCGGCGCTTCGACGCGGCCTTGAACAACATGAGCCAGGGCCTCTGCATGCTGGATTCGAGCCTGCACGTGATCGTCTGCAACCGCCGCTACATCGAGATGTACGGCCTGTCGCCGGACGTCGTGAAGCCAGGTGTCTCGATGCGCGAGATCATGGAGCACAGCTGCGAGCTCGGCACCCATCCGAACACCACCGCCGCGCGGCTCTATGCCGATTATGTCGAGAGGCTGCGCGAGGGCGAGCACACGCTGCACCGCCATTTGAGCGACGGCCGGATCATCAAGCTCAATCACAAGCGAATGGAGCACGGCGGCTGGGTCGTCACCTACGAGGACGTCACCGAGCGCCACAAGGCCCAGGCTCGCGTGGCGCACATGGCGCGGCACGATTCGCTCACCGACCTGCCCAACCGCACTCTGTTTCGCGAGAAGATGGGCGAGGGACTGAACCAGGTCGCGATCGCCGGCGGCGCGATGGCCGTGCTGTGCTTCGACCTCGATAATTTCAAGACCGTCAACGACCGCCTCGGCCACGCGGCCGGCGACCGGCTGTTGCGCTGGGTCGCGGCGCGGCTGAAGGAGAATGTCGGCGAGCACGACACCGTCGCGCGGCTCGGCGGCGACGAATTCGCCGTCCTCCAGCGCGGACCGCAGCCGCAATCGGCGGAAAAGCTCGCACGCCGCCTGGTGGAGATCATCGGTCACCCGCCGCCGCTGGAGAACCAATCGATCCATGTCGGCGTCTCCGTCGGCATCGCCATCGCGCCCGATCACGGGCTCGATGCCGACGAGCTGATGAAATGCGCCGACCTCGCGCTGTACCAGGCCAAGGCCAAGGGGCGCGGCGCCTTTCAGCTGTTCGAGCCCGAGATGGAGGAAGAGGCGCGCAGCCGGCACGCGCTGGAGCACGATCTGCGCGGCGCGCTCGAGGCACGTGAGTTCGACCTGGCATTCCAGCCGCAGGTGCGGCTCGACACCACCGAGCTGACCGGCTTCGAGGCGTTGCTGCGCTGGAAGCATCCGTCGCGCGGTTTCGTCTCGCCAGCCGAATTCATTCCGATCGCGGAAGAGAACGGACTGATCGTCCCGATCGGCGAATGGGTGCTGCGCACCGCCTGCGCGACCGCCGTGTCCTGGCCCGATGTCACCGTCGCGGTGAACCTGTCGCCGGTGCAGTTCCGCTCGCGCGGGCTGGTGGCGATGGTCACGAGCGCACTTGCGGAAGCCGGCCTGCCGCCGCAGCGGCTCGAGCTCGAGGTCACCGAGACGGCGCTGCTCGACGACAGCGAGGCGACGATCGAGATCCTGCACCAGCTTCGCGCGTTAGGGGTGCGCGTCAGCCTCGACGATTTCGGCGTCGGCTATTCCTCGCTGAGCTATCTGCGCAAGTTTCCGTTCGACCGCATCAAGATCGATCGCTCCTTCGTCGGCACGCTCGGCGAAAGCCCGGAGAGCATTGCCATCGTCCGCACCATCGCCAGCCTCGGCTCAGTGCTCGGCGTCGAGACCACGGCCGAGGGTGTCGAAACGATCGAGCAGCTCGACTTCGTCCGTGAATGCGGCTGCACCGCCGTGCAGGGCTATTATTTCGGCAGGCCGTGTCCGGCGTCCGAGGTCGGACGCGCCATCGAGACGCTGAACGCGGTTCGACGCGTGGCGTAAGGATCTGCGTTGGGTGGGTTAGCTCGCAGCCGCGCGAAGCGCGGTCCCTCCCCCGCCGCAGGCAGCGCGCTATCCGGCGGCGTGCCCCACGGCCGCTCGGCCGACGCCAGCCCGATCAGGCGACCCTGGATGTAGTCGCAGCCCCAGTCGCGAAGCATGTTTGCGGCTTCTTCGTCCTGCACCCATTCGGCGACCGTCTTGATGTCGAGGCGGCGGGCGAGATCGATCAGGGTCTGCACGAAGGCGCGGTCGTCGGCCGAATGGGTGATGTTCTGCACGAAGGCGCCGTCGATCTTGACGATATCGACGCCGAGCTTGCGCAAATTCCGGAACGAGGTGTAGCCGGCGCCGAAATCGTCGATGGCGATGCGGCTGCCGAAATTCTTCAGCCGGGTGACGAAGCCGCGCACGTCGTCGATGTCCTGGATCGCGACCGTCTCGGTGATCTCGACGATCAGCCGTTCGGCAACGCCGGGATGGGCCAGCATCAGAGACTCGATGCCCGCCCACCAGTCCGGATCCATCGTGGTATCCGGCGAGATGTTGAGGCTGAGGCAGATGTCGGGCGCGGCCGCGAGCTCGGCGACCACCAGCTCGAGCACGCGATGATCGACGAGGCGGATGAGGCCGAGTCGTTCGGCGACCGGCACGATGTCGGGCGCCAGCAGCACCTGGCCGTCGCCCTGGTCCATCCGCACCAGGCATTCATGGAACGCGCGCTCGCGCGAGGCGGCAGCAACCACCGGCTCATAGGCAAGCTTGATCCGGCGCTCGTTCAGCGCGGTGACGATCTCGTCGGTGACGCGGATGTTGACGCGGCGCTGGGCGTCGCGCGCGGCATCCGGGCGCCAGGCCGCGAACGAGCCGACGCGGCGCCGCTTCGCGGCGTCCAGGGTCTCGTGGGCGCGATTGACGGCCTCGTCGGTGTTGCGGGCATAGCGCGGCACGCTGACCGCGCCGATCGAGGCGGTGACCGAGACTGGGCCGGATTTGGTCGGCACAACCTCGTCGCGGATGCCGGCGAGGAAGCGCTCGGCGGCGACGTTCATGTCGTCGACGGTGCAGTTCTTGAGGATCAGGCCGAACTTGTTGCCGGAGAAGCGCCCGAGCACGTCGCCGCCGCGCAGGCGCGCGCGAATGCGCTTGGCGACGTCGAGGATCACGGCGTCGGCAACGTCGAAGCCGAAGGCGTCGTTGACGCGGGCGAGATGATCGATGCCGACCAGCATGAAGGCCGCGGTCGAGCGGAAGCGGGTCGTCTCCTCGATCGCCTCGGCCAGCGCCGCGATCAGATGCGAACGATTGAGCTCGCCGGTCAGCGGATCGAGCCGGGCCAGCTTCGTCAATTCCTCGTCGCGGGCGTGGCGCTCATTGTTGATGCGGACGGAGCCGATCGCACGCACCGGGCGGCCGTCGGGCCCGGCGAACCAGCGCCCGGTCTCCTCGATCCAGACCACGGGATCGGCGGCGCTCAAGCGTACGCCATATTCGACCCGGTAGGGCGTGCCGTCGGCGCCATGTACGGCGGAGGTTTGCGCCAGCGCCGCGGTCCGCAGCGATTGCGCGGGCTCGATCAGCTTGGCGAACTCGGCGCCGGTGGCCAGCCGCTCGGCGGGAATGCCGGGGAAGATGGCACTGGCCTGATCACCCCAGACGATGGCATCGCTGGCGACGTCCCAGGCGAACACGGCCTGGCCGAGAGCAGCCAGGATGTCGGAGGCTTGCGGCAATGCGGGGGTCAAAATCGCCTCGTTTCGGGACAGCGGAGAGTCCTGGGTCGGCACAGGATAGAGCCAGATTCGCCTTTGACCCTAGGCAAAGTTCATAAACAATTTGGAAACCACGTTCTGCAGGCCTGCGGAACCAAACCGGCCCGGCCGGCATAGGCCTTGCGAGTACGTGACACGCACCGGCGCCAGCGTTCCGAAACGCGACAGGCTCGCCGGACCAACGGTGATTGCGATGTTCAGTACTGATCGATCGGTCCAGGCGGACAACGGCACGGGCACGGCCCTGGTGCCGCTGCTGCCGCTTCTGCGCTTGGCCAACAAGGCGCCGCTGTCGCGCCCCGATTCGAGCTTCGTCACCCAGCTGATCGCCAATGCCGAGCACCTGCCGCAGACGAACCGGCTCCGCTGCGCGTCTTCCGAAGACGCGCAGATGGCCTATGGCAGCAAGCATCCGCTGGGAAGCGTCAGCGCGCGGACGCGACAGGTGGCTTGAGGCCGATCAGCGCGGCGGCGCGTCGGGAGACGGCGGCGTGCCGTTGCCCGGCTGCAAATCCGGCGAAGGCATGCTCTGGACGGGCTTCGGCGCCGGGTGGTCCATCAGCACGGATTCGGCGACCGACTGCGCAGTGGGCGCGGGCGGCGCCACCGGTGCCGGCTGCGGCGCAATCAGCGGCTCGAACTTGGGCTCGGCGACGGCTTCATCGGCCGGCGCTTCGGCCTGACGCCTGGCCTTGCGCGAAGCGGGCGCTGTCGTCTCGCCGGCATAGGCGACGCGGCGGCGCGTGCGCTGGGCGATGCCGCCGAGGAAATCGGCCATCGCGAGCAGCACCAGCAGGAAATAGGTGGAGTTGCCGAATTTCGGCCACATCACGAATTCGGCCGCAGCCGCGCCAAACACGATCAGCGACAGCAAATGATCCATCAGGAATCTCGCGCCCGGCCGCGCGCCCTTCACCACCTCGAGCAGCAGCAGCACGATTCCGAGCGCGAGCATCACGTCGGCGAGCGTGACCGGCCAGGCCTCGCCCGTGATCATGGGCACCTTGAACAGCACGTCCGTAAAGGACACGCTCGGCATCAGGAAGGCGATGATATTGTAGACCGCGAGCGGGATCAGGAGCAGCGGGAAACCGACCATCGGCGAAATGCCTTCTCGATCAAGATATCCAGACAGGACAATGCGGCGGCGAAGCATTCGCTCCGCCGCCGTCACCGTCATATCTCATGGGTTGGCCGAAATCAGGCAGGCGAAATGATCCCGCCCGGAGAAAGATCCTTAACTCAGGACTCTTTCTTCTTCAGGACCTGACGGCCCTTGTACATGCCGGTCTTGAGGTCGAGATGATGCGGACGACGGAGCTCGCCGGAGTCCTTGTCTTCCACATAGGTCGGCTTCTTGATGGCGTCTGCCGAGCGGCGCATGCCACGGCGCGACGGCGAGGTTTTTCTTCTCGGAACGGCCATTTCAATATCCTCTAGGGATTGGTGTCATCAGGGCATCGTCCACAGGACGGCTCAGCACCCAAACGGGGCGAGCGGAATGCCGATCAAGGCCGCGCTTATAGAGGAAGGCTGGCCCTAAAGCTAGGCTCTTGGACCGGAAAATACGTCCGGAAAGGGCCAGAAATCAGCGATTTTCCCGCCAACAGGTCGAAAGCGAGCTGGCCTGCGCCCTGGCAACATAGGTCCCGGCCAGGCGCCTGACACCCGGTCCAGGGGTCCTGGCGCTGCGTTTGACCGGATTCGGCAGGATCGAGGCCAGAAGGGCGGCTTCCCGGGGGGACAGGTTGGCCGCCGACTTGCCGAAGGCATAGGCGCTGGCGGTCTCCACCCCGAACTGGCCCTGCGGTCCCAGCTCGGCGATGTTGAGGTAGATCTCCAGGATCCGCGCCTTGGGCAGGACGAAGTCGATCCACAGCGCCAACGGGAATTCCAGCGCCTTGCGGACGAAGTCCCGCCCCTGCCACAGGAACAGGTTTTTTGCGACCTGCTGGGTGATCGTCGAGGCGCCCCGGAACGGCGTACCGTCTTCGTTCGCGTCGTCGATCGCCTCGCGCAGCGCGCCCCAATCGATGCCGTGATGCTTGCAGAAATGGGCATCCTCGGCCGCCACCGCCGATCGCGGCAGTGAGGCCGACATCGCCGCCAGATCGATCCATTCCCGATGCATCGGCGCGCCCCGCAAGCTTCGCCAAGCCATCAGCGTCGAAACCGGATGGCCGGTGCGGTAGAACGGCGCGATCACATAGGGCGCGAGAGCCACGACCGCGAGCGCTACCAGCAGGATTTTGACGATGCGCAAATCGACCTTCCCGGCGCAAAATGAAACGCGGCCACGGCTCTCGCCATTAAGTCTGTGATAATTCGGGCCTTTTCCAGCACCTTTTAGCCCTTCCAAACGATTGACTGAAGCGGGCGCATAAAGGATTGTCCCGCCGAATTTTGGTTCTGGAGCCCTTCTTGATGACCGGCACGTCCCCGTCCGATTTCGCCAAACGTCTGGACAAGACCGCTGATGACACCGAGGCCCTGCTCGGGCGCCTGTTGGCGGACGACATCCTGCCCGATGAGATCGCCCGGCCCAAGCGACTGATGGACGCAATGCGCTATTCGAGCCTGAACGGCGGCAAGCGCCTGCGACCGTTCCTTGTGGTCGAGAGCGCGGCCGTGTTCGGCGTGCCGCGCGAGGCGGCGCTGCTCGCCGGTGCCGCGCTCGAATGCATCCACTGCTACTCACTGATCCATGACGATCTGCCGGCGATGGACAATTCGGACCTGCGCCGCGGCCGCCCCACCCTGCACAAGAAGACCGATGACGCGACCGCGATCCTCGCGGGCGACGGCCTGTTGACGCTCGCCTTCGACATCATCACCCGCGACGAGATCCACCGCGACGCCAATGTGCGGCTGCTGCTGACGCGCGCGCTGGCGCGCTGCGCCGGCATCGGCGGCATGGTCGGCGGCCAGATCCTCGATCTTGCCGGGGAAGGCCGTTTCGGCGACCGCGAGCCGGTCGATGTCGCCCGTCTCCAGCAGATGAAGACCGGCGCATTGCTGCGCTATGGCTGCATCGCCGGAGCGATCCTCGGCCAGGCCTCGCAAAAGGAATATCAGGCGCTCGACGATTACGGCCGCGCACTTGGCGAGGCCTTCCAGATCGCCGACGACCTGCTCGACGTGGAAGGCGACGCGGCTGCGCTGGGCAAGCCGTCGGGCCAGGACGCCGCGCTCGGCAAGACCACCTTCGTCACCCAGCTCGGCATCGAGGGCGCCAGGCAGCGCGTGCGCGACCTGCTCGCGCGAGCCGACAGCGCCGTGTCGATCTTCGGCGACCGCGCCGCCGTGCTGCAAGCCGCCGCGCGCTTCGTGGCCGAGCGGAAGAACTAGCCACGCGATGACGGGCGGCAACAAAGAGGATCCCGCCCTCGTCCGCTTCCGCCAGATGTCGCGGCCGATGCGGCTGATTTACGCCCGGCCGCGGACGTTCATCTCGCTCGGTATCGGCGTCCTCGTCTGCCTGCTCGCGCCGGGCTCACCCCGGCTGACGACGCGGCTCGTGCTCGGCTGGGATGCGCTGATCGCGGTTTATCTCGTGCTGGTCTATGCGATGATGCTGTGCAACGACCACGAGCACATCCGCCGTAGCGCCGCGATGCAGGACGACGGCCGCTTCGTGATCCTGCTGGTGACGGCAATCGGCGCGTTCGCCAGCATCGCAGCGATCGTGGTCGAACTCGGCACCCATCGCGGCGCGGCGGAGCTGACCATCGCGATCACCACCATCGCGCTGTCCTGGGCCGCCGTGCACACGACTTTCGCGCTGCATTACGCGCATGATTACTACCGCCACGCCGAGCCGGGCGGTCTTCAGTTTCCGAGCGGCGACAAGGAAGATCACGCCGATTATTGGGACTTCGTCTATTTTTCGTTCGTGATCGGAATGACCGCACAGGTCTCCGACGTCGGCATCACCGACAAGACCATCCGCCGCACCGCCACGGCGCACGGCATCGTATCCTTCATCTACAACACGGCGCTGCTGGCGCTGACGGTAAACATCGCGGCGAGCGCGATCGCGACCTGATCCCAGCGACATTGTCACGGCTTCGCCGGACAATGTCGAGGGACGCAGTGCCCTCAGTTGCAGACCTCGGCATTGGCATCAACGTGAGGGCCGCCGCCACCGCGATATACGAGGTGGCAGCCGCGCTGGACCGGACGGCAGAGAAGATCGTTGCAATAAATCTGACCACTGCCGCCCGAGGCGCGACCAGCGCCGGCCGCGGCGCCCGCGATGCCTGAGCCATACCCTCCGGCGGAGCCCGTCTGCACGCGCTTCTTTGCCTGACGATCCTCGCTGTCGTCACGTCGCGAGGTCGCGGGCTTGGAAGTCGTCGGCTTTGCGGCACGCTTCTTCTCGCATTCGTTGTCGTCGTTCAGCGCGAAGCCATCGCCGCAAACGATCCTGGTGCACTTGTCGCCGTCGACCTTGAAGCCGTGCTCGCACACCAGGGGGCAGACGCGCAACGGTTTTGACTTGACGGTGTCGAGCGCATCGGTGCTTGCCACCTTCACGTCGAGCTTGGTGCCGGCATAGCGGTTGAACTGCGACAGCGACCGCTGCGCGGACGTGTTCCAGTTGCCGTCGGCGGCGCCGGAGAAGCAGCCGACGCGGCCGAGCTCAGTCTGCACGGAACGGTTGAGATCGGCCGGCGCAGTGGCCGGTGTCAGCGAAGCAACGTTGGTGCCTGAGGGGCTCGCCGTGCTGGCTGGCGCAGCACTCGGCGCCGTTGCGGCGAGATTGACGCGCTGCTGCTCGGCGGCGGCCGCCTGCTGCTGTGCCTGTTCCTTGGCTTTCTGCGCGGCGAGTTGCACCTGCTCCGCGGCCTTTGCATCGGCCGCAGCCTTGGCCTGCGCATCCTTCTGCGCGCCAAGCGCGGCAAGACGATCTCGTTCAGCCTCGGCCTGCTTGGCCTTTTCCGTCGCCGCCGCATGGACCTGCTCGGCGCTGATTTTCTCGAGCTGAAGCTTGGCGAGGCTGGCATAGAAGCCGTCGGGGTGCTGGGCGAGAAACGCGTCCCATGCCGGCCTGTTGCCGACCTGGAGCGCGAGCTCGTAATCGCGGCGGATGTCGGCCTGAGGATTCGGCGCGGGCGCAGCGGCAGCCGTCACCTTGACCGGCACCAGCGGCACGTCGTCGCCACCGAGCGAGCCGTAGACGAACGGTTCCTGCTTGTTACCCGTCGACTTGAGCACGTCGTCGCGCACGAAGCCGAAGGCGCGGCGGACGTCGAGGCCGGGCGTCGTCAGGTGCTTCGACAGCGCCACGGTAAAGGGGCTGTTGGCGCCGTCGCCGTCCTGCGCCGTGAAACCGGCCTTGGCCGAATAGGCGATCAGCGTGTTGGAGCTGGTCGGCTCGACCTGGGCGAGGCCGCGGCCGATACCGCGCGAGGCAATCGTGCGCTTCATGGTCTTGCCGAACGGATTGTCGCGGCAGGCGTCCAGGATCACGAGGCGAAGCTGTTTTGCGGGTTCGACCGCGACCAGGACGCGGTCGAGCGACAGCGCCTCGTCAAACACGTCGGTGTCGCGCTCGAGCTTGGCGTCGACGGGGATCAGATAGTTCGAGCCTTCGACCTCGATGCCGTGGCCGGCATAGTAGACCACGGCGATATCGGCATCGCGGGTTGCGTCGGCGAATTCGCGCAACACACGCCTCGTCTCCAGCGCCGACAGGTCATGCCGGGAATCCACGATGTCGAAGCCGGCCTCCTTCAGCGTCCTGGCCATCACCGTGCCGTCGTTGACGGGATTGGCGAGCGACGGCGCGTGCTGATAGGCCGAGTTGGCGATCACCAGCGCCACGCGCTTTCCGGCGAACGCAGGCCCGGCGCCGAACAGCAGCGTGAGAGCGAGGAGAAGCGGACCAAGTCTGAGCAAATGGCGCATGACACGACTTCCGAGTTCAGGGCCGTACGGGCCCCCTTGGGATCGCTTTAGCAAGTTCCGGCGCGGGTGCTTGTGATGGAGGTCACGAAGGCCGCGCCCGCGGGGTGCCGCAAAAGGCCCCTTTTGTTTGTCGTGCCAGCCCTGCCGGGGTTCGCTGACGGGCGCACGCGCGGGCCGGGTTCCCTCAGCCATCCCCAATATGCCCCCGATATTGCGGTAGATCGTCTGTAATTTCGTGCCAGGGCGCCTTCGAGCCCACGAAAATGTGGGCGCCCGGCCGGATCGAGGGGGCATCGACCAGGGTTCCCATGGCGACATGGACCCATTTTCCCTCGCGCACCCGGGAATAAAGCAGCGAGCCGCAGCGAGCACAGTGGGCGTCATGGGTGGTGTCGTCACCATAGATGGTGCGCTGGTCCTCACCCCTGACGATGCGCAGCTTGCTCCGCTCGATCCCGGCGAACGGCTTGAAGGCGGCGCCGGTGGTGCGGCGGCAATTCGAGCAGTGGCAGTTCATCGCATAGGAGAACGCGTCAGCCACCTCGTAGCGCACCGCGCGGCAATAGCATTCGCCGGTCAGGATGGGAGCGTTCGCATTCTCTGATCCGGTCATCACAGCGTCCTTGCGCAAATGGTACGGACACCATAGCGCATTTTGACATGTACGACTAAGTTCACCCCGAGCCATCATTCAAAGGGATGACCCATGAGCCAGAACCGTTCGAGCGTCGAAGCCGTCGTGCAATCCTATTTCGACGGACTTTACGAAGGCGACGCCGAAAAGCTCGGCGCCATCTTTCATCCCTCCGCCGATTTACGCTGGGTCGAGAAGGGCGAGCTCCAGGTGCTGACCGTGCCCGACTGGCTCGACCGCGTCCGCAAGCGTCCCTCCGGCAAGGCCGAAGGCAAGCCGCGCGAGGATTTCATCGTCACCATCGACCGTTCGGACGACAAGACCGCCTTCATCAAGGTCCGGTGCCAGTTGCCGCCGCGGTTTTTCACCGACTATCTGGTGGCGATGAAGCTCGCCGACGGCTGGCAGATCGTGTCCAAGTCTTATCGGTATGACCTGAGGGAATGAGGGGCCTGATCTTTCGTTGCCCGAAATCGGGCGCACTCGTTGCACGGATGGCGTGCACACCGCATCTCCACCTGCCCGTCTCTCTCAAAAGGCCCCCCATGCCTCTCGACCGCCGTTCTCTGCTCGCCTCGCTGTGCTGGTTTGCCGCCTCTCCCGCGCTCGCCGCGGAGACGCTGCCGGAACTCGAGGCCTATGAGCGCGACAGCGGCGGCCGGATCGGGGTCTATGCGGAGAACCTTGCGACCGGCGCGACGATCGCCTGGCGCGCCGACGAGCGGTTCGTCATGTGCTCGACCTTCAAGGCCTCGCTCGCGGCCTGCGTGCTGGCGCGGGTCGATCGCGGCGAGGAGCAGCTTGCGGCCATGATCCCTTACGGCCAGGCCGATCTTCTGGACTACGCGCCGGTCGCCAAGCAGAATCTCGCGGCCGGTGCGATGTCGGTCGCCGACATGTGCAAGGCGATCATCGAGCTCAGCGACAACACCTGTGCCAATTTGCTGCTGGCGCGGATCGGCGGTCCGGCCGCACTCACCGCGTTCTGGCGGTCGCTTGGCGACGCCACCTCGCGGCTCGACCACAACGAGCCCGAGCTCAACCGTTCCCCGCCGGGCGATCCCCATGACACGACGACGCCGGTGGCGATGGCCGGCAATCTGCGCCGGCTGGTGACGGGCGAGGCGCTGTCGCCGGCCTCGCGTGCTCAACTCACCGAATGGATGGTGGGCTGCAAGACCGGCGCGAACCGGCTGCGCGGCGGGCTCCCCGCGAGCTGGAAGATCGGCGACAAGACCGGCAACAACGGCAAGGACGCCTCGGGCGATATCGCGGTGGTCTGGCCCAAGCCGGATACACCGGTCCTGATCGTGGCCTATACCCAGGGCGGCACGCCGAGTGCGGCACGGATCGAAGCCGTGTTCGCCCGCATCGGCCGCATGGTGGCCGAGCGGCTGGCGTGAGCCGCGCGCATTGACCTTGCGGTTGCTTCCGGGCCAAGACAGGCCATGATCGCCGCTAAATTTCAGACCTTTCTCATCCTGCTCGCCGTGCTGGCGGGCACGGCACTTGTCGCGCGCCGCTTCAACATCGCGCCCGCCATTCTCCTGATGCTCTCCGGCGTCGGCCTCGCCTTCGTGCCGGGCATGCCGCCGGTCGAACTGCCGCCGGAACTGGTGCTGCTGATGGTGCTGCCGCCGCTGATCTACTCGGCCAGCGTCGCCATGAGCTGGCGCGAGTTCAGGAACAATCTGCGCCCGATCGTGCTGCTCGCGGTCGGCGCGGTGATCTTCACCGCAGCACTGGTGGCGGCCGCCACTCATTATATGATCGGGCTGCCCTGGACGGTCGGATTCCTGCTGGGGGCCATCGTCGCGCCGCCGGACGTGGTGGCGCCGCTCGCAATCGCGCGGCGACTGCACCTGCCGCGCAGGCTCATGGTCATCCTCGAAGGCGAAGGGCTCGCCAACGACGCCACCGCGCTGATCCTCTACCGCTTCGCGCTCGCCGCGATCATGGTCGGGAATTTCTCGCTGCCTCTGGCGGGCGGCGAGTTTCTGCTCATTATCGCCGGCGAGATCGCCTTCGGCATCGGCGTCGGCTGGCTCTCCTTGCGCTTCCGCAAATGGTCGGGGGATCCACAGGTCGAGCTGACACTGTCGCTGATCACGCCCTACGTCTCCTACTGGCTGCCCGAGCATCTCGGCGGCTCCGGCGTGATCGCCACGGTCGCCTGCGGCCTCTATGTGAGCTGGAACGGCCCGCTGCTGATCTCGGCATCGACCCGGCTGCAAGGCATCTTCTTCTGGGACCTCGTGATCTATCTCATCGAGGGCTTGCTGTTCCTGCTCACCGGATTCCAGATGCGCGCGCTCTACGAGAAGTCGAAGGCGTTTCCGCTCGACGACATCATGATCGCGACCGCCGTGGTGCTGGCGGTCGTCGTGATCGCACGCTTCGCCTGGCTCTATCCCGCGACCTATCTGCCGCGGATGCTCAGCAAGTCGCTGCGCGCGCGCGACCCGTCGCCGCCATGGCAATGGCCGTTCGTGCTCGCGTTCACCGGCGTGCGCGGCGCCGTGTCGCTGGCGGCAGCGCTGGCGCTGCCGTTCACGCTGCCGGGCGGCGAGGCGTTTCCGTTTCGCGACCTGATCCTGTTCGTCGCCTTCGGCGTCATTTTCGTCACGCTGATCGGGGTCGGCTTGACGCTGCCACCGGTGGTGCGCTGGCTCGGCGTCGCGGACGCCGGCCGCAACGAGCATGTCGCCGAGCACGAGGCCGAAATCGCGGCCCGGCGCCAGGCCCTCGACGCGGCGCTGAAGTCGCTCGACGCGCTGACCGGGGAAAAGGACATGTCGGACGAGGTGATGCGGCTCCTGCGCGCGCGCCACGAGATCCGCGTCAACCAGCTTCCCGATTCGCTCGATCCCACCCACCATGACGTTTCCGCCGCCGGCACCGCGCTGACCCGCGACCTGATCGCCGCCGAGCGCAAATTCATCCACGACCTGCTGCGCGACGGCCAGATCACCGACGAGACGCGTCGGCGGATCGAGCGCGATCTGGATCTGGAGGAAGCGAGTTTGGCGAACCGGGAGTATCGGGGGACACCGCTGTAGCTTCTGTCATCGCAAGCAAAGCCGACTACCGCTTCCCGCAAAACTCCCGCGCCGCTACCGCCACGGCGTCCGCAATCTGGTCCTGTCGCTCCTGCGAGTTCATCGTCATTTCCTCGTCGCGGTTGATGATCGAGCCGGCCTCCAGCAGCACAGCGGCGCTGCGGGTTTGCGACAGCACGACGAGCCCGTCGTAACGGTAGACGCCGACATCCTTGTCGAGCAGCTGACGCCGGTAGCGGCCCATCACCGGCAGGGTGTATTGGCTGGCATAATGCAGTCCCTGCTCCTTCAACTGCCTGCCGATCATCCGGGCCAGCATCAGGCTGGTGGCGAAGTGCGGATTCCGCTCCGACACGAACAGCGAATGGCCTGAAAACCGGTCGCTGAAATAGCTGTTCGCGCCATCGAACTCCCACGTCTCGAGCAGCTTGTCCGGCACCGAATCGTGATGGATCGACAGGAAGAGATCGGCCCGGCCGTCATTCGCGGCACTGACGCGCTTGAACAGGCTCGGCCGCGCCTTGCCGTCCGTGACGAGCAGGCGGGTTGCGCCAAAGCCTTCGGACTTGAGCTTGCCCGTGATCAACCTTGCAAGCCGGAAATTGAAGCCGAACTCCGTGTCGTTGCGCGCGCTCAACGCGCCGTAGGAGTCCGGCGTGTGCCCGACATCCACGACGATCCGGAATTTCGACATCTCGCATTTGGCCGCGGATTGCGTCGGCTTCGGTTTTACCATTTTTCGCAGCGCAACGGCTTGACCGCTGCCGAGCGGCGACAGCACGATCGACGCGACGAGCGGCGAGACGAGAATTGCGATGATGCTCCGCGATCGCCTCAAGTCCTACTCCGCTGCCGCAATCCTGGGGTGGCCGACGAATCCCGCGACGTCGCCAAAGCGTTCCAGCATCACCGCGGGCAGGTCCTTGGCCTTGCTGGTGACGCAGGCGCCGGAGCGCACGGCGTAGCGATCCTGATGCGCAGCCTGCGGCGGCGGCACGCCCTGCTGGAGCGCACGCGCCAGCTCCATCACTGTCTTGCGGAAATGCATGATGCCGAGATCGGTCGGGCCGAGATGCTCACGGGTGCGGTCGGCAATCGGGCCCTGACTATCCTGCACGGCGGCGTCCTGTTCGGAGACGCCCTTGATGCCGGTATAGCTCCTGGTCTTCTGCAGCTTGCGGTCGATCAGATAGTCGTTGCCCTTGTGGCGCAGTGGAACGTAATTGTCGTCGACTTCCGCGATCACGCCATTGCCTCGGTCGAAGGCGTCGCGCTCGGCTTGCGTCAGTCGACGGTCCGGATTCCAGGCATAAGTGTAGATCCAGCAATTGGTGTCCGTGACCGGAACGAAGGTCTGGCCAAAGATGTTCTCGCCCGGCATCGCGCTCGGCGCATAGGCGTGGAACGGCATCAGGAACTGCGCGATGCGCCAGTAGATGTTGTCGCCGCCGGTGAGCCGGCCGCCTGCGATGGTGAGGCCGGCGTCGTGCGGGGCGATCTTGATCACCGGCCGCGGGTCCTCCGCGATCCAGCGCATGTGATCGCTCGACATCCGCGCGATCGGGTTCACGAAATGCTTCTTGATGTCCAGAATCTCGTTCTCCTCCTTGTCGAAGGAGAGATGCGCGAAGGTGAAGTGCGCGGTGTCGATCGAGCCTTCCAGCGCCTGCACCCAGTTGCAATCCTGCCATTTCTTGCTGACGTAGCGGTGCGAGGACGGCAGCAGCGCCATTTCGAGATCGGGCAGCTCGGGCATCGCATTCGCGGGGCCCATATAGGCCCAGATCATCTCGCCCCATTCGCGCACCGGATAGGACTTGATGCGGATGAGATCCTTGGCGTTGAGATCGGGATAGGAGGTCGGCATGTCGACGCAGCGACCTTCGGTATCGAACTTCCAGCCGTGATAGACGCAGCGGATGCCGCATTCTTCATTGCGCCCGAGCCAGAGATTGGCGCCGCGATGCGGGCAGTACTGGTCGATGATTCCGACGACGCCGCGTGAGTCGCGGAAGGCGAGCAGCTCCTCGCCGAGGACGATGATCTTCTTCGGCTCGCCATCGGGTTCGGGAAGCTCCTTCGACAGGAGCACGGGAATCCAGAAGCGGCGCAACAATTCGCCCATGCCCGTTCCAGGGCCGGACTCGGTCAGGAACTTGTTGTCCTCGGCTCGGAGCATGGCTGATCCCCCCGATTTGTTTTTGGGAAGATTGGCGCGGGAGCAGGAGGACGTCAACGCAAGAAGCGGCGTCTACACCGGCCTCTCGCCCTTCACCGTCACCCGCGTGCCGGACCGCGTATGGGGCCAATAGTCCCACATTGCGCGGTGCTGGGTGCAGCGGTTGTCCCAGAACGCGATGGCGTTCTCGGTCCAGCGGAAGCGGCACTGGAATAGCGGGTTTTCCGCGTGCTGATAGAGGTAGGCAAGCATCGCGTCGCTCTCGTCGCGCGGGACGCCGTTGATGTGGCGGGTGAAGCCGCGATTGACGTAGAGCGCCTTCTTAGCCGTGACCGGATGCGTGCGCACCACGGGATGCTCGGCACTCGGATAGGATGGACGGTCGGCGACGCCGTAATTGGCGTAGAGCCCGCGATAGATCGGCTCGCCGTCGTGCAGCGCAGTCAGCCCGTCGAGATAGGCCTTCATCCGATCCGACAGCGCCTCATAGGCCGCATACATGTTGGCGAACAGCGTGTCGCCGCCGCGCGGCGGGCATTGCTTGATGTAGAGGATCGATCCCATCGGCGGCTCGAGATCGCAGGACACGTCGGAATGCCAGCCCTCGCCATTGGCACGCGGCGAGTTCGCATCAGCATAGATCTTCATCAGCGCCGGGTCTTCGTCCTCGTGCGGGGCGGCGGGATGGAAATGCAGCTCGCCGAACTTGCGGCCGAAGGCGAGATGCTGCTGCGGCGTGATGTGCTGGTCGCGCAAGAAGATGACGAGGTTTTCGGCCAGCGCGCGGTGGATCTCGTCCATCTGCCGGTTGGAGCGGGCATCGTCCGAGACGAGCTTGCCGATGTCTACGCCGGATATTTCCGCGCCGATGATAGGGGTCAGCTTTTCGACCGCGATGGTTTCGTAAGGCGTGCCGTCTTCCGCCGTGTGGCGGTAGCGCGGGCCCTGCTTGCCGGCGAGTGAGCTCATGGGTGTTGCTCCCAATCATTGTTGATTGAGAGCCATCGTAGCGCGCGGTGACAGATACGCAATCTGCGCTGCAAGCACAGCCGTCGTCCCGGGGCGCGCAAAGCGCGAGCCCGGGACCCATAACCACAGAATTGGGTTTGACGATGATTCGGAGTGACAGTTCACCATAACCACAACGGCCTGTGGTTACGAGCCCCCGCCTTCGCGGGGGCGACGAGCAGAGCGCGGGCTACAGCTGAGTGAAATCACTCCGCCGCGGTCACCGGCACCTTGGCGCCCTGGCCGTAGCGCTGGTCGATGTAATCGATCACGAGCGCCTTGAAGTCGGCGGAGATGGTCGGGCCGCGCAGCGTGCGGAACTTCTTGCCGTCGACGAACACCGGGGCGGCCGGCGCTTCGCCCGTGCCCGGAAGCGAGATGCCGATATTGGCATGCTTGGATTCGCCGGGGCCGTTGACGATGCAACCCATCACCGCGACGTTGAGTTCTTCCACGCCGGGATATTTCGTCTTCCAGGCCGGCATCTCGTCGCGGATGAAATCCTGGATCGAGCGCGCCAGCTCCTGGAACGTGGTCGAGGTGGTGCGGCCGCAACCGGGGCAGGCCGCGACCAGCGGCACGAAGGTGCGAAAACCCATGGTCTGCAAGAGCTCCTGGCCGACCTGCACCTCGCGGGTGCGATCGCCGCCCGGCTCCGGGGTCAGCGAGATGCGGATGGTGTCGCCGATGCCCTGCTGCAGCAGGATGCCGAGCGCGGCCGAGGACGCCACGATGCCCTTGGTGCCCATGCCGGCTTCGGTCAGACCGAGATGAATCGCATAGTCGGAGCGGCTGGCAAGATCCTGATAGACCGCGATGAGATCCTGCACCGCCGAGACCTTTGCGGACAGAATGATGCGGTCCTTAGGCATGCCGAGCTCTTCGGCACGCGCGGCCGAGAGCAGCGCGGACTGCACCATGGCCTCGCGCGTCACCGCGCGCACGTCGCGCGGGTTGGCGGACGCGGCGTTCTCGTCCATCAGCTTGGTCAGCAGTTCCTGGTCGAGCGAGCCCCAATTGGCGCCGATGCGCACCGGCTTGCTGTTCTTGTTCGCGATCTCGATGATGTCGGCGAACTGGGTGTCGCGCTTGTCCTTGAAGCCGACATTGCCGGGATTGATGCGATATTTGGCGAGCGCCTCGGCGCAGGCCGGATAGGCGGCGAGCAGCTTGTGGCCGATATAATGGAAGTCGCCGATCAGAGGCGTGGTGATGCCTCGCTTGAGCAGGCCGTCGCGGATGTGCGGAACGGCGGCAGCGGCCTCCTCACGGTCGACCGTGATGCGGACCATTTCGGATCCGGCGCGCGCGAGCGCTGCGACCTGGGCGATGGTGCCGTCGATATCGGCGGTGTCGGTGTTGGTCATCGACTGCACGACGATCGGCGCACCGCCGCCGACGGCGACGTCGCCGACCTTGACCTGGGTGGTCCTGTGCCGGGGCGCGGGGCCCGCGACGTCGGAATCGATGGGGTTTTCGAGCTTGTTCATGGCGTCCAAATATCAGGTTTTGGTGACGTTCAGCAATGCATCAGGCGGCGCCACAGCCGTTCGGCTGGGACGGTTAACCAGAAAAAGCCCAGCAATTACAAGGACGGCCGCCGCCCCGAAAGTCAGGCTCAAGGTGTCGTGCATGATGAAATAGCTACCCACCACGCCAAACAAAGGGGTGATGAAGGTAAAAGCCGACAATTTGCTGGCCGAATAGGTCTTCACCAACGCGAACCAAAGCGTGAACGTGGTTCCCACCACCCAGATCGCCTGAAAGGCCATCAGGCCGAGCG
Organism: Bradyrhizobium sp. Bra78; assembly: GCF_024519855.1. NCBI lineage: Bacteria > Pseudomonadati > Pseudomonadota > Alphaproteobacteria > Hyphomicrobiales > Nitrobacteraceae > Bradyrhizobium > Bradyrhizobium sp. Bra78. Next base: position 89,438 of record NZ_JALJRE010000018.1, on the reverse strand, counting down.
ACAGCGGGGACGGCGTGTGGGTTATGGATTCGCCGAACAGCCAGGCTGCCAGCCCCAGGATCGGGATCGAGGTCGCGACCTGATAGCCCAGCGCCTTCTCGGGCGCGGCGAAGCGCAGCCGCGTGCTCTTGGCAACCAGTGTGGTCGCAGCCCACAGCGCCGCGCCGCCGACGATCATGAGGTCGCCGAGCAGAACGTGGGAATCGACATTGGGCTGCGGCACGCCGATGGCGAGCGCGACGCCGGCAAAGCTGATGGCGAGCCCCAGCCATTGCGTGCCGCCGAGCCGCTCGCCGAGCACCTGATAGGAGCCAAGCGCGACGAAAAACGGAGCGGTGTAGAGAAACACCACCGCGCGGGACGCAGGGGTGAGGCGCAGCCCCTGGAAGATCAGCACGAATTCGATGCCGAACATCAATCCGGCGATGAGGCCCGGTTTCCAGGTGCCGTCGCGCTCGAAGAATTTGACGCCGCGCAAGCTGCCTATGATGAACAGCACCGGCAACGCGCCCATCGAGCGGATCATCGCCTGAAGCATCGGCGGGATGTCCGGCAGCACCAGCTTCACCGCGATCTGGTTGAACCCCCAGGTCAGGCACAGCATGAGCATCAGCGCGATGGCGCCGGCACTGAGAGGGCGCCCGGTGGACGGTATGGCTTGTGGTGAGGACATGTCTTCCCGAAAAACCGGCTTTGCGCCGTTGTTGCTTATGCAGCTTTCTGACAATGGGCGCAGACGCCTGTGATTTCCACCACGGACAATTTGGGGGCGAAGCCTGAGCTGCGCGCGGCGGAGTTGAGGTCCCTGGCGAAGGAGGCCGACGGAATCTCGCCGACGAGGCCGCAGCGCTCGCAGATCAGGAACGTCACCGCCGACGTCGCGTCATGATCGTGGGCGGCGCAGGCCAGATAGGCATTTCGGCTTTCGATGCGGTGCACGAGGCCGTTGGCCATCAAGAAATCGAGAGCACGATAGATCGTGATCGGCGCCGGCCGCGGCATCGATTTAGCCAGTTCGTCGATCACCTCGTAGGCGCCGAGCGGACGATGGCTGGAGAGCAGCGCTCCCAGCACCTGGCGCCTGATCGGCGTGAATTTCTGCGCGCGTTGCTCGCAAACGGCCTCGGCATGCGACAGCGCGTCCGCGGTGCAGCGGCCGTGATCGTGGTCGGGCGTCGGAAATGCCGTCTTTGCGAGGGTCATGTGGCCTAACTTCTAGCATTTCGCCGATGGAACCCAAAGCGCGACCGGGGGTCTTGGCCACCAGCCATGCTTTCGCGGCGGGACAGCGTCCCGCTAACCCGCCGTGAAATAATCATAAGCTTGCTTATCATATGCGAGCTTATAGGAGACAAAGCTTATGACCCGCGGGTCGGTCGACCAGAACTTCCTGTTCACGCTCGGTGAGCTCTACCGCCTGTTGCGCGTCTACGCCGACAAGGAGGCCTCGCGCTTCGGCATCACCCGCGCGCAATGGGCGGTGCTGTCCAAGGTCGAGCGCAGCGAGGGCATGAAACAATCGGAACTCGCCGAGCTTCTGGAAATGCAGCCGATCACGCTGACGCGGCTGATCGACAAGCTCTGCGACAGCGACTGGATCGAGCGCCGCAACGACGCCTCGGACCGCCGCGTCAAACGGCTCTACTTGAAGAAGGCCGGCCGGACCTTGCTCGGCAAGATGAGCGGCCTCAAGTCCGAGCTTACGGCCAACGCGCTCGACGGCATCAATCCGGCGGACGCTCACCGTCTTCTCACCCAACTCGAATCCATCAAGGAAAACGTGCGTAACGCGATCCAGACCAGCGGAGCGGAACAAGCGCGTAAGGAGCAGCGCTATGGCTGACCAGGTTCTCAAATTCCAGCCTGAGCAGAAGAGCGACAGCGGCAAGCCGACCAAGAAGGCCGGCACCGATCCGCGCCGCCGGCTGATGGCGGGTCTGCGCCGCTATCGCCGCGTCCTCCTCCTGGTCGTGCTGCCGATCGTCGTCGCCATCGGCGGCATCACCTTCTATCTCAACGGCGGCCGCTATGTCGGCACCGACGACGCCTATGTCGGCGCCCAGAAAGTGCTGGTGACGCCCGACATCTCCGGCAAGATCCTGAAGGTGGTCGTGAAGGAAGGCCAGTCGGTCAAGCGCGGCGACGAGCTGTTCGAGATCGACCCCGTGCCGTTCCGCCTCGCGGTGGACGAGGCCAGGGCGCAGCTGATGCAGGCGCAGTCGACCTATGACAATCTCGTTGCCAACATCAAGATCTATGGCGACATGCTCAACCTTGCCCAGCAAGGCATCGATCTGAAGCAGCGCGACGTCGAGCGCAAGCAGGCGCTGGTGAAGAACAATTTCGGCTCGCAGCTTGATCTCGACAACGCTTCGAATGCTCTGGTCACCGCCGGCGCACAGGCGCAATACATCAAGCAGCAACTCTCCAACGCCAAGACGCAGCTGCTCGGCGACCCCGCCTTGCCGCTGGAGCAATTCCCGCCCTACGCACAGGCGAAAGCCAAGCTGGACGATGCCCAGCGCAACCTCGACCACACCGTGCTGCGCGCTCCGATGGACGGCGTGGCGACACAGGTCGAGCAGATCCAGCTCGGCCGCTTCGTCACAGCCGGCACGCCCGTCTTCTCCATCATCGACGTCGCCCATCCCTGGGTCGACGCCAATCCGAAGGAGAGCGACCTCACCCACGTTACCGAAGGGCAGGCCGTCACGCTCGAGGTCGACGCGTTCCCGAACCACGTCTTCAAGGGCAAGATCGGCTCGCTCTCGCCCGGCACCGGCGCGCAATTCGCGATCCTGCCGCCGCAGAACGCCACCGGCAATTTCGTCAAGGTGGTGCAGCGCGTGCCGATCCGGATCTATTTCGACGAAACCGACAAATACGTGCGGAAGCTGAAGGCCGGCATGAGCGTCTATGCCACCATCGACACCGGCCATCAGCGCTCGCTTGCCGGCCTGTTAGGCCTGTCGGCAACGGCGAACCAGGACAAGGACTGATCCGGTGTCCGGCCCCAATGCCCATTTGATGGTCCCCGGCCTGCGCCGGAACATGGTGACGATCTGCGCCATGACCGCGACCATCATGCAGGCGCTGGATACCACCATCGCCAATGTCGCCCTGCCCTACATGCAGGGCACGCTGTCGGCCTCGCAGGACCAGATCAACTGGGTGCTGACCTCCTACATCGTCGCCGCCGCGATCATGACGGCGCCGGTGGGCTGGATCGCCAACCGCTTCGGCCGCAAGCGCATCTTCATCATCTGCGCAGCCGGCTTCACCATGGCCTCGGTGCTGTGCGGCCTCGCGCAAGACATCAACCAGATGGTGCTGTTCCGGCTGCTGCAGGGCGTGTTCGGCGCGGCCCTGGTGCCGCTGTCGCAATCGGTGATGCTCGATTATTACACGCTGCAGGAGCGCGCCAAGGCGATGTCGATCTGGGGCATGGGCGTGATGATGGGCCCGATCATGGGCCCCTCACTCGGCGCCTGGCTGACCGAGACCTATTCGTGGCACTGGGTGTTCTTCGTCAACTTGCCGTTCGGCTTCATCACCGTGCTCGGACTGATCGTCTTCATGGACGAGACAGACAGGAATCTCAGCCTCAAATTCGACTGGTTCGGCTTCGCCGCGCTGGCGGTGGCGATCGGCTCGCTGCAGCTTGCGCTCGACCGCGGCGAGCAGCTGGGCTGGTTGGAATCCAATGAGATTCTCGCGGAGTTCATCATCTCGGCCGTCGCCTTCTACTACTTCCTCGCGCACTCCTTCACGACCTCGACGCCGTTCATCCGCTTCGCGCTATTCCGGGATCGCAACTTCGTCACCGGCTGCATGTTCATGGTCGTGATGGGGCTCGTGCTGTTCTCGACCATGGCGCTGGCTTCGCCCTACATGCAGAACGTGATCGGCTATCCCATCATCACCGCGGGCCTGCTGCTGGCGAGCCGCGGTTTCGGCACCTTCTTCGCCATGATGCTGGTCGGCCGCATGATGCGTTATTTCGAGGCGCGCACGCTGATCATCTCCGGCCTGACGCTGACCGCCGGCTCGCTCTACCAGATGACCGGCTGGACCGATTTGACCCAGGTACCGGAGATCGTGACCGTGAGCGTCATCCAGGGCTTTGGCTTCGGCCTCGTCTTCGTGCCACTCTCGACAGTGGCGTTCCTGACGCTGTCGAACAATCTGCGCACCGACGGCACCGCGATGCTGACCCTGATGCGCAACGTCGCGAGTTCGGTCGGCATATCCGTGGTCATCGCCCAGCTGACCCAGGGCACGCGGCGGACCTATGCGATCCTCTCCGAGGACATAAACCCGTTCAACCACGCGTTGCAGATGCCCAACGTCAGCGGCATGATCAACCTCTCCACCGACGCCGGCCGCGCCATGGCAGACAGAATGGTCAGCGTGCAGGCGCAGATCATCGCCTTCGCACACGACTACCAGCTGGTGATGGTCTTCATCCTCTGCACCATCCCGCTCGCTCTTTTGATCGGTTCGACCAAGGCCACTCTGCGCAAGCAGGCCGCGGGGCCGGAGCATGCGGTGATGGAGTAAGGGGGATCACAACTTCCGCCGTCGTCCTGGACAAGCGAAGCGCAGGTTCAGCACCCCTACCCCAAAAACTCTTCGCAGCCGAGATCGTCGACAGCGAGCATCACGCGCTCCAGATTATTCCACCAGATCACCGGGGGGATATTGATGCTCCATTGCCAGACCGGCTTGGTGATGTGCCAGAGCACCGACCAGCGATAGTCCTGATCGAGCGCGCCGCGCGTATAGCCGCTGACGCCGTGCGCGATCAGCGTGTCGTGGTAATGGTTGAGCAGAAGGCGCTCGAGCGCCTGCCGGCGTTCCGGATACCAATGCAGCGCCATCATATAGGCGAGGTCGCGGGTCGGCACGCCGATCCGCCACTGGTCGAAATCGAAGATACGGACGGTGTCCGTCACGCCGGCACGCGGCAGCAGAAAATTCCAGATATGGGCGTCGCCATGGGTGATGGTGAGGTGGCGGTGCGAATGATAGCGCCGCAACAGCCGGTCGGACTGATCGATGAAGCGGCGGTAGAGCGTGCGGCGCTCTTCACTGAGACGATCGCCGAGCTGATCGGCGAACCGGTCGTAATGGGATGCGAACGTCTCCAAATCTGCGGCTGTATCGTCCGTGCTCGCCCAGGTCCCGGCGGTCTCGCCGAGACCGGCATGGTCCCACCACGCCGCGTGCCAGCGCGCGAGCGCGGTGACGATGGCCAGCGCCTGACCGCGCGATGGCGGCAGCGGCCATTGGCTCGCGATCTCGTGGCTGTCGGTGAGATCCTCCAGCAGGAGATGCCAGGCGAGGCTCTCCTCGTCGAAATTCCCGTCGAAGCAGCGCGGCACCAGCTGCGCCGGCATTCTGGGCGCAAGCTGTGTGTAGTAGGCCACCTCGTGGCGACCGGCATTCGCCAGCGGCTTGGCGAACGCGGCATGCGGCGTCTTGAGAATCAGAGACTGCGGCGAGCCGGCGGATTCCCCGACATAGCGCAGGCCGAGCCGGGTGATATGCGACACGACCGTGTCGCGCTCATGCAGCACCTTGACCTCGCGCACGGCACCTGCGTCCAGCGCGCCGGCCTTGCGCAGTGCCGCGGTGAGATGTGCGGCGTCCGCCGCCTCCGGCAATCGTGAATCTGTCATGAGCGCCCGACCCCCGTCGCGTTGCTCCATTCTGCACAACCGCGCTGCCGGGCGCCAGCGGCCGCAGCCGCCGGCTCAAGCCGCCGCTGTCGAGTCGCGCACCGTCCGGACCACGACCGACCGCAGCGCTTCGAGATTGGCCGCCATGCCGGCGATCGCCTGCCTGACCTCCGCGGCCCGCTCGTTCACGGAGGCGGCGTCGCGGCTGACATTGCCGATCTTGGCCGAGACCTCGTTCGCGGCGGACGCCGATTCGGAGATCGACCGCGTGATCTCGCGCGTCGCGGCGTCCTGCTCTTCCATCGCCGCGGCAACCGAGGTGGCAACGCCGTCGATCTCGACGATATGGCCTCCCATGGTTTCGACGGCGTCCACCGCGGCCTGCGTCGAGGCCTGGACCTCGGCAATCAGCCGCCCGATCTCCTCGGTGGATTTGGCGGTCTGGTCGGACAGGGATTTCACTTCCGCGGCGACCACCGCGAAGCCGCGGCCGGCCTCGCCAGCGCGCGCCGCCTCGATCGTGGCGTTGAGCGCCAGCAGGTTGGTCTGCCCCGCGATGCCGCCGATGAGGTCGGAGACCTCGGCGATCTTCTTCACCGCGCCCGCCAGCGCCTGGATGGTCGAACGCGCCTGCTCCCGACCGGCGACCGCCGATTTGGTGACCGTGCTGGTCCGCGCGACCTGGGTCGCGATCTCGCGGATCGAGGCACTGAGCTCTTCCGCCGCGGCCGAGACGGTCTGCGAGCTGCCAAGGGCCTGGGTGGAGGCCGCGGCGACCGCCTGCGACTGCGCGGAGAGCGACCTCGCGATCTCGGATAGGCCGGTAGCGGCGTGCTCCACGCCTTGTGTCGCCGCGCTCGCGGTGTCGACCGATCGGCCGGTCTCGCGCTCGACGATTTCGGCCATCTGGTGCAGGGCTCCGCGCTTGGCAAGCGCCGCGTCCTGCTCCTTTTGCAATTGCTCCTCGCGCAGGCGGGAATTCTCGACCGCGGCCTGCTTGAACACCAGCAGGGCGGCCGCCATCGAGCCGACTTCGTCCTGGCGGTGCGCGAACGGAATGTCGGCGGCCAGATCGCCGGTCGCGAGCTTCTGCATCGTGCCCGTCATGCGGACGATCGGGCGCACCACGCCGAGGGCAACCCCGAGCAGGCCGGCGGCGATGAAGGTGAGCACGGCGGCCGAGACGCCGAGGAGGACATAGAGCATCGAGCTGTCGCGCTCCGCGGCCAGCTTCTCGATGTCGGCATTCTGCTTGTTGGCGCTCTCGACGATGCTGTCGATGACGGCGCGATGCGCGGTGTAGGCATCCTTCAGCTGCGCATAGGCGCGCTCGGCGGCAGCCATGTCCTTGGCCTTGAGGGCCGGCAGTAGCTGGTCGGACAACAGCTTCCAGAACTTCTGCACCTCGGCATCGGACTTCGACACCAGCGCCGTCTTCAGGTCGGCAGAAAGGCTGGAGCCGACCCAGAATGCCTTGCGATCGTCGTAGTCCTTGCGGAGCTGGACCAGGCGCTCGCCATGGGCCGCCAGCTGGTCCGGCTCGCGCATGGCGAGGGTGGCCTCGAGATAGGCCTCGATGACGTATTCCGGCGGCGGCAGGATGTCCGCGATGAGGTCGTTGCCCAGCTTGATGTCGGAATAGAGCGGCCCGCCGACCTTCAGTTCTTTCAAGGCGTACAGGCTGGTCGAAACCACGGCGGCAAAGCCGATGGCGAGCGCGATTCCGAACGCGATGATCGCGGAGGACAATGACAAGCGAATGTTCATGGAAGGATCCGGAGCCCCGCATCAGATTCGGTGATCCTAGATCGTTACGGTAAATACGGACTTGCCCGCGGGAGCGACAGCAAGAGAAATGCTCCGCAAAACTACGGGAAGTAGGCCCTCAAGCGATCAGGTTTGAGTCAGCGAGACTGACACATAAGCGCGAAAGAGAACGATCTCAGGTGTGATTCGCCACACACCGGCCTCGCTTGCGCTGGATGAGAAAGCCTGCCGGCGACTGACACCGCCGGAGCGCCTCATCCCGAACGTCGAAGTCCCGTCTCGCCGTCGCCTGCGAAGGCAGGTCAAGCCGATGGACCGGCTGTCTACCTCGTGCGTCGCGATCAGGCCGCAACGGCCTCGCCGAAATTGCGGGCGAGCCAGCCAGCGAGATCGGCACTCTGAGCGGCGTCCAGCCTGGACGCAACATGTGCGGCCTCGCCATCGTGAGTTCGAACGGTAAATGGCAGCGCCGACGCCAAGCCCCTGATTTGCAGCAGGCCGGTTTCCCCGACATGGATTTGCGGCGCGCAACGAACCCAGGCGCCGCCTTCCGAAAGGTCGACCAGCGTCGTCGCGTGCACGGCCTGCCTGGCGTCGGTCACCGACACCTGCAGATCGGTCGGATAGCGCCGCGCCGAACGACGATCGACCTCTGCCGTCGAGCTGCGGACCGTGCGGACCAGGACGGATTTGAGCGACGCCAGGTTCGCCGACACGCTGGAGATTGCCTCACGCATCTCGCTGGCACGCTCGTTGACCGAATCGGCATTGTGGCTGACATGGACGATCTTGGTGGAGACCTCCTTGGCCGCGGACGCCGACTCCGAGATCGAGCGAGCGATCTCGCGCGTCGCGGCGTCCTGCTCTTCCATCGCGGCCGCGACAGAAGTCGCAACGCCATCAATCTCGATGATATGGCTGCCCATATCCTCGACGGCGGCAACGGCCGCCTGAGTCGATGCCTGGATCTCGGCGATCAGGCGCGCGATCTCCTCGGTCGATTTGGCCGTCTGGTTGGACAACGACTTGACCTCGGCGGCGACCACGGCAAATCCGCGTCCGGCATCACCCGCACGCGCCGCCTCGATCGTGGCGTTCAGCGCCAGCAGGTTGGTCTGGCCGGCGATGCCGCCGATGAGATCGGTGACCTCCGCGATCTTCTTCACCGAACCCGACAGGGCCTGGATGGTCGTGCGCGCCTGCTCGCGGCCCGCGACGGCTGATTTCGTCACCTGGCTTGCGCGCGCGAGCTGGCTCGAAATCTCGCGAATTGACGCGGTCAGCTCCTCGGCCGCCGACGATACGGTTTCCGCACTGGCCAGCGCCTGCTCGGATGCAGCGGCGACGGCTTGCGATTCCGTCGACAGCTCGCAGGCGATCCCCGAAAGGTTGGAAGCGGTCCGCTCCACGCCTTGCGTTGCCGCAGCAGCCATCTCGACCGACGCGCCGGTTTCCCGCTCGACTGTCTCCGCCATGCCCAAGAGCGCTTCACGCTTGGCTATGGCCGCCTGCTTTTCTGTCCGTACCTGTTCGTCACGCAGCCGGGCATTGTCCAGCGCGCTCTGCTTGAATACCGCAAGCGCACTCGCCATGGAACCGACCTCGTCGCGACGGGCGGCGTAGGGTACTTCCGCCGTCAAGTCTCCCGTCGCCAACTTCTGCATCGCGCCGGTCATGTTGACAATCGGGCGGACAACCCCGAGGACGACGAACGCGAGGCCTCCAGCGATCAGCGCGAGAACGGCGGCGGACACGCCTTGCACGACATATGAGATTGACGAGTCGCGATCGGCCGCGAGCTTCTCCATATCTGCGTTCTGCTTATTGGCGCCCGCCACGATGCCATCGATGATGGTGCGGTGAGCGCTGTAGACGTCTTTCAATTGGGCATAGATACGCTGGGCAGCGGCCTCGTCCTTGCTCTTCAGTGCCGGCAGAAGCTGGTCGATGACGAGTTTCCAGAACTTCTGCACTTCGGTGTCCGATCGCGTGACAAGCACGGTCTTCAGATCCTGAGCCAGCGGGGAAGTGCTCCAGAACGCCTTGCGATCTTCATAGTCCTTGCGCAGCTGAACGAGCCGCTCGCCATGAACAGCAAGCTGATCCGGCTCGCGCATCGCCAACGTCGCTTCCAAATAGGCCTCGAGCACATAGGCGGGTGGCGGCAGGATATCGGCGACGAGGTCATTGCCGAGCTTGATGTCGGAATAGAGCGGCCCACCAACCTTGAGCTCGCGAAGCGCGTAAGCACTGCTGGCGACGACAGCCACAAAGCCGAGGACGAGCAGAACGCCGAAGAGAATGATCGCTGAGGAGATCGACAAACGAAGCTTCATGAAAGGACCCGCAGTATGAGTTGTCCTATTCGTAGCCCGTTGTCCTCAACGGACATTGAATGAAGCTGTCGGAAACTGGCAGCGAGAGCTACGTACGATACCGGAGGTCGCGGGCTCGCGGGTGAAGGCCCATATCGAGATACCAATAACTTGTGAGCCAAAACGCGAATGCCCGGGCGGCCCCGGGCATCTCAACATGGACGGCCAACAAACTCCGTCGTTTCACACGTCGAAGAACACCGTCTCGTTGTCGCCCTGAAGCCGCAGGTCGAGGCGATAGACCGCCTTGCCGGCTTCGCGCACCGCCGTCAGCGTGGCGCGGCGGTCGGCGGGTACCAGCGCGAGCACCGGGTCGGCGGCATTGCCGGCCTCGTCGCTGAAATAGATCCGGGTATAGAGATGCCGCAGCATGCCGCGCCCGAACACCGCAAGAAGAATGTGCGGCGCCTGCGGCTTGCCGTCGGGATCCGGCACCACGCCCGGCTTGATGGTCTCGAAAGCGTAGTTGCCATCCTTGTCGGTGCCGCAGCGCGCAAAACCGCGGAAGCTCGCATTCGGCAACGCGCGCTTGTCCTGCGGGTCGGCAAAGCGGCCCTGCGCGTCTGCCTGCCAGATCTCGAGCATGACGTCAGGCACGACGACGCCGTCGCCATCGAACACGCGGCCCTCGATCCGGACGCGGTCGCCGGTAACGTCAGGCGTGAGCGTGGAGCTGGTGAACGCGTCGTTCCAGGCGTATTCGCCGGTCGGCGTCAGGCCGTATTTGAAGAACGGGCCGACCGTCTGCGATGGCGTGATCCCGTTGTCCTTCACATTGTCCTGCACTTAATGGTTCTCCATAGGCGTGGCGTTCTTGCCGCGCAGCACGATGTCAAAGCGGTAGCACAGCGCCCATTCGGGCTGGGTGTTCTCGAGGTCGAACGCGGAGACCATCCGCGCCCGCGCCTTCTCGTCCGGCACCGAGTTGAAGATCGGATCGAACGGAAACAGGGGATCGTTCGGGAAATACATTTGCGTCACGAGCCGCGTGACGAAGGAATGACCGAACACCGAGAGATGGATGTGGGCCGGGCGCCAAGCGTTGTGATGATTGCCCCAGGGATACGCGCCGGGCTTGATGGTGACGAAACGATAGTACCCGGAGGCATCGCTGACGGTGCGGCCCGCGCCGGTGAAATTCGGATCGAGCGGGGCCGGGTGCTGGTCGCGGACGTGAACGTAGCGGCCGCAGGAATTGGCCTGCCAGATCTCGACCAGCGAGTTCGGCACGCCGCGGCCGTCCTCGTCGCGCACATGGCCGTGCACGATGATGCGCTCGCCAATCGGCTCGCCCGTATGCTGGGTGGTGAGATCGCTGTCGCCCTCGCGCACGGTCTCGTGGCCGTAGACGGGGCCGGTCAATTCCGACAGCGTGTGGCGCATCGGGATCAAGGGCTTGTTCGGCGCGCGCTTGATCGAACTCTTGTACTCGGGCGACAGCGGCAACGGATGCGCCTTGTTGCTGTCGACGGGATAGATGAATGTCATGGGCGAACTCCTCCCCGGCCATTTCGGATCGGCCGGTCAACGCTTCCGTCAATCATTATAGGATATAACTAATTTGGGGAAGCGAGTTTGGCAGTCCTCCTGCGCCCGGTGCCTGGCACAAGCGGCCTATTTGATCGGCGGACGCGGCAGCACGGCTTCGCCGGCCTCGAGCCGGTAGGTGTGGTCGAGCGAATACCAGGGCGTCGCGACATCGCGCTCGGTCGGATGCGGCGAATCATGGCGCAGGAAATGGCCGATCAGCGCTTGTGTCACACCGAACTGCACGTCGCTGTCGATATGCGGATCGGCGGGGTCGTAGACCTGCGAGATCAGCACCTTGAATCCGGGCTTGAAGACCAAAGCGTGCAGGTGTGCGGGACGATAGGGGTGCCGGGTCTGCGCCTTGAGCAGGCGGCCTACCACGCCATCGGTCGGGATGGGATAACCGATCATCATCACCGAACGGAAAGCGAAGCGCCCATCCTCATCGGTCGTGAACTTGCCGCGCAGGTTCATGTCGGCCTGCTCGGGATCCTGGTTCTCATAGAGCCCGACCGGTGAGGCGTGCCAGACATCGACCTCGGCGCCGGCGATCGGCCGGCCGGCCTTGTCCACGACGCGGCCGTTGACGAACAGCGACGCCCCCGGCGTCTCGGAGCGCACGATCGATCCGCCGTTCTCTACCCGCGGCGAGTTCAACCGCCAGAAGGGTCCGAGCAGCGACTGATCCGTCTCCGTATTGCCCTGATCGCCGTTGTTCAGCAGGCAGACGAGCGGGGAGACCCCGAGCGAGCCCGCCATCAACACGACTTCATTATGCGTGTCGGTGGTCAGCTTGCCGAGCTCGGCCACGATCGCGGTGGCGTCGCGGAATTCCTTCTCGGTCAGGCGCACATCGCGGACGAAGCCATGCAGGTGCTTGACCAGCGAGACCATGATCTGGCGCATCCGCGGATCGGAGGTTCGCTCCATCACCGCCAAGGCGGCGGCCGTGACGTCCTGCTCGCGCGCGATGATCATGGCACGATCCCTGAAACCCTCTCCCCGCAAGCGGGGAGAGGGAGGAGAGAGCTCAATTCAACTTCTCGATCGCGACGGCAACACCCTGGCCGACACCGACGCACATGGTGGCCAGCGCCAGCTTGCCGCCGCGCTTTTCCATGCCGTGCACGGCGGTGAGCGCCAGCCGCGCGCCGCTCATGCCGAGGGGATGGCCGAGCGCAATGGCGCCGCCGTGCGGGTTGACGAAATCCGCATCGTCGGCAACGCCGAGCTGGCGCATGCAGGCGATGCCCTGCGAGGCGAAGGCCTCGTTGAGCTCGATCAGGTCGAAATCGCTGATCTTCTTGCCGAGCCGTTCCATCAGCTTGCGCGTTGCCGGCACCGGGCCGATGCCCATGATGCGCGGCGGCACGCCGGCCGAGGCGAGGCCGAGGATACGCGCGCGCGGCGTCAGGCCGTGCCTCTTCACGGCCGCCTCCGAGGCGAGGATCATCGCGGCGGCGCCGTCATTGACGCCAGAGGCATTGCCGGCGGTCACCGTGCCGGGATTGCGCACGATCGGCTTCAGCTTGGCGAGGCCCTCCAGCGTGGTCTCGGGACGCGGATGCTCGTCCTTGTCGACCGTTATCGGGCCCGCCTTGCCGCCGGGAATGGTGATCGGAATGATCTCTTCGGCGAAATAGCCGGCGGCGATCGCCGCACCGGCACGCTGCTGCGAGCGGATCGCGAAGGCGTCCTGGTCGGCGCGCGAGACCTGGAATTCCTCGGCGACGTTCTCGCCGGTCTCGGGCATGGCGTCGACACCATACTGCGCCTTCAGCAGCGGATTGATGAAGCGCCAGCCGATGGTGGTGTCAAAGATCTCGGCGGAGCGGGAGAACGCTTCCTGCGCCTTGCCCATCACGAACGGTGCGCGCGTCATGGATTCGACGCCGCCCGCAATCGCAAGCTCGATCTCGCCGGAGCGGATGGCGCGGCCAGCGGCGCCGACCGCATCGAGGCCGGAGGCGCAAAGGCGATTGAGCGTCTGGCCGGGAACCGAATCCGGGAGCCCTGCGAGCAGCAGCGCCATGCGCGCGACGTTGCGGTTGTCCTCGCCGGCCTGGTTGGCGCAGCCGAAAAAGACTTCGTCCACCTGCGCCCAGTCGAGATTGGGATGTTTTGCCATCAGCGCCTTGATCGGGGCTGCCGCCAGGTCGTCGGCGCGAACCTTGGCGAGCGAGCCGCCGAAACGACCGATCGGGGTCCGCACGGCATCGCAGATAAAGACGTCACGCATCGCTGTTCTCCCTGAATGCCGCGGTTCGGCCAGAATTCTTCAATGACGGCGGAGTTTTAGGAGGGCGCCCGCGACAGGTCAATTGACTGATACGCGCTTGTTCCGTGGGGGGCGCACGCCGGCCACGCATGCCGCGGTGCGGACAACGTGGAAAACCTCCCGTCCCCGGCCAAAGCGATAGTTTGGCTGGACGAAATTGGGTAGTTTCCGCCGCTCATGACACTACAGCAGCCCATTCCCGCGCCAGAACCTGAACCCACGCCCGCGCCGCAGGTAGAAGCCGCCGCGCGCGTCACGCCGATGATGGAGCAATACCTTGAAATCAAGGCGGCGCATCAGGGCCTCCTGCTGTTCTACCGGATGGGCGATTTCTACGAATTGTTCTTCGAGGACGCCGAGATCGCCTCGAAGACGCTCGGCATCGTGCTGACCAAGCGCGGCAAGCATCAGGGCGCGGACATTCCGATGTGCGGCGTGCCGGTCGAGCGCTCCGAGGATTATCTGCACCGCCTGATCACCGCCGGCCACCGGGTCGCGGTGTGCGAGCAGACCGAGGATCCCGCCGCCGCGAAAGCGCGCGGTAACAAGAGCGTGGTGCGCCGCGGCGTGGTACGGCTGGTCACGCCGGGCACGCTGACCGAGGACACGCTGCTCGACGCGCGCGCCAACAATTACCTGCTGGCGATTGCGCGCGCCCGGTCCTCCGGCGGCGGCGACCGCTTCGGCCTCGCCTGGATCGACATCTCGACCGCCGAATTCACCGTGATGGAATGTTCGGGCGGCGAGTTCGCCGCGACGCTGGCGCGCATCAACCCGAACGAGGCCATCGTCACCGACGCGCTCTATAACGACAGCGAGCTCGGGCAGACCTTGCGCGAATTGCCGGCGGTGACGCCGCTGACCCGCGACGTCTTCGACGGTGCCACCGCCGAGAAGCGGCTGTGCGACTATTTTGCCGTCGCGACCATGGACGGGCTGGCGCAGCTGACACGGTTGGAGGCCACCGCCGCGGCGGCCGCAGTCACCTATGTCGACCGCACCCAGGTCGGCAAGCATCCGCCGCTGTCGCCGCCAGCCCGCGAAGCCTCAAGCGCCACAATGGCGATCGATCCGGCGACGCGTGCCAATCTCGAATTGACGCGAACGCTCGCCGGCGAGCGCCGCGGCTCGCTGCTCGACGCGATCGACTGCACGGTGACCTCGGCCGGCTCGCGTTTGCTGGCGCAGCGGCTCGCGGCACCGCTGACGGATGCACCCGCGATCGCGCGGCGGCTCGATGCCGTCAGCGCTTTCGTTGCGGATTCGGCCGCGCGCGAGGACATCCGCAGCATCCTGCGCGGCGCGCCCGACATGTCGCGGGCACTGGCCCGCCTCTCGGTCGGCCGCGGCGGACCGCGCGACCTTGCCGGCTTGCGCGATGGCATCATCGCCGCCGACCAGGTGCTGTCGCGGCTCGGCGAGATCGACCAGCCGCCGCAGGAGATCGCCGCGGTCATGGCAGCCCTGCAACGTCCGTCGCGCGAATTGGCATCCGAACTTGCCTGCGCGCTCGACGATCAATTGCCACTGATCAAGCGCGACGGCGGCTTCGTTCGTCAGGGCTACGAGCCCGCGCTGGACGAAACGCGAAGCCTGCGCGACGCCTCGCGCCTGGTGGTCGCTTCGATGCAGGCGCGCTACGCCGACCACACGGGCGTCAAGGGTCTCAAGATCCGGCACAACAATGTGCTCGGCTATTTCGTCGAGGTCACCGCGCAGCACGGCGACAAGCTGATGTCGGCGCCCTTGAACGCCACTTTCATTCACCGCCAGACGCTGGCGGGACAGGTTCGCTTCACCACCTCCGAACTCGGGGAGATCGAAGCCAAGATCGCCAACGCCGGCGACCGTGCGCTCGGGCTCGAGCTCGAGATCTTTGAACGGCTCTGCGCCAGGGCACTGGATATCAGCGATGACCTGCGCGCCGCCGCCCATGCCTTCGCATTGCTCGACGTTGCGACCTCGCTGGCCAAGCTCGCAATCGACGACAATTACGTGCGGCCCGAGGTCGACGAGTCCCTCGGCTTCGCCATCGAGGCCGGCCGCCATCCCGTGGTGGAGCAGGCGCTCAAGCGCAACGGCGAGCCGTTCATCGCCAATGCCTGCGACCTGTCGCCGGGACCTGCGCAAAAATCCGGCCAGCTTTGGCTGCTGACCGGTCCCAACATGGCCGGTAAATCGACCTTCCTGCGCCAGAACGCGCTGATTGCGCTGCTCGCCCAGGTCGGCAGCTTCGTGCCGGCGACGCGCGCGCGGATCGGCATCATCGACCGCCTGTTCTCTCGCGTCGGCGCCGCCGACGATCTTGCCCGCGGCCGTTCCACTTTCATGGTGGAGATGGTCGAGACCGCCGCGATCCTGAACCAGGCCGGCGAGCGTTCACTCGTGATCCTCGACGAGATCGGCCGCGGCACCGCGACCTTCGACGGCCTCTCGATCGCCTGGGCCGCGATCGAGCATCTGCACGAGAGCAATCGCTGCCGCACGCTGTTCGCGACGCATTATCACGAGCTGACGGCGCTCTCGGCAAAACTGCCGCGGATGTTCAACGCCACCGTGCGCGTCAAGGAGTGGCAGGGCAATGTCGTGTTCCTGCACGAGGTGCTGCCGGGCTCGGCCGACCGCTCCTACGGCATCCAGGTGGCCAAACTCGCCGGCCTGCCGCCTGCGGTCATCTCGCGCGCCAAATCGGTGCTGGCAAAACTCGAAGCCCAGGATCGCGGCCAGACCGCGCGCGCCCTCGCCGACGACCTTCCCCTGTTCGCGGTGCCCTCGCGCGCCGCGGCCGAAGCAGCACCGCCGAGCGAAGCCGAACTGCTGACGGACGCGGTGAAGGCGCTGCACCCCGACGAGATGTCGCCGCGCGAAGCGCTCGATGCGTTGTATGCGTTGAAGGCGAAACTGCCGAAGCAGTGACAGACGCGGTCGGTTACGCCTTCGGCTAACCCACACACCGAAGCTCACGCCAGCCGCTTCCTGCGCCCGTACCACCACAGCGTCAGATTCCACGCGATGCAGGTCGTGAGCGCGAGGCTGAGGCCGATCGCGGAGCCGAAATTGGCCGCGCCGACATGCACCACGGCGATCGCCATGCCGAATCCGAGCAGACCCCAGGCCGAATTGGCCAGCACAGCCGCCGTCGGCGGACCGCCGATGCGCGGATGCAGGATCACCATGATGCTGGAGAACACCACCGGATACAGCGCGATGATGCCGCTGATCCTGGGGCCGACCCAGCTCGACGTCGAGACCACGATGGCGACAAGGGTTGCAACCAGCGCAGCGCGCATCGGCACGTCATACCAGCGGCGCGTCACCAGCGGCATCTTCACGTGGCGATAGCCCGCCAGCAGCGGAATGCAGATGCCGAACGCGATGAAGTTCACGACCAGCCCGGCGATGAGCGACCAGTCGAACTGGCGGATGATTGAGGCCAGCACGATCCAGACCGCGAACGCGCTTCCGCAACTCACCACGACACTGTGCCGCTGCGCCAGCACGACATAGGTGAGGCACATGAAGATCGTCGCCGCATTGACCGGCAGGCTCGACAGCGCGCCCTGCGCGATGAAGGCGGCGTCATGGTCGAGCGCGAGGAAGACATAGGACGGGCCGGCCGAGATCGGCAGGGTCGCCACCAGCGCGCCGATCACCGGGCCCGAACGCTCGGTGATGACAGACGCCGTCACGACGAACGCGGCCGCGATCGCCATGCGCAGTAGAAGGAAGAGGATGAAGTGGGGGTCGGGGGACATGGGTGGCCGTGAACACCCTCCCCTGGAGGGGGAGGGTAAGAAGTCACATCCGCTGCATCGACACCGAGACCTTCGGGCCGTTCTTGATGGTCTGGTAGACCACGCAATAGCGTTCGGTGAGCTTGAGCAGCAGATCGAGCTTGTCCTGCGGAGCGTCGGTATCAACCTCGAAGCGCAGGCGGATCTCGGCGAAGCCGACCGGGGTCTCCTTGTCGATGCCGAGCGTGCCGCGAAAGTCGAGATCGCCCTCGGCATAGACGTTGCCGGTCTTGAGCGGCACCTCGATCGCAGTCGCAACCGATTTCAGCGTGACGCCGGCGCAGGCAACCAGCGCCTCGAGCAGCATGTCGCCGGAGCAGAGCTCGAGGCCGGAGCCGCCGGTGCCCGGATGCAATCCGGCCATCGCGATGGCGCGGCCGGTCTCGACCTTGCAGGCGATGCCTTCGCTGTCAGTCGACCCCTTTGCCTTCAGCGTGATCATCGCGGTCTTGGGATCGGTCTTGTAGCGTTCCTTGATCGGAGCCTGCATCTGGCGCAGTTCGGCGGCGTCCATCTTGTTCTCTCCCGGAAAATTCGTCTCTACGAAGTACCGGCTTGCGATGTACCGGCCCAGAGAGAAAATGTCACCACCACATGGCCTGACCGGGACCCTGGGTTGCGTCAAGGTCGGGCACGCTGCGGTCGAGCGAACGGTCGAGTGACGTCAGCACACTTCGCTTGAAATTCTCGAACAGCGGCGAATTGCAGTCGCGCGGCCGGCCCAGATTGATCTCGATCCGGTCGAACAGCCGGCCCGGGCGGGGCCTCATCACCAGCACGCGGTCGGCCAGCACCACAGCCTCGTCGATGTCGCAGCGGATCAGCGCGGTCTTGCCGTCCGCGTGCTGAAGCAGCTCCGGCGCGATGTCCTTCTCGCTCAGGCCTGCGCCCAGCAGCGCGCGCACCAGGAAGATGTACGGATCGGCGCCGCGCGTCACCGCGACGCGCTCGCCCTTCAGATCGGCGACGCTTGCGGATTTCCTTGAGCGGATCCGCCGCCTTCGCCGCTTGGGTCACAGCAAGAGCCACCGCTCCCGCCAGCAGAATGCGTCGTATAATGTTTGTCCTGCCCAACCCCTCCGAAACTTCATTGTTTTTCAAGGAGTTATACCTAGAGATCAACGAGAAAATCCCGCCCTTGAAACCGGGTCGCCTGGGAACAACTTTGCCCGATGCCGGCCTTTTCAAGCATGGAACGACTATAGCCAGAGAATGGCGGGTGACAGCGCCTGCCGCCTCTTATATCCGGTGAAGCATGGACAGCGTCGCGACTGAGCAGAAGGCCGAGGTGGATGATCGCTTCGACACCGCGCGGATCACCGCCGCGGTCGATGCGCTTGCCGAAAGGCACCAGGGACGCGAGGACGCGTTCCGCACCGCCATGGCACAATTGCTCAAGGCCGAGCTGATCGCTGCGCGTGCCGCAGCACAGGCGATCCTGCTGAAGGACCGCCACGGCCGCCGCTGCGCAGAGCGGCTCTGCCACGTGCAGGACGAGATCATCCGCATCCTGTATTCGGCCGCGACCCGCCATCTCTACCGCTCGCCGATCCCCAGCGGCGCGGAGCGCATGGCGGTGGTCGCGACCGGCGGCTATGGCCGCGGCCTGATGGCTCCCGAGTCCGACATCGACCTGCTGTTCATCCTGCCCTACAAGCAGACCGCCTGGGGCGAGCAGGTCGCCGAAGCCATCCTCTATTGCCTCTGGGACATGGGGCTGAAGGTCGGGCACGCCACGCGTTCGGTCGACGAATCGATCCGCCAGGCGCGCGGCGACATGACCATCCGCACCGCGATCCTGGAGACGCGCTTCCTGACCGGCGACCAGCCGCTCTATGACGAACTGGTCGAGCGTTTCGACAAGGAAGTGGTCCAGGGCACCGCGTCCGAATTCGTCACGGCAAAGCTCGCCGAGCGCGAAGAACGTCACCGCCGCGGCGGCCAGTCGCGCTATCTGGTCGAACCCAACGTCAAGGACGGCAAGGGTGCCTTGCGCGACCTGCACACGCTGTTCTGGATCGCCAAATACGTCTATCGCGTCCGCGACACCGACGAGCTGGTCGAACGCGGCGTGTTCGACGCGCAGGAATACCGCACCTTCCGCCGCTGCGCCGACTTCCTCTGGTCGGTGCGCTGCAACCTGCACTTCTACTCCGGCCGCGCCGAAGAGCGCCTCTCCTTCGACCTCCAGCGCGAGATCGCGGTCCGGCTCGGCTACACCTCGCATCCCGGCATGCAGGACGTCGAGCGCTTCATGAAGCACTACTTCCTGGTCGCCAAGGAAGTCGGCAACCTCACCGCCATCCTCTGCGCCAAGCTCGAGGACCAGCAGGCCAAGCCCGCGCCGGTGCTGAGCCGGATGATGGCGCGGCTGCGCCCCACCCCCGTGAAACGGCGCGTCCCGGACAGCGACGACTTCATCGTCGACAACAACCGCATCAATGTCGCCGCGCCCGACGTGTTCAAGCACGACCCGGTCAACCTGATCCGCATCTTCCGCCTGGCGCAGAAGAACAACCTCGCCTTCCACCCGGACGCGATGCGTGACGTGACGCGCTCGCTCGGCCTGATCAACGCGCAGATGCGCGAAAACCCGGAAGCGAACCGGCTGTTCATGGAGATCCTGACCTCCGATAACGCCGAGATCGTGCTGCGGCGGATGAACGAGACCGGCGTGCTCGGCCATTTCATCCGCGCCTTCGGCAAGATCGTCTCGATGATGCAGTTCAACATGTATCATCACTACACCGTCGACGAGCATCTGATCCGCTGCATCGGCTTCCTCCAGGACATCGAGCGCGGCGGCATCGAGGAGTTCACGCTCGCCAGCGACCTCATGCGCAAGAGCCGGCCCGAGCACCGGTCGGTGATCTACATCGCGACGCTGCTGCACGACGTCGCCAAGGGACGGCCCGAGGATCACTCGATCGCCGGCGCCAAGGTGGCGCGGCGGCTGTGCCCCCGGCTCGGCTTCAGTCCGGCCGACACCGAGCTCGTGGCCTGGCTCATCGAGGAGCATCTGACGATGTCCACGGTCGCCCAGTCGCGCGACCTCTCCGACCGCAAGACCATCGAGAATTTCGCCGCCGTGGTGCAGTCGGTCGAGCAGATGAAGCTGCTGACGATCCTGACCACCGCCGACATCCGCGGCGTCGGTCCCGGCGTATGGAACGGCTGGAAGGCGCAGCTGCTGCGCTCACTCTATTACGAGACCGAGCCGGTGTTGACTGGCGGTTTCTCGGAAGTCGACCGCGGCAAGCGGCTGACAGCCGCGCACGCCGAATTCCGCATGGCCTTTGCCGAGTGGCCGCCGGAGGAGCTCGATGCCTATATCGGCCGCCATTATCCGGCCTACTGGCTCAAGGTCGAGCTGCCGCGCAAGATCCGCCACGCCCGCTTCGTCCGCTCCAGCGAGCAGGCCGGCCACAAGCTCGCGATCAATGTCGGCTTCGACGAGGTCCGCGGCGTCACCGAGCTGACCATCTTCGCCGCCGACCATCCCTGGCTGCTGTCGATCATCGCGGGCGCCTGCGCCTCGGCCGGCGCCAACATCGTCGACGCCCAGATCTACACCACGACCGACGGCCGCGCGCTCGACACGATCTCGATCTCCCGGGAATACGACCGCGACGAGGACGAGGGACGGCGCGCCACCCGCATCGGCGAGATGATCGAGGACGTGCTGGAAGGCAAGCTGCGCCTGCCCGAGGTGGTGGCACGGCGCACCGTGCGCAGCAAGGCGCGGCCGTTCGTGATCGAGCCGGAAGTGACCATCAACAACCAATGGTCCGACCGCTACACCGTGATCGAGGTCTCCGGGCTCGATCGCCCCGGCCTGCTCTACGAGCTGACCACGGCGATCTCCAAGCTGAACCTCAACATTGCCTCGGCCCATGTCGCCACCTTCGGCGAGCGTGCCCGCGACGTGTTCTACGTCACCGACCTCCTCGGCGCGCAGATCAACGCGCCGACCCGCCAGGCCGCGATCAAGAGCGCGCTGACCCATGTGATGGCGGGCGAGAAGCCGGTTCAGCCGGCGGCGTGAGCACGCCGAGACCTAAACCTCCACCCCTTCATGCCGCAGCAGCCAGCGCTTGCGTGCGAGGCCGCCGCCGTATTTCACCAGCGAACCGTCCGCGCCGATCAGGCGGTGACAGGGCAGCACCACGCTGATCGGGTTGGAGCCGTTGGCATGGCCAACGGCACGTATGGCCTTGGGCATGTCGATCTCTGCGGCGAGCGCACCGTAGCTCATCGTTGTGCCGGCAGGTATTTTCGTCAGCGCGGTCCAGACCTTCTGCTGGAACGGCGTGCCGGCAATGCGCCATGCGATGCCTGAGAGCTGGTCGAGATCGCCGTCGAAATAGCGCGACAGCGCAGTCCGCATGGCCGCCGGCGCGGACCGGTCACTCAGATCCACCGTGCCGTAGTGCAGGCGCAAAAGCTCGCGCATGCGGTGCTCGTAATCCTCCCAGTCGAGCGCGCGCAAGGAGCCGTCAGTATCGGTGACGAGCAGCGCGATCCCGATCGGCGTCGGCAGGCGATCGATGCCGAAGCTTGCAGACAGTTTGCTTGATCGCGCGGCCATTGCGGCACCATTGCATCGGAACATGCCATCGCACTTGCCATGCCGGCCGTGCTAACGTCCACCCGAAAGCTGACGCTTTTGGGGGAGCTCAACTTGATCTGGATCGCCAATGTTTTGGTGGCGCTGGTCGCCGCACTGCACATCTTCTTCCTGATCCTGGAGATGTTTCTCTGGGACCAGCCGCTGGGCCTGAAGGTCTTTCGCAACACGCCGGAGAAGGCCGAGATCACGAAAGTGCTGGCCGCCAACCAGGGGCTCTATAACGGCTTCCTGGCCGCCGGCCTGATCTTTGGCCTCGTCCACGGCAATCCGGCCTTCGCATTCCAGATCAAGGCATTCTTCCTGCTCTGCGTGATCGTGGCCGGCGCTTACGGCGCGGCGACCGTCAGCACGCGCATCCTGATGGTGCAGGCGCTGCCGGCGGCGGTCGCCCTGGTTGCATTGTTTCTCGCCTGAGACGCTACGGCGCAGTGCCGCGATCCTTGCGCGGCGGCGAACGTTCCTCCACACTCTTCGGCAGCGATGGCGACCGTTGCAATCAACGGGAAAAGACCATCGACCGGAAAATTCCGTCAGGAGGAACAACCCCACATGAGCAATCGCACAGCTTTTATAGCTACGACGGCGGCGCTCGCCTTCGCGTTCACCGCCAGCCAAGGCTTCGTAAGCCAGGCCCTCGCCCAGAAGAAATACGACACCGGCGCGAGCGACACCGAGATCAAGATCGGCCAGACCGTGCCGTTCTCCGGCGCCTACTCCGTCTACGCCAATATCGGCAAGACCCAGGCGGCCTACTTCAAGATGATCAACGATCAGGGCGGCATCAACGGCCGCAAGATCAATCTGATCCAGTATGACGATGCCTATTCGCCGCCGAAGACCGTCGAGCAGGTGCGCAAGCTCGTCGAAGGCGACGAGGTCCTCTTCACCTTCCAGATCATCGGCACCGCGGCCAACGCCGCCGTGCAAAAATATCTCAACGGCAAGAAGGTCCCGCAGCTGCTGGCCTCGACCGGCGCCGCGCGCTTCAACGATCCCCAGAACTATCCCTGGACCATTGCCTATAATCCCAACTACGTGTCCGAGGGACGCATCTACGCCAAGTACATTCTCAAGGAGCATCCGAACGCCAAGATCGGCGTGCTCTACCAGAACGACGACATGGGCCGCGATTATCTCGCTGGCCTCAAGAGCGGCCTCGGCGACAAGGCCGCCAGCATGATCGTCGGCGAAGTCTCCTACGAGGTCACCGATCCGACGGTAGACTCGCAGGTGGTCAAGCTGAAGTCGCTGGGGGCTGATCTTTTCTACGATGCCTCGACGCCGAAATTCGCGGCGCAGGCCATCAAGAAGGTCGCCGAGCTCGGCTGGAACCCGGTGCATATCCTCGACATCAATGCGAGCCCGATCTCGGCGACGCTGAAGCCGGCCGGCCTCGACATCTCCAAGGGCATCATCTCGACCCAGTACGGCAAGGAGCCAGGCGATCCCCAGTGGAAGGACGATCCGGGCGTGAAGGCCTTCTTCGCCTTCATGGACAAGTATTTCCCCGAAGGCGACAAGCTCAACACGGTCAATACCTATGCCTATTCGGTCGCCGAGCTGCTCACGCAGGTTCTGAAGCAATGCGGCGACGACCTGTCGCGTGAAAACGTGATGAAGCAGGTCGCCAACATCAAGGACTTCACCCCGAGCTTTGCGCTCCCCGGCATCAAGATCAACACCGGACCGAACGACTACCGCGTCAACAAGCAGATGCAGATGATGAAGTTCAACGGCGAACGCTGGGAGCTGTTCGGACCGATCATCGAGGATGCGGGACCCTCGGGTTAGCCTCCCTTAGCGGGGTGGGTTGCTCCGGCGGACTACCCCTCGCGTAGCCGCGGGCGCACCCCACCCTACGAACTGCGGGCGCGTCCCCGCCTTGCGTTGCAGCAACGCCTCCTCCACAATCGCCCTCAGCGATGACATCAGGTGCGCAGGAGTGCTCGGATCGATCATCGGCGATAACAAATTGAGGAAATTGCGAATGAGGAACGGTATTCTGCATCTGGCCACGGCAACGGCGCTGACCCTGGCGCTGTCGGTCTCAGCGGCCAATGCCCAGAAGAAATATGATCCGGGCGCGAGCGACACCGAAATCAAGATCGGTCAGACCAACCCGTTCAGCGGCCCCGCCTCCGCTTACGCCACGATCGGCAAGACGCAGGCCGCCTACTTCAAGATGATCAACGATCAGGGCGGCATCAACGGCCGCAAGATCAACCTGATCCAGTACGACGACGCCTATTCGCCACCGAAGGCCGTGGAACAGGTGCGCAAGCTCGTCGAGAGCGACGAGGTGCTGCTCACCTTCCAGCTTCTCGGCACCCCGTCGAACGCTGCCGTGCAGAAATATCTCAACGCCAAGAAGGTACCGCAACTCTTCGCGGCCACCGGCGCCTCGAAGTTCACGGACCCAAAGAACTTCCCATGGACGATGGGCTTCAATCCCAACTACTTCGTCGAAGGCCGCATCTACGGCCAGTATATCATCAAGAACCATCCGAACGCCAAAGTCGGCGTTCTCTACCAGAATGACGATCTTGGAAAAGACTATCTGAACGGCATCAAGGCCGGGCTTGGTGACAAGGCCTCCAGCATGATCGTTGCGGAAGCCTCATACGAGGTCTCCGATCCCACCGTCGATTCGCAGATCCTCAAGATCAAGTCGGCGGGTGCCGATTTGTTCTTCAGCGCCACGACGCCGAAACAGGCCGCGCAGGCGATCAAGAAGATCGCCGAGCTCGACTGGCATCCCGTGCACATTCTCGACATCAACGCCACTTCGGTCGGCGCCGTGATGAAGCCCGCAGGACTTGAAGCCTCCAAGGGAGTGATCAGCGTCAACTATGGCAAGGATCCGCTCGATCCAAGCTGGAAGAACGATCCGGGCATGAAGAAATATTTCGAGTTCATGGCCAAGTACTATCCGGACGGCGACAAGGACTCGAGCTTCAACAGCTACGGCTACTCGACCTCGCAGTTGATGGCTTACGTGCTCCAGAAATGCGGCGACGACCTAACCCGCGAAAACGTCATGAAGGTCGCCACCAGCCTGAAGGACGTGGAGCTCGACCTGTCCCTGCCCGGCATCAAGGCCAACACCTCGCCGACCGACTACCGCGTCAACAAGCAGCTTCAGATGATGAAGTTCAACGGCGAGCGCTGGGAGCTGTTCGGCCCGATCATGGAGGACGCAGGCCCGGCAGGTTAGCGGTTGTGCGAATTCTGAATTGCGATCGGCGGCCTGCGGGCCGCCGATTTTTTGGCGTCGCCCAGTCCATCACCGTCAGCCTGAGGTGGCCGCTTCTTCAGCGGCCCTCGAAGGGCGACGGCCCGGCTGGCAGCTTGGCCGTGCATCCTTCAAGGCTCGCAAGAGCTCGCATCTCAGGATGACTGGGAGAGATCGTCGCTTTGGGCGACGTCTACTCCGGTATTTCCCCAAAATTCTTCCCCACCGGCAGCACCGCGTGCCGGATCAGGCGCGAGTCCTCCACGGCCGCCTGCCTGTGCTTCACTGCTTCGCGATAGACGGGATCGCGGATCATTTCGACGAACGCACTGACGCTTGGGTATTCGGCGATGAAGCAATGGTCCCAGCGCTCCTCTTGCGGGCCGATCAGCATCAGCTCGAATTTGCCCTGCCAGACGATGCGGCCGCCGAGGCGCTCGAACACCGGGCCGCTCTCGCGGCCATAGGCCGCATAGGCTTCCGCGCCGCTCGCCTTGCGACCGTCGGGATAGGCCGCCTCGCTGCGCAGGCGCACCAGATTGAGCATGTGGATCGGACCGGGGCGGTCGTTGTCCCGGAACTGCGCGAAGATTTCCTTGGTCGGATCGATGTGGCCCATGCCGGTGTTCCCTCTTGTTTTATGACGGCGATCCTAGCTCCAGCCTCGAAGAGGCGGAACTGCGGCCAGCGAATGCCGCACCTCCTAATCGCGCGTTAACGTCCGGGTAACCGGGCCTTAAACAGCGACCGCTAGCGTGCGGCAGGGCGGGCTGACCGGGCGTTTGCGTATGGGGTTGGGAAAGAAAAAGGGTGGGCGGAAGGAGCCGCTGTTCGGCTTGCCCGCGGCGCTCTCCGATCTGCGCCTGAGCGCGGCGGACCGCATCCCCGGCGGCGACGACAAGCCGAAGAAATCAGCCAAATCGTCCGCCAAGCGCAAGAGCGAGGATTCCGGCGACGAGCCGCCGCGGAAGGCCCCGGCCCGCAGCGGCGCCAAGCGGCGATCCAAATCGCGCATCGGCGCCGGTCTCGGCCGCCTGGTCTATTGGGGCGCGGTGCTGAGCCTGTGGGGCGTGATCGCCGTGATCGGCGTCGTAATCTATGTCGGCGCCCATCTGCCGCCAATCCAGTCGCTCGAAATCCCCAAACGGCCGCCGACGATCCAGATCGTCGGCATGGACGGCAGCCTGCTGGCGCAGCGCGGCGAGATGGCCGGCGCCAACGTCTCGCTGAAGGACCTGCCGCCCTATCTGCCGAAGGCGTTCATCGCCATCGAGGATCGCCGCTTCTACTCGCATTTCGGCATCGACCCGGTCGGCATCCTGCGCGCGCTGGTCACCAACGTGCTCCATCGCGGCGTGTCGCAGGGCGGCTCGACGCTGACGCAGCAGCTCGCCAAGAATCTGTTCCTGACCCAGGAACGCACCATGGCGCGCAAGCTGCAGGAGGCGGAGCTTGCGATCTGGCTGGAGCGCAAGCATTCCAAGAACGAGATTCTCGAGCTCTACCTCAACCGCGTCTATTTCGGCTCCGGCGCCTATGGCGTCGAGGCCGCCGCACAGCGCTATTTCGGCAAGCCGGCCAAGAACGTCACGATTGCCGAGGCCGCGATGCTGGCCGGCCTCGTCAAGTCGCCCTCGCGGCTCGCGCCGAACCGCAATCCGGAGGGCGCCGAAGCGCGCGCGCAGATCGTGCTCGCGGCGATGGCGGACGCCAAGTTCATCACCGAAGCACAGGCGCAGGCCTCGATCGGCCAGCCCTCCTACAACGTGAAGCCGGTCGGCGCCGGCACGATCAACTACGTCGCCGACTGGATCGGCGAGGTGCTGGACGATCTCGTCGGCCAGATCGACGAGAGCATCAAGGTCGAGACCACGATCGATCCGAAGCTGCAAAGCGTGGCGGAAGCCGCCATCATCGACGAACTCGCGGCCAAGTGCGTCAAGTTCAATGTCAGCCAGGGTGCCCTGGTGGCGATGACGCCCGACGGTGCGGTGCGCGCCATGGTCGGCGGGCGGAACTATTCCGAGAGCCAGTACAATCGCGCGGTGACGGCCAAGCGCCAGCCGGGCTCCTCGTTCAAGCCGTTCGTCTATCTGACCGCGCTCGAGCAAGGTCTGACGCCGGACACGGTTCGCCAGGACGCCCCGATCGAGGTCAAGGGCTGGAAGCCCGAGAACTACACCCATGAATATTTCGGCGCGGTGACGCTGACGCAGGCGCTGGCGATGTCGCTCAACACGGTCGCCATCCGCCTCGGCCTCGAGGTCGGGCCGAAGAACGTGGTGCGCACCGCGCACCGGCTCGGCATCTCCTCGAAACTCGAGCCCAACGCCTCGATCGCGCTCGGCACCTCCGAGGTCTCCGTGGTCGAACTGGTCGGCGCCTATGCGCCGTTCGCCAATGGCGGCCTCGCGGTGGCGCCGCATGTCGTCACGCGGATCAGGACGCTCGGCGGCAAGCTGCTCTACATGCGCCAGCCCGATGAGCGCAACCAGGTGATCGAGCCGCGCTATGTCGGCATGATGAACGCGATGATGCGCGAGACCTTGATCAGCGGCACCGCCAAGAAGGCCGAGATCCCCGGCTGGCCGGCCGCCGGCAAGACCGGCACCAGCCAGGATTACCGCGACGCCTGGTTCATCGGCTACACCGCCAACCTCGTCACCGGCGTCTGGCTCGGCAATGACGACAATTCGCCGACCAAGAAGGCAACCGGCGGCGGCCTGCCGGTCGAAGTCTGGTCGCGCTTCATGAAAGCGGCGCACGAGGGTGTGCCGGTAGCGAACTTGCCGAGCTCACCCGGTGGCTGGGGCCTGTCGAACCTCGCGCAGGCCGCCTCGCAGGTGTCGCCGCCAACAGCGGCCGCAACAGCTCCGGCAAGCAATGGCGGCTATCGCCCGCCGCCCACGCGCGCCAATGTGCGGCCGGAGGCGTCGGCAGGACTTGATGGCTGGCTGATGGACCGGCTGTTCGGCGGCAACAGATAGCTTCCGCCTGAGGCCTTGGTGGCCTCAAGACAAAACCGCGAAAACAACCCCATGCACAGTAGCCGGTGATTGCCGGCGTGATGCGCGCTGAATCCATCGAAGGGTTTGATGCGGCGGATCAATCAGGCGCCGTGACGCAAAGCGCTGGCATCGCCGCATTTTCCGTTGTCTTCGCCCGTGAGGCTGGCAGCGGAAGCCTAATCCTCGGCCCCGTAGCGGTGCAGGTCGTTGCCGTGGGTGTCGAGCCACTTCTTGGCGCGCTCCATCGACGGACACACCTTGCCGCACACGCGCCAGAACCGCGCCGAGTGGTTCATCTCGACGAGATGGGCGACCTCGTGGGCGGCGAGATAGTCGAGCACGAACGGCGGCGCGAGGATCAGGCGCCAGGAGAACGACAACGAGCCGGCCGAGGTGCAGGAGCCCCAGCGGCTGGACTGATCGCGGATCGAAAGCCGCTTCACCTTGACGCCGAGTTCCGCGGCATAGGCTTCCGCCGAGCGCTGGAGATCGCGGCGCGCCTCGCGCTTGAGGAAGTCGCTGACGCGGCGATCGACATGTTCGACGCCGCCGGCAACGCAGAGAATGCGTTCCCCGCTATCGCGCACCTCGGTCCACACCGTGCCGCGGGTGCCGGCGCGATGCACGATGCGGTGGGAAACACCGCGAAGCGGTATCACCGTGCCAGGCTGAAACGGCGCGGCCTTCGGCAAACGGCCGAGACGCGCCGCGATCCACGCGCCGTGACGCTGCGCGAAATCCTTGGCTTCGGCCAGCGTGCCGCGCGGCGGCATGGTGAGGATGGCTTCGCGATCGCTCGGATGAATTCTGAGCGTATAACGGCGCGCGCGGCGATGCCGCCGCAGCCTGATCGCGAAATATTGCGATCCATGGGGGATGAGGAGGGTCTTGGGTTCGTGGGGCCGCCGATAGAGGAGCGCGCGAGTGGCCATGTCTGTCAGTCCGGGGGGCAGGAGTGCGCCCGGATTCTGCCATAACCGCCGCCAGGGAAAGCGCTCGGCGCAAAAACAAATCATTTGCCCAATATACAGGGGTCTGGCGTCCGGGAGACCCTACAGACTGGGGTTGGAACCAGCTTTTTTCGCCCCCTCCGGACGCATGCGGCACCCCCAAGAGGTGAGGGAGGACTCACTCCTATAAAGCTACCTAAATACCGCGAATCTGGCGGGAACCTGGCCTGTCGGAACCCCCGACAGGGCGACGATTTTCAGCGGGAAAGCCGAAAAACGCGGCCAGAGCCGCTCCGATGGAATCGGAACGGCTCTGGATTCCTATCTTGACGCGTTTTCTTTACGCGAACCGGACGCCACTTCGCTCGAAAACGCTCTATTCGGCGGCGAGAGCCTGCAACGAGCTCGGATTCGCAGCCGAGACCATGAAGTCATGGATGCGCGGCACGATTTCCGACTTGAAACGCGAGCCGTTGAACACGCCGTAATGTCCGACGCCCTTCTGCACGTAATGAACGCGGCGGTGATCGGGGATCGAGCTGCACAATGTGTGCGTCGCTTCGGTCTGACCGAGCCCGGAGATGTCGTCGTTCTCGCCTTCGACCGTCATCAGAGCCACGCGCGTGACCTTCGAGGGATCGACGCGTGTTCCACGATGGGTCATCTCGCCCTTCGGCAGCGAGTGCTTCACGAACACGGTGTCGACCGTCTGCAGGTAATACTCGGCGGAGAGGTCCATCACCGCGAGATACTCGTCGTAAAAGTCGCGATGCTTGTCGGCGAGGTCGCCGTCGCCTTTCACCAGATGGGCGAAGAGCTGCTTGTGGGCGTCCATATGGCGGTCGAGATTCATGCTGATGAAGCCGTTCAGCTGCAGGAATCCCGGATAGACGTCGCGCATCATGCCAGGATGCGGGAACGGCACCTTGGTGATGACGTGATTGCGGAACCAGTCGATGCCGCGCTCCTGGGCGAGGTCGTTCACCCCGGTCGGATTGCGGCGGGTGTCGATCGGCCCGCCCATCAACGTCATCGACGTCGGCACGAACGGATCGCGCTGCGCTTCCATGATCGAGACGGCAGCGACGACGGGCACTGAGGGCTGGCACACCGCCAGCACATGCGTGTTGCCGCCGAGGACGTGCAGCATCTCGATGACGTAGTCGATGTAGTCGTCGAGATCGAAGCGGCCGTCGCTGAGCGGCACCATGCGGGCATCGGCCCAATCGGTGATGTAGACCTCATGCGCCGGCAGGAAAGCCTCGACCGTGCCGCGCAAGAGCGTCGCATAATGGCCGGACATCGGCGCGACGATCAGCACGCGCGGCTGCGGGCTGCGCAAGGGACGGGTGAACTTGCGATCGAAATAGAGCAGCCGGCAGAACGGCTTTTCCCAGACCGAGCGGACCTCGACGGGAACGCGGATGCCGTTGACCTCGGTGTCGTTGAGACCCCATTCCGGCTTGCCGTAGCGGCGCGTGGTGCGTTCGAACAATTCGCAGGCCGCGGCAACCGATTTGCCGACCTCGGTGCGCGCCCACGGATTCAGCGGATTCTGAAACAGCAGCTTGGTCGCGTCGGTGACTGCACGGGCCGGATTGAGAGAGGCGTGCGCCATCTCGTACATCCAGTACATCGGCGTCGTCAGGATCGGACTGCCCTCTGCAGCCAGGGGCGGGGCGCCGCCAAACTCACCAATAGGCATCGCTATATCCTTCTTCGCATCGCAGCATACTGCCGAATGCGTAATATTGCGTCAATGCATGGTTCCGTACATTTACGTGGTGATGACAGTTAAACCAGCCTGAATCCACGAGAAAGTGACGTTATTCGCCGCCTGACAGCAGCGACCCTTGCTTCCTGGCGCTGCGCAAAAGGGCAAGGAATGCCCCAAAAGATGCAACCAGCAGCACCGCGTTGATGGCCAACGCACTCAACATCAGATCGGTCCTGAAGGCGTTTTCGATCAGCAACGCGCGCATGCCTTCGAACACGTAGGTCGGCGGCAGCGTCCAGGCGACATATTGCAGCCAGACCGGCAGCACGCTGACGGGATAGTAGACGCAAGCGAGCGGCATGATCCCGAACATCAAAGTCCAGACGATGCTCTCGGCGCCGAGGCCGTTTCGCAGCACCAGGCCGGATACGAAGATGCCGACCGACCAGCTCGTGAAGATCAGATTGCAGAAGAACGCGATCAGCGGCAGGCCGAGCGCATAAACGTTGAAATGAAACAGGAACAGCGCGAGCAGCGTCATCGGGATGACGCCGATCGCGAGCCGGATCAGGCTCATGATCATCAGCGACAGCAGAAACTCGATGGGCTTGAGCGGGCTCATCATGAGATTGCCGAGGTTGCGCGCCCACATCTCCTCCAGGAACGAGATCGAGAAGCCGAGCTGGCCGCGGAACAGGATGTCCCAGAGGATGACGGCGCCGATCAGGGTGCCGCCGGCGCGCGCGAAGAAATTGGCGTTCTGGGCGATGTAGAGCTGGAGGAAGCCCCAGGTGATCACCTGCAGCGCCGGCCAGTACAGCAGTTCCAGCAGCCGCGGCCACGATGACAGCAGGAGGTACCAATAGCGCAGGATCATCGCACCGATGCGCTGCAAGGAGATGCCGCGATGGAGGGAGGCCTGGTTCATCGCGCCGTCTCCTGAACCCCGTTCACCCGGCCGCGCGCGACGTCGAGGAACACCTCCTCCAGCGTGGTGCGATTGTAGCGGGCCATGATGGCTTCGGGCGTGTCATCGTCCTCGATGCGGCCGCGCTTCATGATGATGACGCGGTCGCAGAGCCGCTCGACCTCGAGCATGTTGTGCGAGGCCAGCAGGATGGTGGCGTTGTTCGCCTTGCGGTAGCGCTCCAGATGGCTGCGGACCCAATCGGCCGTGTCGGGATCGAGCGAGGCGGTCGGCTCGTCCAGCAACAGCAGCTCGGGCTGGTTGATCAGCGCCTTGGCGAGCGCGACGCGGGTCTTTTGCCCTGCGGAGAGCTTGCCGTTGGCGCGGTCGATGAAATCGGTGAGGTCGAGATCGGCGGCGAGCGTCGCGATGCGGTCGGACAGGTTCTTCACCGCATAGAGCTTGCCGAACACGGTGAGGTTCTGCCGCACCGTGAGCCGCATCGGCATGTCGACATAGGGGCTCTCGAAATTCATCCGCCCCAGCACGGCCGCGCTCTCCTCGGGCATGCGATGCCCCAGCACCTGCACGCGGCCGGAGGTCGGCAGCACCAGGCCCATGATCATCGCGATGGTCGTGGTCTTGCCGGCGCCGTTGCCGCCCAAAAGCCCGGTGATGCTGCCGCGCGGAAGCGAAAACGAGATATCGTCGACGGCGCGCGTCTGCTTGTAGACCTTGACGAGGTGATCGACCGCAATGGCCGCAGAGGAGCTGCGCTCCGCGACAGTCGGCGGACTTGAAGCTTTGTCGTTCCCGGTCATGCTGGGCGTTCTTCTGCTATTGCAGCTGATAGCGCAAGGCTTGTAATCCGGGTGGTTCCGCGAGCCCCGCGTTTGTGACCGAGAAGGCACCGCCACATTGGCCGACATGACCGAAATTGCCGCCTCCGACTTTCGCCCTTCGCAGAGGCATATCCGCCTGGACACGATCCTGCGGTTGCGCTGGCTGGCGGTGCTCGGGCAGCTCGCCGCGATCTTCATCGTGGCGCAGGGGCTGGAGTTCAACGTCGAGATCGTCCCCTGCGTCAGCATCATCGCCCTGTCGGCCGCGCTCAATCTGGCACTGCAAACCGTTTCCAATCCGATGCAGCGGCTGGAGCCGATGCAGGCGGCCGGACTGCTCGCGCTGAACATCGTGGAGCTGGCCGGCCTGCTGTTCTTCACCGGCGGGCTGCAGAACCCGTTCTCGTTCCTGTTTCTCGCACCCGTGCTGATCTCGGCCACCGCGCTGCCGGCCCGCTTCACCTTCGGCCTCGGCGTGCTCGCCGTGGCCTGCGCTTCCGCCCTGTTCTTCTTCCATCTGCCGCTGCCCTGGGATTCCGACGATCCGCTGGTGCTGCCGCCGATCTATCTCGTCGGCGTCTGGCTCTCGATCGTGCTCGCGATCGGCGTCACCAGCCTTTATTCGTTCCAGGTGACCGAGGAGGCGCGCAAGCTTGCGGACGCGCTGGCGGCGACCGAGCTGGTGCTGACGCGCGAGCAGCATCTGACCCAGCTCGACGGCCTGGCCGCGGCGGCCGCGCACGAGCTCGGCACGCCGCTCGCGACCATCTTCCTGATCTCGCGCGAGCTGCAAAACACGGTGAAGGACCCGGTCTTTGCCGCCGACCTGAAAACCTTGCGCGAGCAGACGCAGCGCTGCCGCGACATCTTGAGCAAGATCACCCAGCTTTCCTCCACCGGCGCGCCGTTCGACCGCATGAAGCTGTCGGAGCTGATCGAGGAAGTGGTGGCGCCGCATCGCGATTTCGGCGTCGACATCAAGGTGCGGATCGCGGTCGCGATCGTGGCCGAGCCGGTCGGCTCGCGCAATCCGGCGATCCTCTACGGCGTCGGCAACATCGTCGAGAACGCGGTCGATTTCGCCCGCACCACCGTCGAGGTGAATGCATGGTGGAACAAGGACACGATCGAGCTCGTGATCTCCGACGACGGCCCCGGCATTCCGCCGGATATCCTTAACCGGATCGGCGAGCCCTATCTGTCGCGGCGGCGCAACCTGGACGACGGCGGCGGCGAGCGGCGCGGCCTCGGGCTTGGCGTGTTCATCGCACGCACCTTGCTCGAACGCACCGGCGCCAAGGTCTCGTTTACCAACCGGACCTTTCCGGAACACGGCGCCGTGGTCCAGATCAGTTGGCCGCGAGAGCGTTTTGAGGCTATCGAGACCTTCGAGGAAACAATAGGATAGGCCGCGACCTTGCGTCGCACGGGCGGGCCGATCGACTATTGGCGGCCTTGGCACCGCCCGATTGCGACGCCATATGTAGATGTGCAGGACAAAGGACAACACCTTGAACGCCATCGCCGAACTGAACGAACAGACCGACCGCTCGCTTCTCATCGTGGAGGACGACAAGCCGTTCCTTGAGCGGCTGTCGCGTGCCATGGAGACGCGCGGCTTTGCGGTGACGTCGTGCGACACGGTTTCCGATGGTCTTGCGCAAATCGGCAAGGCCGCGCCCGCATTCGCCGTGGTGGATCTGCGGCTCGGCGACGGCAACGGCCTCGACGTGGTCTCGGCGCTGAAGAAGAAGCGTCCCGACGCCCGCGCGATCGTGCTGACCGGTTACGGCAACATCGCCACCGCCGTCACGGCGGTGAAGATGGGCGCGATCGATTATCTCTCCAAGCCCGCGGACGCCGACGACGTCGTCGCCGCGCTGCTGTCGACGAGCGCGGAGAAATCCGAGCTGCCGACCAATCCGATGTCCGCCGACCGCGTCCGCTGGGAGCACATTCAGCGCATCTACGAGATGTGCAACCGCAACGTCTCGGAAACGGCACGCCGGCTCAACATGCACCGCCGGACGCTGCAGCGAATTCTGGCGAAGCGCGCACCGCGGTAACGGTCTCGCAGGGTGGGCAAAGGCGCGTAGCGCCGTGCCCACCACCTCTGCTTCCATCTCGAGCGGCTTGAATGGTGGGCGCGCTTTCGCTTTGCCCACACTACGACTTCATTCCCAAAAATCCGCATGCCCTTGCGGATCGACCAGGCGGTTGATCCGCAACGCTGCCGCCATCGCGAAACGCACCGTCATCTGCTTGCGCGTGGCCGCAGCGATCTTGTGCTCGGGCGCCTCGCACTGCATGTGCGCGCCATAGGGGTCGGCGATGATCAGGCCGGTGCCTTCAGGAAAGATCTCGCACGGCAGGTCCTGCGTGAAGGCAAAGAACAGCCGATCGCAATGGGCGCGGTACTCGTGCCATTTCTGGTCCGCGCGCAGATCCTCGACCGACGACTTGATCTCGACGATCCAGATCTCGCCGCGCTCGTTGAGCGCCACGAGATCGGCACGCCGGCCCGACGGCAGCGGCAATTCGCTGATGCAGGAGAAGCCGAGCGAGCGCAGCAACCGTGCCGTGCCGCGCGCGATCGCCAGCGCCGTCTCGGACTGACGGCGATCCGGCGGCGGCACCAGGGCGATGTTACGGGCGGGGTTGTCCATGGGGCAAGTTTAGCCGATTCCATCCACCGTGTCGTCCCGGCCCTCGCCGGGGCGGGAACCTCCCCTCCTTCCTCGCACTTATCACGCAGCCGCCGCACCTCGGCGGGGACCATCGAGGCTGCGGCGCATGATCGACGATCTCTGGTACAAGAACGGCGTGATCTATTGCCTGTCCGTCGGCACCTACATGGATGCCGACGGCGACGGCGTCGGTGACTTCAAGGGGTTGCTGCGCCGGCTCGACTATCTGCACGGGCTCGGCATCACCACGATCTGGCTGATGCCGTTCCAGAATTCGCCGGGCCGCGACGACGGCTACGACATCGCCGACTATTACAGCGTCGATCCCCGCTACGGCACGCTCGGCGATTTCGTCGAGTTCGCCCACGGCTGCAAGCAGCGCGGCATCCGAATCATCATCGATCTCGTCGTCAACCACACCTCCGACCAGCATCACTGGTTCAAGGAGGCGCGGCGCGACAGGAACTCGCCCTATCGCGACTGGTATGTATGGTCGGACAAGAAGCCGGCCAATGCCAACAAGGGCATGGTGTTTCCCGGCGTGCAGAAATCGACCTGGACGCGCGACAAGGAAGCGGGTGCGTATTATTTTCACCGCTTCTACGACTTCCAGCCCGACCTCAACACCTCGAACCCGCACGTGCAGGCCGAGATCCTCAAGATCATGGGCTTCTGGATCCAGCTCGGCGTCTCCGGCTTCCGCATGGACGCCGTGCCGTTCGTGATCGCGACCAAGGGCGCCAAGGTGAAGAAGCCGGTCGAGCAATACGACATGCTGCGCGCGTTCCGCGAATTCCTGCAATGGCGGAAGGGCGACGCCATCATCCTCGCCGAGGCCAACGTGCTGCCGGAAACCGACATGGAATATTTCGGCCGCGATGGCGACCGCATACACATGATGTTCAACTTCCACGTCAACCAGCATCTGTTCTATGCGTTGGCGTCCGGCGACACGCGACCGCTGGCGAAGGCGCTGAAGGCGACCAAGCCGCGGCCGGCCGCGGCGCAATGGGGCCTGTTCCTGCGCAATCATGACGAGCTCGATCTGGGGCGGTTGACCAAGGCGCAGCGCGATCTCGTCTTCAAGCGCTTCGGCCCGGACAAGGACATGCAGCTCTACGACCGCGGCATTCGCCGCCGCTTCGCGCCGATGATCGGCGGGGACCGCAGGCGGCTCGAGCTCGCCTACAGCCTGATGTGCACGCTGCCGGGAACGCCCGTGATCCGCTACGGCGACGAGATCGCGATGGGCGATGATCTGTCGCTGCCCGAACGCAATTGCGCGCGCACGCCGATGCAATGGTCGACCGAGCCCCAGGGCGGCTTCACCAAGAGCGACAAGCCGGCATGCCCCGTCATCGACAAGGGCCCCTACGGCTACCAGCACGTCAATGTCGCCAAGCAGCGTCGCGATCCCAATTCCATGCTGAACTGGACCGAGCGCATCGTCCGCATGCGCAAGGAGGTACCGGAGATCGGCTGGGGCGATTTCGCGATCATCGCGACGCGCGATCCCGCCGTGTTCATCATGCGCTACGACTGGCGCAACAACTCCGTGCTGTTCGTGCACAATCTCGGCGACAAGCCGCGCGAGATCGCGTTCTCGGCGGGGCTGCCGGGTGATGCCGGCGCGCACCTCATCAATCTGCTCGCGGAGGACCACAGCCACGCCGACAAGCGCGGCCAGCATCGCCTCGTGCTGGAGCCTTACGGCTATCGCTGGTACCGCGTCGGCGGGCTGGATTATCTGCTGAAGCGGAGTGATATCGACGAGAATGCCGCGGGCAACAAGCATCCGGGATAATGTCGAGATGCTGGACTTTGCTCCGCCGCTTCCACGATCGTCATTGCGAGCGCAGCGAAGCAATGACGGGGAGATGGCGGCGGCCACCGCCATCTCTGATTTTGCGGGACGACCGCTAGGGCGGCGCCACGATCACACCCTCATTGCCGCGCAGATCCAGTACGCCTTCGAGCTTCTCGCCTTCGCGGTCCAGAAACGTCGACAGCAGGATCTCGCTGCCGAAACGGATCGCGCTGGTAGTCACCGCGATCGGTTCGGGGCCGAGATTGAGCGCCACGATGACCGCCCTGCCCGCGGCCTCGCGGCGATAGACCAGGAGATCGCCTTGCGCCGCGATCGGATGATAGTCGCCCGAAACCAGCGGCGGAGAGACCTTTCGCAGCGCGATCAGGCGCTTGTACAGGCCGAGGAGCGAGCGCGCATCGGCTTCGAAATTGACGACGTTCTCGCGGATATGATCCTCGGGCAGCGGCAGCCACGGCCTGACCTCCGAGAAGCCGGCGAAGTTGGAGGAATCCCACTGCATCGGCGTGCGGCAGCCGTCGCGCCCGACGCCGATGCCGGGGACGTTCTTCTCGAAGGGATCGCGCACGTCCGCAGGCGCGAGTGCGAGCTGGTGCATGCCGATCTCGTCGCCGTAATAGAGCGTCGGCGTGCCGCGCAACGTCAGCAACAGCATGGCGGCGACGCGGGCCTGCTCCGGGCCGACGCGGCTGGCGACGCGCGGCCGGTCGTGATTGCCGAGCACCCAGTTCGGCCAGGCGCCTCTCGGCAGCGCCTTCTCGTAATCCTCGATGATCTTCTCGATCGAGCGCGCGCTCCAGAACGTCGAGAGCAGCGCGAAATTGAACGGCATCTGCGCGCCGGTGAGGTCGTTGCCGTAATAGGCCACCAGCCGGTGCAGCGGCAGATAGATCTCGCCGATCAGCACGCGGGCGCGATACGCGTCGGTGACGCGCCGCATCTGCGCGATCACATCATGCACCTCCGCCTGGTCGGTGGAATATTGCGTCAGGATCCTTTCGTTCGGCGGCCGGCCCTCGACGTAATGCGGGTTTGGCGGATTGTCGCGGAATTCGGCGTCCTTGATCAGGTGCCAGATCACGTCGACGCGAAAGCCGTCGACGCCCTTTTCCAGCCAGAACCGCATCACATCGTAGATCGCGGCGCGGACGTCCGGATTGCGCCAGTTGAGGTCCGGCTGCTGGGCGAGGAAGGCGTGGTAGTAATATTGACCCGTCGTCTCGTCGAACTGCCACGCGCTGCCGCCGAACTCGGACACCCAGTTGTTGGGCGCACCGCCGCCCGGCGCCGGGTCGCGCCACACGTACCAGTCGCGCTTGGGGTTGTCGCGCGAGGAGCGGCTCTCGACGAACCAGGGATGCTGGTCCGAGGTGTGGTTCGGCACGAGATCGAGGATCAGCTTCAGGCCGCTGTCGTGCACGGCGCCGAGCAGCGCATCGAAATCCGCCATCGTGCCGAACAGCGGCTCGATGCCGGTATAGTCGGAGATGTCGTAGCCGAAATCGGCCATCGGCGAGGGAAAGATCGGCGACAGCCAGATCGCATCGACGCCGAGAGACTTCACATAAGGCAGCCGCTGGAGGATGCCGGCGAGATCGCCGACGCCGTCACCATTCGAGTCCTGAAACGAGCGCGGATAGACCTGATAGAAAATGCCGTCGCGCCACCAATTGTCATCGCCCTGAGCCATGCCGGAAAACCCACCCGAAAATCTGACTTGATCATCTTGCCTGCGCGAGAGAACGCGTGAGCAGCGCCGCGGGTTCAAACCAGCGGGCGAATTGGGACGGCCGTGTGACGGCCGGGGCGGCTGTTCCCGGTCCGGGCCACGAATCTTTTGCTTGGCCATAGGCCAAAAATCGGCATTGTGGCGCCATGACCGAGCAAAATGACACCCAAAAATCCTCGCAAGAGTCCTCGCAAGCCAAGGCCGGCGCGATCATCGTCCCCGTGACGCTGTTCGAGCAGAACTGCACCATCATCTGGGACGAGCCTTCCAAGAAGGCCGTGGTGATCGATCCCGGCGGGGACGTGCCGAAGATTCTGGAGGCGATCAAGCAGACCGGCGTCACCGTGGAGAAGATCTGGCTGACCCACGGCCATATCGACCATGTCGGCGGTGCAGCCGAATTGCGCGACGCGCTGAAGGTGCCGATCGAGGGCCCGCATGAAGCGGACAAGTTCCTGCTCGACAACGTGGTCGAGAGCGGCGCGCGCTTCGGCATGACCGGTGTGCGCAATTTCGCGCCGGACCGCTGGCTGGCGGAAGGCGACAGCGTGGCGATCGGCGGCCTGACGTTCGACATTTTTCACTGCCCCGGCCACTCTCCCGGCAGCGTGGTGTTCTTCAACAAGGACTTGCGTTTCGCCCACGTCGGCGACGTCCTGTTCGCAGGCTCGGTCGGCCGCACCGATCTGCCGGGCGGCAGTCACGCCACGCTGATCAACTCGATTCTGACCAAGCTGTTGCCGCTCGGCGACGACGTCGGCTTCATCTGCGGCCACGGCGCCGGCTCGAGCATCGGCCAGGAGCGGATGACCAATCCGTTCATCACCGGCGAGATGTAAGCGTTACTCGGCGGCGTCCACGAGCGCCGCGGATTCGCCGAGGTTACGATCGCCCCATTGCCGGATCGCGGCGACGACCGGGACGAAACTCTTGCCCTTGCGCGTGAGGCGATACTCGACCTTCGGCGGCACTTCGCCAAAATCCTTGCGGTCGATCAGGCCGCTCTCGGTCAGCGCCTTCAATTCGCGGCTGAGCACGCGCGGGGTGATCTCTGCGCTGCCTTCCATGCCACGCAGCAGGCCGCTTCTGATCTCGCCGTAGCGGCGCGGGCCGTCCTTGAGGTCCCAGACGATGCGCAGCTTGTACTTGCCGCTGATCATTTTTTGAAACGCCGCGACCGGACAGCTGCGCGCCGGAGCCGCTCTCGCCTTCGCCATGTCGTCTCCTCCCTGCGCCAGCCTTGTCCGCCAGCCTTGCCCTTGCAGCCTTGTCTTTCCAGCCTTGCCGCCGAGGATAGGAGCGACGCCGAAAAAGTCCACACTATCAATTTTGTCCATACTTGCAGGATCGCATCCAGCGCGCAGATGATGACGCACAATGCGAACAGGGAGCGTCACATGAAGCACTTCATGATCAGATACGAGTTCAAGGATGGTACGACGGAGGCCTGGCACCAGCAGATCGGCCGCTTCATCAAGGCGATCGACGCCGATCCGGAGCTCAAGGGGCGGATCGGCTATCGCGTCCTGAAGAATCGCGACGATAATAGCTATTTCCACCTCGTCAGCGTCGCCGACGATGCCGCGCAAAAAACGCTGCAATCGCGCGACTTCTTCAAGGCCTATCAGGAGATGACGCGGAAGGTCGCCCGCGGCGAGGTGACGGCGACGCCGATCGAGATGATCGACGCGACGGCGTAGATTACTTCATCAATCCCGCGGCGGTAAGCGCGCGCGTGATGATCTGGCCGAGATCGAGACCGCGAGCCTGCTCGCGCTTCGGCTCGGCCGGTGCTTCGGCGACCGCCGCGCGGATCGAGCGGGCGAGGTGCGGCGCGGGCGAGCGGACCGGCGTCGGCTTTGGCTCCGCCTTCGTCTTGGACGCGTCGGGAATCCAGCCGGTCAGGCCGAAGAATTTTGCGATGTGGTAGGACGAGGAAATGCCGGCCTCGATCAGGAAGGCGCCTTCGATGCCATAGCGCTGGTCGTTGTCGGCGAGGCCGAGCGGCGTGCCGTGCGCCATGTCGGTGATGGCGTAGGACTCGACCAGCGTCTCGCCGTCCTTGTTCCACCAGGTCTGGCGCGGATAGCCGTCGACATCGGTTTCCGCCATCGGCATGTCAGGCAGATCGTGCAGATCGAGCCATTGCTTGACGATCTCGTTGGCATTGCCGGGATTGACGGTGCGGTCGGCGCTGCCGTGCCACACCGAAATCTTCGGCCAGGGCCCGCTATGCTGCGAGGCGCCGCGCACGAGATCGCCGAGCTCGCGCGCGGGACGCGCCGGGGAATGGAACATGCCGTCCAGCGCTTCGCGCAGGTTCGAGGCGATGCCGTAGGGCAGCCCGGCAATGACGGCCCCGGCCGAAAAGACCTCAGGATAGGTCGCGAGCATCACCGACGTCATGCCGCCGCCGGCGGAGAGGCCCGTGATGAAGATGCGCCCGGGATCGATGCGATGCGCCTGAACCATATGCGCGATCATCTCGCGAATCGAACGCGGCTCGCCGCTGTCGCGCGCGGTGTCTTCCGGACTGAACCAGTTGAAGCAAGTGTTGCCGTTGTTGACCCGCTGCTGCTCGGGCATCAGCAGCGCGAAGCCGTAGTGCTCCGCCAGCGTCGACCATCCCGCGCCGAGGTCGTAACTTGCTGCGGTCTGGCCGCAGCCGTGCAGCACGACGACGAGCGCGCGCGGCTTCTGCAGCTGCGCCGGCACGAACGCGAACATGCGCAAGGCCCCGGGATTGTCGCCAAAATTGGTGACCTCTACCAAAGGACTGGGCGCATCCGCGCTCCGGCCGAAATCGGCAAAGCGCAGTCCGTCCAGCCTTGGCAGACGTTTCAAGAGATCGACATTTCTGGCGAGCGACACGGCAACTCCTGGCAGGCGACGTACAACGTCAGCCAAACCAGATAGTTGCTGCGTTGCAAAATAAAAAGACCGTGCGCTGTCAATCCGGTGAAAATCGAGGGAAATCCGCGGGAAAACTGCAGGAATCCGCACGCATTAACAGCAGTGCCTCAACTTCGTGCAGATGCGCGGCGCATCCACGCCAGAAATGCGGCGCAGATCATGATTAATGCCGCAAACAACGCGAGCGAGACGAGAAAGCCTGCGCGCGGCGATTGCAAGGCTTCGATCGTGAAGAAGACGGCGCCGATTGCGGCCACTCCGGCCGCATTTCCGATCTGCGCCGTCGTGCCGTACATGCCGGAGGCTGAGCCTGCGGCGACGGGTTTGACTGTCGAAAGCACCGCGCCGGAGAGCGGCGCCATGACGAGCCCCTGGCCGTAGCCGAAAATGATCATGGTGAGCGCGAGCAGGAGCGCAGACGGCGCATCGACAGAGAACGCGACAAGCGCCAGCCCAGCGAGACCCGCGAGCTGAAGCGCGCAGCCTTCGATCAGGACCTTGGTACCGCGATGGCGCGCTCGCGCGCCGCTGTGACGCGAGGCCACGACGAAAGCGAGCGCGAGCGGAATGAACGCCATGCCGGCTGCGAGCGGCGGGATCTTCAGCCCCCGCTGCATGAACAGAGTCATGACGAGATAGAACGAGAGGTTGGCGGCGAAGAAGAAGAAGGCCGCGCCAAGCCCGCGCAGAAAGGCCGCATCCGCCAGCAGCGTGAGATCGATCAGCGGCATGCCGCCGCCGCGCGCCACCGCGCGCTCGAGCCTTGGGAATGCTGCGAGGATGGCGCCGCCGCTTCCCATCACCGCCCACAGCCACGGCGCCCAGCCGACATCGTGGCCGAACAGCAACG
Organism: Bradyrhizobium sp. Bra78; assembly: GCF_024519855.1. Taxonomy (NCBI): domain Bacteria; kingdom Pseudomonadati; phylum Pseudomonadota; class Alphaproteobacteria; order Hyphomicrobiales; family Nitrobacteraceae; genus Bradyrhizobium; species Bradyrhizobium sp. Bra78. Next base: position 46,720 of record NZ_JALJRE010000018.1, on the reverse strand, counting down.
GCCCGATCAGGCACAACAGGCCTGCGAACAGCACGACGCTGCCCTTGATATCGAGCTTTGTGCCGGCGCGACGCGGCACCGACGGCATGATGCGCCAGGCAGCGGACGCGATGACGAGGCCGCAGGGCACGTTGACGAAAAACACCGAGCGCCAGCCGGTACCGGCGAGATCGATCGTGATCAGGAGGCCGCCGAGCAGGAAGCCGGCGGCGCCTGCGAGCCCGAGCACGATGCCATAGATGGCGAAGGCGCGGCCGCGCTGCTCATCCGTGAACAACAGATGCAGCGTCGCCAGCACCTGCGGCACCATCAGCGCCGCCGTCGCGCCCTGCGCCAGCCGCGCGACGATCAGCTCCGCGCCTGACCGCGCGAGGCCGCACCAGAGCGAGGTCAGGGTGAATCCGAGCACGCCGCCCAGAAAGACGTTCCTGGTGCCGTGGATGTCGCCGAGGCGGCCGCCGGTGACCACCAGCGTGGCATAGGCGATCAGATAGATCGCGATGACGGATTCGATCTGCGCCGGCGTCGCTTGCAGCTCGACCGCGATGGTGGGGATGGCGACGTTGACCACGAAGGCGTCGACACCGAACATGAACTGGGCGGCGACGACGATTGCCAGCACCCACCAGCGGCGCGACGAATCGATCTGCTTTGTGACGATTTGATGCATCGGCGCGCAAACCTCTCGGGATTTATTTGCGCGCGATGCTCCCAGATCGACGTCGTCCGCGCGATTACCTCCGAGGTAGGCCTTGCTGTCCTCTTGCCGCGCCCTTGCTCCCTTGGCCCGATTGCTGCATGTCGGTTTCCGCTGGTCTCGCGGGGTTCGGAAGTCTTCCGATGTACGACTACGACATGGTGGTGATCGGCTCGGGCCCGTCAGGGCGCCGGGCCGCGGTGCAATGTGCCAAGCTCGGCAAGGCCGTGCTGGTGGTGGAGAAGGGCCGGCGCGTCGGCGGTGTCTCCGTTCACACCGGCACCATCCCCTCGAAGACACTGCGCGAAACCGTGCTGAACCTGTCCGGCTGGCGCGAGCGCGGCTTCTACGGCCGCTCCTACCGCGTGAAGCAGGACATCGCGGCGAGCGATCTGATGACCCGGCTCCAGAAGACGCTCGACCACGAGGTCGAGGTCCTCGAGCATCAGTTCAGCCGCAATCTCGTCCGCACCGCCAATGGCGAGGCGCGGCTGGTCTCGCCGCACGAGGTAGAGATCACCAGCGCCATCGGCGAGACCAAGACGGTGTCGGCCGCCTTCATCCTGCTCGCCTGCGGCACGCGTCCGTTCCGGCCGGACTATGTACCTTTCGACGGCACGACGGTGCTCGACAGCGACGAGATCATCGAGCTGCCGAAGCTGCCGCGCAGCCTCGCCGTGATAGGCGCCGGCGTGATCGGTGTCGAATACGCCACCATCTTCAGCGCGCTCGACGTGCCCGTGACCCTGATCGAGCCGCGGCCGACCTTCCTCGATTTCATCGACAAGGAATTGATCGACGAGTTCATGCACGAATTGCGCGACCGCAACGTCGCGCTGCGGCTCGGCTCGAAGGTCAACTCGATCGAGAAGAATGCGCAGGGGAGCATCGTCACGCATTTGTCCGACGGGCGGCATGTCACCACCGACATGCTGCTGTTCGCGGCGGGGCGCGTCGGTGCCACCGACCGGCTCAACCTGGAAGCCGCCGGCATCGTGGTCGACCATCGCGGCCGCATCTCGGTCGATCCCGTGACCTTGCAGACCAGCGTGCCGCACATCTACGCCGCCGGCGACGTGATCGGCTTTCCGAGCCTGGCCTCGACCTCGATGGAGCAGGGCCGCGTCGCCGCCTGCCACGCGCTCGGCATGGAGCCGATGGCACCGCCGGAGTTCTTCCCCTACGGCATCTATTCGGTGCCGGAGATCTCGACCGCAGGCCTCACCGAGGAAGAGGTGCGCACGCGCGGCATTCCCTACGAGGTCGGCATCGCGCGCTTCCGCGAGACCTCGCGCGGCCATATCATGGGGCTGAACAGCGGCATGATGAAGATGATCTTCTCGACCAAGACGCGCCGCCTGCTCGGCGTGCACATTCTCGGCGAAGGCGCCACCGAGCTGATCCATATCGGCCAGGCCGTGCTCAACCTCAAAGGCACGATCGACTATTTCATCCAGAACACGTTCAACTATCCGACACTGGCCGAGGCGTACAAGATTGCCGGGCTCGATGCGTGGAACAGGATGACAAGGTGATCTTCCTTCACCTCTCCCCGACTGCGGGGAGAGGTCGAAATTCAAACGCAGTTTGAATTCCGGGTGAGGGGGTACAGGTCTCACGACGATCTCATCTGCGGAGAGAGCCCCTCACCCCAACCCTCTCCCGGTAAGAACGGGGAGAGGGAGACGAAGCACCTCGCCTCATCATTGCATGCCTGCATTCCGCCATGCGGGACATCGTGCGATTGCCTTCGCTGTCTTCAGCAACTAGCCTCACCGTCTCAACAAACAAAAAATCCAGCCGGAGAGAACGCCATGGCGCGCCTGAAGTTCGGAGCCTTTCTTGCCCCGCATCACCCGATCGGGGAGCATCCGATGCTGCAGTTCCGGCGCGATCTCGACCTGGTCGAGCAGCTGGATAGCCTCGGCTATGACGAGTTCTGGTGCGGCGAGCATCATTCCTCGGGCTGGGAGATGATCGCCTCGCCCGAGATGTTTCTGGCCGCGGCCGGCGAGCGCACCAAGCGGATCAAGCTCGGCACCGGCGTGGTGTCGCTGCCCTACCACCATCCCTACAACGTCGCGCAGCGCATGGTGCAGCTCGACCACATGACCGGCGGCCGCGCCATCTTCGGCTCCGGTCCCGGCGCGCTCGCCTCCGACGCGCATACGCTCGGCATCGACCCGATGACACAGCGCGATCGCCAGGACGAGGCGATCGGCGTGATCCGTCGGCTCTTCAACGGCGAGCGCGTCACCGCCAAGAGCGACTGGTTCACCATGAACGACGCCGCTCTGCAAATCCTGCCGCTACAGGAAGAGATGCCGTTCGTCGTGGCCTCGCAGATATCGCCCTCGGGCATGACGCTCGCCGGCAAATACGGCATCGGCATCATCTCGCTGGGCTCGATGACGACGCAGGGGCTGATGTCGCTGCAGCAGCAATGGCAGTTTGCCGAGGACGCGGCAAAAAAGCACGGCACCAGCGTCAACCGCGCCGACTGGCGCGTGCTCCTGACCTTTCACATCGCCGAGACCCGCGAGCAGGCGCGCAAGGAGGCCGGGGCCGGGCTGATGCGCTGGCACAACGAATATAATGTCGGCACACTGCAGCGACCGGGCCTCACCGCCTTCGCCTCGCCCGACGAGGCCGTGGACAAGACCGCTTTCGTCGAGGGCGCAGCCTCCACCATCGGCACGCCCGACGATCTCGTCAAAACCATCAAGAACGTGATGCAGGTCTCGGGCGGCGTCGGCGCAATCATCGGCTTCGTGCACGACTGGGCCAATCCGGAAGCCACCCGCCGGAGCTGGGACATGGTGGCGCGCTATGTGGTTCCGGAGATCAACGGCTATATCGACGGCCTGCGCCGGTCGCAAAAATTCGTGATCGAGAACCGCGCGATCTTCGAGCGCGCGGGCCAGGCGGTGATGGCCAAGATCATGGAGAACGAGAAGGCCGCCGAGGCACTGAAGGTGACCGGCCCCGGCCGCGTCGCCATTCCCGCCGTCAACGCCCCGGATCTGCAGAAGGAAGCCGCCAAGCGGTAAGCCTCGTCGAACTGACACGCAACGATCACGAGCAGGAGATGCCGGCCTGTGCTAGGTTGATGCGGTCAACGCGGCGCGGGCCGCCATAATGCCGCGGTCGCGCGATGTCCGTTCGGTCAGCCAACCGGAGCAATCGTCATGTCGATGCAGAATGTCGCTTCGCCCGCGCTCGGCTTCACCGCGCCCAAGCGCAACGAGCTGACGCACATCCCCGGCGACGAAGGCTGGCCGATCATCGGCAAGACTTTCCAGGTGCTGGCCGATCCCAAGGGCCATATCGAGGCGAACGCCGCCAGATATGGCCTGGTCTACCGCACGCATTTTTTCGGCGAGACCAATGTCGTGCTGCTCGGGCCGGAAGCCAACGAGCTCGTGATGTTCGACCAGCAAAAGCTGTTCTCGTCGACGCATGGCTGGAACAAGGTGCTGGGCCTGTTGTTTCCGCGCGGATTGATGCTGCTCGATTTCGACGAGCACCGGCTGCATCGCAAGGCGCTCTCGGTCGCGTTCAAGTCCGGACCGATGAAGTCCTATCTCGGCGATCTCGACCGCGGCATTGCGGCGCGGGTCGCGCAGTGGAAGGGCCAGCCGGGCGAGATGCAGCTTTATCCGGCCATGAAGCAGCTCACGCTCGATCTCGCCGCGGCCTCGTTCCTCGGCGCCGACATCGGGCCGGAGGTCGACGAGATCAACCGCGCCTTCGTCGACATGGTCGCCGCCGCAGTCGCCCCGATCCGCCGCCCTCTGCCCGGCACCCAGATGGCGGCCGGCGTGAGGGGACGCAAGCGCATCGTCGCCTATTTCCGCGAGCAGATTCCGCTGCGACGCGGCAATCAGGGCGGCGATGATCTGTTCTCGCAGCTCTGCCGCGCCACCCATGAAGACGGCGCGCTGCTCTCGGAGCAGGACATCATCGACCACATGAGCTTCTTGATGATGGCCGCGCACGACACGCTGACCTCGTCGCTGACGTCTTTCATCGGCGAGCTCGCCGCAAATCCCGACTGGCAGGACCGACTGCGCGCGGAAGTCCTGGCGCTGGGGCTCGCGCCCGATGCGCCGAGCAGCTTCGACGACCTCGAAAAAATGCCGCTGTCGGAGATGGCGTTCAAGGAAGCGCTGCGGATCAAGCCGCCGGTGCCCTCGATGCCGCGCCGCGCCATGCGCGATTTCACCTTCAAGGGCTTCACCATTCCCGCCGGCACCGCAATCGGCGTCAATCCGCTCTACACGCACCACATGAAGGACATCTGGCCGGAGCCGGATCGCTTCGATCCACTGCGCTTCGGCGAAGAAGCCCAGCGCAACCGCCACCGCTTCGCCTTCGTGCCGTTCGGCGGCGGCGCGCATATGTGCCTCGGCCTGCACTTCGCCTACATGCAGGCCAAGTGCTTCGCGCGGCACTTCTTGCAGAACATCGAGGTGTCACTGGAGCCCGGTTACAAGCCGGACTGGCAGATGTGGCCGATCCCGAAGCCCCGGGATGGCTTGCGGGTGCGGATGAAGGCGGTTTAGCCACAGCCGCCATTGCGAGCGAAGCGAAGCAATCCAGAATCTTTCCGCTGAGGGATTCTGGATTGCTTCGTCGCAAGGGCTCCTCGCAATGACGGCGCGCGAAGAGCGCGCCTTTGCCCATCCTGCGGCGCTGCGTCCGGGGTACGAGACCTACCCCGCCCCCTGATCGAACGCCTTGCGCAAGGCCACGTAGCCCTGCTGCTGCTGGCTCCAGTTGCGGCCGCCGGTCATTGCGCCGTCGATGACGAGGTCGTGGCCGTTGATGAAGCTGGACTCGTCACTGGCCAGGAACACCGCGGCATGGGCGATATCGTCCGGCAGGCCCGCACGCGGGATCGGCTGCGCGGTCTTGTAGACATCGCGCATCACCGCCGGCGTCTTCTCGGCAGCCTCCGTCGACAGGCCGAGCGCCTTGCCAAAGATGCCGGTCGCGATCGCACCGGGCGAGATCGAGTTGACGCGGACATTGGACTCGCCGAGCTCCATTGCCACGCATTTAGTGAGATGGATCACCGCCGCCTTGGCCGCACCATAGACCATCGAGGACGAGAAGCCGGCGAGGCGGCCGGCGATGCTGCCATTGTTGATGATGCTGCCGGACCCCTGCCTCTTCATGATGGGCGCAGCGTGCTTCATGCCAAGCATGACGCTGCGCACCAGCGTCGCCATCGCCGCGTCGAAGCGCTCGACCTCGAGGGCTTCGACGCCGCCGGTCTGCGCCGGACCGCCGGCATTGTTGAACAGGCAGTCGATCCGGCCGAACTTCTCCACCGCGAGCGCGATCAGCGCCTGCATCTGCGCTTCGACCGTCACATCGGTCTGGCGGAAGACGCAAGTCGCCCCGAGTTGCTTCGCCAGCGCCTCGCCCTCCGGTATACGCCGCCCCGCGATCACAATTTTGGCACCTTCGGCAACGAAGACTTCTGCGGTGCGCAATCCGATCCCGCTCGTCGCGCCCGTGATCACCGCGACCTTGCCATCCAGCCTGCCCATGGAATGTTCCTGTTTTCGAACCATTTGACGCCAAATGGCGGACACCGATCGATGACGGCGCCGCGACAGTCGGCGCCGCAGCAGCCACTATTCCTGCCGGCTTCCGACATGGCAAGCTTTGCTTGCGCCGGCCACATGCGTAACATTCATGGCGACCGCTCGATTTTCGAACGCATATCGCAACCGGGCTGTGCATGGGGAAGCTGATCGACGAATTCCGCAAAGGCTGGCAGGGCGTGGCCCCGCCATCGCTCGGTCTGAGCCTTGCGTTTGCGGTCGCCTGCCTGCTGGTTGCGACGCTGGCGCGCTGGGCCCTCGCCCATGTGCGGCCCGACGTCTACTTCACGCCATATTTCCCGGCCGTGTTCTTTGCGGCCGCGTTCGGCGGCTTTCGCATCGGCGTCATCACGGCGCTGGCCGGCGGCATGCTCGGCGTCGTCGTGAATTTCGGCGATGCCTTCGCCGATCGCGCGCGCTTTGCCCTGCTGGCGCTCTATTGGGCGGTCTGCGCGCTCACCATCTGGGGCGTCGAGCATTATCGCTCGCTCCTCGTCGAGCAACGCCGGATCTCCAGACGCCTTATCGAGGAAGAAGACTATCGCAAGCTACTGGTCGACGAGCTGCAGCACCGGCTGAAGAACAAGCTGTCGACGGTCCATGCCGTGCTGCATCAGGTGCTGCACGACCAGCCGCAAGTCTGGGCCCGGATCGATCCGCGGCTGCGGTCGCTGGCTGCCACCGACGATCTGATCTCGCGGATCGACAAGGCCGGCTGCGACATCCGCGATCTCCTAATCTCCGAGCTCGGACCGTACGGGCATGTCCGTTTCACCCTCAACGGCGACCGGCTGTTCCTGCCGCCGAAGCTTGCGGTCACGCTGTCACTGATGTTTCACGAGCTCGCCACCAACGCCGGCAAGTACGGCGCGTTCTCCGCGCCGCGCGGATTGTTGCAGGTGTCATGGACCGTCAGCGACGACCGCCTGACCGTCACCTGGGATGAAACCGAGGGCCCGAGCGTCGACAAGGTCTCCGAGCCGGGTTTCGGCACCAAGCTGCTGAAGTCGGCGCTGTCAGCCTTCGACGGCAAGGCCGAGGTGTCGTATCTCAGGACAGGGCTTCATTGCATCATGCAATGCCGTATCCCCCAGGGCGGCTAGACACAGCGCGGGCGAAAACCGATCGCGCGGTCTGCTCGCGGTTTCGCACGCGCCGTTGACGCTCTGTTAATGACGATGGACTGCGCGCGTCGCATCGCCGCAAAACACCCCCGTATTTCTCCGGACCCCTTAACCAAACCTAAGAGGGAACCGCGCAAGATCGCGCTCATTGCAAAGGCGCGCTGAAACAACAAGATTCATGACTTCTATGAACGACAACAGATCTTCCGGCGCGAGCGAAGCCGAACTCGGATTTCTCAAGGAAATCGTTAGAATGCTGCCTGCCGGCCTGACCGTGCAGGACGCGCAAGGCGAACTTCTCCTGGTCAACGATGTCGCCGCCGCCCAGCTCGGCATGGACGGCAGCCGTCCCTCACCCGACCTCGCGCCGCGCCGGGAGGCCTGCCGCCAGGCCCTGAACTCCGGCCGGCCGGTCGTCTCCGAGGAAGCGCTCCACGACGGGACCGCACGCCAGGTGCTGCTGACCACCCATCGTCCGGTCCGCCTCGACGGACGCGAGCTCTTGATCTCGGCCTCCTCCGACATCACCGAGCAGAAGAATTTCGAGGACCAGCTGTTCCGCTCGGCCTATTTCGACGAGCTGACCGGCCTGCCCTCGCGGCGCGTGATCGAACATCGCGCCGCCAGCCTGCTCGCGCAGAGTCGCGGCGGCGAACGCTTTGCGCTCGCCTTCCTCGACGTCGACAATTTCAAGCACATCAACGACTATTACGGCCATGCCGTCGGCGACGCGCTGCTGGTCGAGCTGTCGAAGCGGCTCGGGCGCGACTTGCGCGATTCGGATATGCTGTCGCGCATCTCCGGCGACGAATTCCTGCTGCTGCTCTCCCCGATCCAGAGCCAGGAGGAAGTCGCCGAATTCATGCAGTCGACGCTGGAGCGGCTGACGGCGCCGTTCTTCATCGACAATTCGGAAGTCTTCGCCTCCACCTCCGTCGGCGTCAGCCTGTATCCCGATCACGGACGCAGCTTCGAGACGCTGCGCCAGAATGCGGACATCGCGATGTACCGCATCAAGAACAACGGCAAGGGAACGGCGGCCTTCTTCGATTCCGGCATGGAGCGCGAGGCGCTGGCGCGAACGAAGATCGAGCAGTCGCTGCGGCTCGCGATCCTCGAGAAGCGCTTCTGCTGCGCCTTCCAGACCAAGGTCGACATCCGCACCCAGGCCGTGAAGGGCATCGAGGCCCTAGTGCGGCTGCGCGACGACGAGGGCGTGATCCAGGCGCCCGGCTCGTTCATCAATCTTGCGGGCGAGCTCGGGCTGATCGACGAGCTGACCCATCTCGTGCTCGCCGAGATCGTCAAATCGGTCGACCTGATCAACGAGAGCTTCGGCGCGGAAGCGACCATCAGCATCAACGTCGCGGCCAAGCAGGCCGGCAACCCCGAATTCATGCGCAGCTTTGCGCAGGCGCTGGACGACACCGGCTTTCCGCAACGCTTCATGATCGAGGTGACGGAAGATGCCTTCGTCGCCAAGAATCATTTCCAGGCCGAGATCCTGCCGATGTTCCGCAAGCTCGGCGTCGGCATCTCGATCGACGATTTCGGCACCGGCTATTCGTCGCTCTCGGCGCTCGCCGACATCACCGCCGACGAGATCAAGATCGACCGCTCCTTCATCACCGACATCCATCAACGCCCGCGCAGCCAGGGCATCTTGCGCGCGATCGAATCCCTGAGCGAAGCGCTCGGGATGACCGTGATCGCCGAAGGCATCGAATCCTACGAGGAACTCGCCTATCTCCAGGCCGCAACCAAGATCCGCTACGCCCAGGGCTATTACTTCGCCCGGCCGATCTTCCTGGAGGAGTTGAAGCTCGCAACGCCCGTCTCGAGCGAGGCGCGCGCGAGCGGCGCAAGCCGGCCGCACCAGCACAACCGCCAGGGCTATTCGCGGGCGAGCGGGTATCGGCGGTAACCTCCCGGGCCTTCACCGTTGCGGCGCCGACAAGAGCGGCGCTATTCATTTTAAACCGCTGTTGATGATGCAATGCAGCGGCGCGCTGGATAAGACCGTGATCGCGCAACGAGATTAATGCTTAGGTAACTGGTTTTGCTAAGGTTTGCGCCATTTGTGCGGTGTATTCCTGTCCCTCCAGGGAGGGGGGAATGCGCCAGGTCATTGAAGGCATTGCAGCCGGAATATTCCTAGCCGCGAGGAACGGCTGGGAGGCCGTCATTCGGCGCGGACCGGTGCTGTGGCTGACCCTGTGCGGCGTGTTGCTGGTCGCGGGGATCTTCGCCGTGACCGCCATGGCGGTCGGCGAATTTCGCGAACGAACCCTCGCCAACCGCGAGCGCGAGCTGGAAAACACCGTGCAGCTGATCGCGCGGCACTTTGATCAGCAATTCGAAGATTCCGACGTCGTCGCCGCCGATGTGATCGGGCAGATGAACCTGCCGGAGATCACCTCGCCCGGGATGTTCCGTGAGCGCATGTCCGGACCGGTGACGAACCAGATGCTGCGCAGCAAGATCAGCTCCGTGTCCTATCTCGGCGACATCGCGATCTACGATGCCGACGGCGAGCTGATCAACTGGTCGCGGGCCCAGCCGCTGCCCAAGATCAACATCTCCTCGCGCGCCTATTTTCAGACGTTCAAATCGAACCCGATGGCCGAACCGGTGGTGCTGGAGTCGGTCCGCAGCTTCATCATCGGCAAATGGACCACGGTCGTCGCGCGCCGGCTGAACGGCGCGGACGGCACCTTCTTCGGCGCGATGGTCCGACGGATCGATCCGGACAGCTACCAGAACTACTTCGCATCCGTGGCGCTTGCCGAAGGAACGGCGATCTCGCTGTTCGACCGCGAAGGCAAGATGCTGGCGCGCTACCCGCATGTCGAGGAGCTGGTCGGCAGGAACTTCAAGGACGCGCCGTTGATGCGCAAGATGCTGGCCGAAGGCGGCCGGCACACGCTGCGCGTCAAGGGTCCGATCGACGGCGAGGATCGCCTCGGCTCGGGGGCGTCGCTTTCGCATTTCCCGCTGGTCATCGTCGCGACCAGCACCACGAGCGCCGCGTTGACCGACTGGCGGCAGCAGACCGGCTTCATGATCACCACAGCGACGCTTTCGGCGGCCGCGATCGCGCTGATCCTGTTCCTGATCATCCGTCAGATCAACCGGCAGAACCGCGAGGCCCAGCGGCGGCTGGAGGCGGAGCGGCAGCGGCTCGACACTGCGCTGAACAATATGTCCCAGGGGCTGATCCTGTACGATGCCGATGGGTACATCGTCACCTGCAATCGCCGCTATGCCGACATGTTCGGCCTCTCCCACGACGTCATCAAACCCGGCTGCCACATCCACGAAGCGATGCACCACCGCAAGGAGTGCAATGCGTTCAGCGGCAACGTCGAGGAATTTTGCGCCGAGGTCATGAGCGGCGTCGCCGAAGGCAAGGTCGCCACCCGGACCCATCAATTGCCCAACGGCCGCGCCTTCCAGGTCATCAACACCCCGCTTGCGCAGGGCGGATGGGTCGCGACGATCGAGGAGATCACCGAGCGGCGCAATCTGGAGCAGGAACGCGACCGCAACTACACGTTCCTGCGCGAGATCGTCGACCATATCCCCTCACAGATCACGGTGAAGGACGCCCGGACGCGGCAATATCTGCTGATCAACCGGACCGCCGAAGAGCAATTCGGCCAGTCGCGGGAAACCGTGGTCGGCAAGACGCCCTTCGACGTCTACCCGGAGGAGACGGCAAGACGCGTCACCGATGACGACAGCGACGCGTTGCAAGCCACCGACACTGGATTGTTCAAGGACGAGCATCCCTGGCCGAGCCTGACCAAGGGGATGCGCTATATCACCTCGACGCGGATCAGCATCCGCGATGGGTCCGGCGAGCCGCAGTATCTCATCAGCGTCGTCGACGACGTCACCGAGCGCCGTCGCGCCGACGAGAAGATCGCGCATATGGCGCACTACGATGCGCTGACCGACCTGCCCAACCGCACGCTGTTCCGCGAGCAGATCGAGCGCGAGCTGGCGAAGGTCCCCGGCGGCGGACAGTTCGCGCTGCTCTATATCGACGTCGACGAGTTCAAGGGCATCAACGATTCGCTCGGCCATCACGTCGGCGACGAGCTGTTGAAGGCGATCGCGGGCCGCCTCCGCGGCTGCCTCAAGAGGGGCGACCTGATCGCACGGCTCGGCGGCGACGAATTCGCGGTGATCCAGACCGGGATCGAATCGTCTGCCGATGTGCTGTCGTTCGTGACGCGGATCTACGAGGCGATCCGCCGGCCCTATCATTGCTTCGGCCATCAGCTCTCCACCGATGCCAGCATCGGCATCGCGCTGGCGCCGCAGGATGGCAACGATCTCGACCAGCTCATCAAGAATGCCGACCTCGCGATGTACGGCGCCAAGGCCGAAGGACGCCGCACCCACCGTTTCTTCGAGCCGGAGATGGATGCGTGCGCCAAGGCGCGCCTCTCCCTGGAGCAGGATTTGCGCCAGGCCCTGGTCGACGGCGGTTTCGAGATCCACTACCAGCCGCTGGTCGACCTGCGCTCGGGCGAAGTCGCCGGCTGCGAGGCGCTGCTGCGCTGGCGGCATCCCGAGCGCGGCATGGTATCGCCGGCGGAGTTCATTCCGATCGCCGAGGACACCGGCCTGATCAACGAGCTCGGCGACTGGGTGCTGCGCATGGCCTGCAACGAGGCCGCGACCTGGCCGGGGCATGTGCGCGTCGCGGTCAACGTCTCGCCGGTACAGCTCAAATGCGACACGCTGGCGCTGCGGATCGCCGGCGCGCTCGCCGCCTCGGGGCTCGCCCCGTCCCGGCTCGAGCTCGAAATCACCGAAGCCGTGCTGATCCGCGACGACGAGGCGGCGCTTTCGATCCTGCACCAGCTCCGCGCGATCGGCGTGCGCATCGCGCTCGACGATTTCGGCACCGGTTACTCCTCGCTGAGCTATTTGAAGCGTTTCCCGTTCGACAAGATCAAGATCGACCGCTGCTTCGTCGCCGACATCGCGGAGACGAGCGGCGCGCCCGTGATCGTGCAGGCGGTGGTGAACATCGCCGCCGCCAGCAACATGACCACGGTCGCCGAGGGCGTCGAGACCGAGGCCCAGCGCGATATTCTGCGCGCGCTCGGCTGCACCCAGATGCAGGGCTATCTGTTCAGCAAACCGAAGCCGGCCAACGAGGTGCGAAAACTGTTCGGCCCGGGCGATGCTTTGCCCGTGGCGGCGGTGGCCTGAGATGGCGAAGCCGAGCAAAACTTCAGCCCAGACCGTCGACGTTGCGGATTCCTATGCCGTGCGGCTGATGCAGCATCTGGTGGTGCCGACTTTCGTGATCGATCCGAAGCGCCGCGTCGTGATCTGGAACCGGGCCTGCGAGCGGCTGACCGGGGTCGCCGCCTCCGAGGTGATCGGCACGACGAAACACTGGCAGGCCTTCTACGAGACCAGGCGCCCTTGCCTCGCCGATCTCGTCGCGCTCGACCGTCCCGAACAACTTCCCGAGTTCTATTCGGAATATGCGGCGCGCGGCCATAACGGACTCGGCTTCAGCGCCGAGAACTGGTGCGTGATGCCCAAGCTCGGCAGCCAGCTCTATCTCGCCATCGACGCCGGCCCGATCCACGACGAGGCCGGCCACCTGATCGCCGTGGTGGAGACGCTGCGCGACCTCACCGACCAGAAGCGCGCCGAGATGACGTTGAAGGAGCTTGCCACCAAGGACGGGCTGACCGGCCTGTCGAACCGCCGCTCGTTCGACCAGATGCTGATGAGCGAATGGGCCCGCGCCCAGCGGACGCGGAAGCCGATGGCGCTGCTGTTCGTCGATGTCGATCATTTCAAGCTGTTCAACGACCGGCACGGCCACCAGAGCGGCGACGAATGCCTGCGCGCGGTCGCCGCCGTCGTCAGCCGCCATGCCGTGCGCCCGCTCGACCTCGCCAGCCGCTATGGCGGGGAGGAATTCGCGCTGATCCTGCCGGACATGGATTGCGACGCCGCCTGCACCATCGCCGACGAGATCCGAAGCGCCGTCATGGCCTTGCGGATCGCCCACGGCGCCGAGGGGGCCGCCGACCACGTCACCCTCAGCGTCGGCGTCGCCAGCCACATTCCGGGCGAATCCGACGGCGGCCCCGACCGACTGCTGGGCGCGGCCGACGAGGCGCTCTATGCGGCCAAACGGCTCGGGCGCAACCGTGTCATCTGCGCCGAACGCGTGCTCGCCGAATTCGCCGGCCTCGGGCGGGATCCCGCGGCGGTTCCGGCGCCTTTCCGGCGCAAAACGGCCTAGCGGGGTGCAGCGGGAAGCGGTTGCCCGCCCCTCGCCAATCGGCTACATGAAGCCTCGTTGCACCCGTAGCTCAGCTGGATAGAGCGTTGCCCTCCGAAGGCAAAGGTCACACGTTCGAATCGTGTCGGGTGCGCCAGTCTCTTCCGTTGCGCGCTGGAGGCACCCTCACCCGAGTTGTCCTTGTGATAGCTCGCGTTGGAGGCATCGTCTGCTCAGCCGAGGACACGCTCAGGTCAGCATCGAGATGATCGCCTGGATCTGGTCGGAAGCCGACGTCACCAGTCCGTCGTACGACGTCTGACCGTGTGCGGCCGCCTTCAGGATGCATTCGGCTACGGCCGCTTTCAGGCCGAAGACCGATTGATCAGAGGGCACGCTCGCCATCACGGCCTCTAGCGCCCGACGCATGGTCTGAATGAACTCGGAGCTGTATTGCATTGGCTGTCCTCCGCAGATTCATATTAGATCGCGTGCCCATGCTTGCCACTCACAAGCCTGAGATTGCTCTTTGATGCATCCAACATGGATGGTCGGGAACCTCAATTCAACGGAGCCGCAGCCGACGTTCGGCATCTGGGCCGAACCGACGGGACTCTCGGCGAATGCAGAAAGCCGCACAGAGCGCTCGCTGTGCGAAGGGACGGTGGCGGGATTTTCAGACTCGCCACCGAAGGTCGATCCGCCGAGCCGATCAATGCCTCATGTGCCCGAACACGACGATCACGCCGGTCGGCTCGGGTTCGTGCGCCATCAGGCGCGTCAGGTCGGAATCGCCCCAGTCGGCGAGGCTGACGACTTCGCCGCTCTCGCGGTCGGCACCGGGCGACGCCGCGGGCTCGAGGACCTTCAGTCCCATCTCGTCGACGAAGAAGGTGTGCTCGCCGAACATGCTGTTGAGCTGCGGCATGGCGGGATGCTCGTCGGGCAGCACCTGAGCGCCGAGCTGGTTGACGGTCTGCTTCACCTGTTCGGATGTGAGCTTCATGAGCTGCTCCGTTTCTGTCATGTCGGTTTCATTGAGCCGAGCCAGAGCGGGTGTTCCCTGCGCCGATGTTCGCCTGGCTCAAGCTCCCGAACGGGTGCTGCGCACAAATGTTCCGACAGAAATGCATTTCGTGATCGCGCGCCGCATCTGCCGCGCGCGCGGCACGAGATCGCCACAGGATGCACAAGATCTGCGCGGGGACGGCGCTAGTCGACGGCTTCTACGATCCGGATGTCGCGGTCGGCACCGTCTCCGAGCAGGTCGTGAGCGGCCTGATAGGCCGGGCTCGCATAGGCAGCCCTGGCGCTCTCGACGCTGTCGAACTCGATGAGAACGACGCGTTCCATCTGACCGAGCTCGAAGGCCGCGGCCGGCATCCCGCGTGCCAGCACACGGCCGCCGGCCGCCTCGATCGCCGGACGCGACAATTTGGCGTAGGCCGCCATGGCGTCGGGGTTCTTGATCGCACGGTAGGCGGCGATCCAATAGGCTTTGGCCATTCCTGTTCTCCTGATTTCCAGTGACCCGCTACTCGCTTCGGTTCTCGCCCACCGACAGCGCGCAGATACGTGACAGATATGTGTAGGACAGACCGGTCTCCTCGGCCCAGGCGTTGAACTGCGCCTGGACCTTGGCTAGATCGCCCTTCGATTTCACCTCTTCGGCAATGTCGAGACCCGCATCGCGCAGGCAGGCCACCACGTCCTTCGAGGTGACGAACCCGTCCCAGCCGACGAAGCGCAGCAGCATCTGGCCGGTGTTGCCGCCGAGACGGCTGCCGCGCCTGGTGAGGAGATCGAGCAGGCCGATCTCGTCGGACGGCGGCCATTTCGCCAGAAATCTGCCGAAGCTGCCGTGCTCTTTCGCGATCGCCTGCACGAAGGCGGCATTGTCGCGCACCGACATGATCTTGGCGCCGTTGCGCACGATGCGCGCGTCGCGCAGCAGGCCCTCCCAATAATCCTCGGGCTGGAAGGTGAGCTCGGCCGGCTGGAAGCGCAGGAACGCGTCCTCAAAGCCGTCCCATTTCGTCTCGATCACGCTCCAGGCAAAGCCCGCGCAAAACACGCGCCTCGTCATCTCGGCGAGGATGCGGTCGTCGCCAAGCTTCGCCAGCCTCTTCAGGTCGGGCTTGTCGGGCATCAGCCTGTCCAGCGCCTTGGGTCCGCCCTTGCGCTTCTCGGCGCGGGCACGGATGGTCTTGAAAGAGGTCATGCGGACACGAGCGGGTGAGGGTGCGCCAAGACTTCAGACACGACATCAGAATTCGACGAACCGGTCCAGCCCCGCGATTGACGGGAGGCGGCGGCCGTGCTGGTCTGCTTCTTGCCTTACGACATTTTGCAATTCCCAGACATTTTCAATCTCGCAAACGGATTTTCAATGCGCTGCCTGGTCGTGGCCGACCTGCACTATTCACTGCCGCAGCTCGACTGGCTGGTCAGCGCGGCTCCGCAATTCGACCTCGTGATCTTCGCCGGCGATGCGCTCGACATCGGCTCGATGGTGGATTTCCGCGCGCAGATCGTGGTGGTGAAGAAGTACCTGACGCTTCTTGCCGACACCACCCGCGTCATCCTCTGCTCCGGCAATCACGACCTCGACGAGCGCAATGCGGAGGGCGAGAAGATCTCGCGCTGGATCTCGGAGGTGCGCGAGCTGGGCATTGCCTGCGACGGCGACGACCTCACCCTCGGCGACACGCTGTTCACGGTGTGCCCGTGGTGGGATGGGCCGATGGTCAAGCAGCGCCTCGCCGACCAGTTGCGCGACGCCGCCGTCAGCCGGCCGCAGCGCTGGATCTGGGTGCATCATGCGCCGCCGGCGAATTCACCGACGAGCTGGGGCGGCAAGCGTTTCTTCGGCGATGTCGAGCTGGTGCAATGGATCATGCAGTACCAGCCCTCGATGGTGATCTCGGGCCACGTGCATCAGTCGCCCTTCATCCCCGACGGTTCGTGGTTCGACCGGCTGGGCCAGACCTGGGTGTTCAATACCGGCCTGCAACCGGGCCGGCCGCCGACGCATATCGTGCTGGACCTCGATGCGAACAAGGCATTCTGGCTGGCGGCGGGCGAAGCGCAGTGGATCGATCTCGCCGCGCCGCTGAAGCGACCGGCTTGCCATGTCGAGGAGCCGCCGGACTGGCTCACATCCTTGGATCGGATTGTCGATCCGAGCCTGGCGAGACCTCAAGCGGCGGCAGGTTGATCATGCTCTGAAGCACCTCGCTGACCATCGCGAGGTGAGTGCCATGACCGGCATATTGCCGCTTCAGATCGGCAAGATAGGTGTTGGCGACGTTGAGCCGCTGGGCCAGCGTGCGCGCGAGCAGCAGCGCCACCTCCGGCTTCTCTATGAGGAATGACGCCGCGTCCTCAAACTCGTAGATGACCGAATCCTTGGCGGCGCGCACCGTTGCGGTATGCGGCAGCCCGAGCAGCACGGACATTTCGCCGAACACCGCGCCGGGCTCGACGATGGTCGCGACCACCGTGTCGCCCTTGAGCACTTCGAGCCTGCCTTCCACGAGCACGTAGAGGTGACCGCTGCTGGTGCCGCCCTCGGTGACGACGAGCGTGCCGGCCGCGACCGGCCGCTCCGTTCCGCCGGTGCAATGATCCAGAACTGCGCGCATCTTGCGAAAGCTCCCATCGCCGGGGATACCCGGCGATACCAGAGCACATACTAGAGCACGATCCGTGCCACGCGGCAAATCAACGCGGCTAGGGCACCCGCGACAGGCGCTTGGCGAGATGGACCGACTGCCAGTCACCGAGGCCGGTATCGGCGAAGCCCGCTTTCTTCGCAAGACCCCGCATTTCGGTATTGGCCCGCGCAGTCTCGGCCGCAATCATCTCGTGACCGAGATCGCTCGCGCGCCGCTCCATTGCGGTCATCATCTGGAAGCCAAGGCCCTTGCGCTGGAAGGCGTCGGCGATCGAGATGGCAAACTCGCCGTGCCGCGCGGTCGCATCGTAGGCGTAGAGCGCTTCGCCGATGATTGCGCTCTGCCCCTCCTGCGTGAGCTCGGCGAGCAGCGTAAAATGATCGGGACCGCTGGTCTTTGTCAGGCACTCGGCCGCGACCACGGCAAAGTCCGCCCGCGCGCCCATGAAGCGCCTGTTGCGCGTTGTCGCGGAAAGGCCCGTGAAATAGATCGAGAGGCTTTCAACATCGGAGGCATTGGCGACCCTGATGCAGAGTGCATCTCTCGTCTCATTCGGCTCGACAGCGGCATCCAGAGATAGCTGTGACATGCGCGAGGCTCTCGGCAGGTTGCGTCGAATGCACACCTAGCCGAGACCGCGCAATTGCCGCTTGGACGGTGCTGCCAATCTTGCGGCCGAAAACGAACAATACGTCGCCCTGGGCCGTGCGTCACATACGGGCCGCGCTCACGCGGCCTCGCGCCCCGCGCTGCGTCACGCCCGAGAGAGTGAAGGCACCTCTTCCGGCATGATCGCCTGGAGGCCGCCGAAGCGGCGTTCGCGGCCATGGAAGGAGGCCAGGGCCGCGGCGAGATCGGCCGCGTCGAATTCGGGCCACATCCGCTCGGTGAAGTGCAGCTCGGCATAGGCGCCTTCCCAGAGCAGGAAGTCCGACAGCCGTTTCTCGCCCGAGGTGCGGATGATGAGATCGACGTCGCGCAACCCCGCCTCGCCGGTGACGAGCTGCGAGAAGGCTTCGCGGGTGAGGCTCGTCAGCGCCGCCGCCTTCGCCGCCGCGGCGAGGATGGCGTCGCGCGCGGAATAGTCGACCGCGATGCGCAAGTGCAGCGTGCTGCCTTGCACAGTGGCGTCTTCCGCGCGTGCGATCGCATTGGCGATGCCGTCGGGCAGGCGGTCGCGGCGGCCGATCACCGTGAGACGCACGCCGTTCTTCACCAGACTCTGCACCTCGTTGGCGAGATAGAAGCGCAAGAGCGTCATCAGCGCGGCGACTTCGGCCTTCGGCCGGCGCCAATTGTCGGTGGAGAACGCATAGAGCGTCAGCGTGCCGATGCCCTGCTTGGGCGCGGCCTCGACGATGCGGCGGATCGTCTCGACGCCGGCCTCGTGGCCGCGTACGCGCGACAGGTTGCGGCGTGTCGCCCATCGTCCGTTGCCGTCCATGATGATACCGACGTGAAGCTTTTCGTCGCAGGACATAGCGCCACTTTGCATCGCAAAGTCTCCGGTCAAAAAAAGGGGGATCAGGTCGAAATGATGCCGAGACGGCCGAGCGGCGGCGCCTCGCGGCCGGCGGCTTTCGCCGCGTCGCGCACCAGGCGCTCGAGCACGGCGAGATAGTCGAGGAAGCGGCGGCGGCCGGCCTTGGTGAGGCGGCAGGTCGTGTGCGGACGATTGCCCTCATAACCCTTGGTCACCTCGACGAGGCCGGCTTCCTGGAGCACGCCGAGATGCCGGCTGAGATTGCCGTCGGTGAGGCCGCAGAGCTGCTTGAGGTCGGCGAACGCCAGACCCTTAGGATGCGCCATCAGCGAGGTCAGAAGGCCGAGCCTCGCCTTCTCGTGGATCACGCGATCCAGTCCCTCGTAAGAGAAGGGTGCGCTGTCAATCTTCGACATCATGGTCTCCGGACGCGAAATACAGAATGCCCGCCATCATCGACTGCCCGATCACGAAGGGCAGTCCCATGGTCCATGGTGACAGCGTATGGGTTCGGCTCGCCAGCACCACCACCACAAAGCCTGATACGAAATACCAGGCGCCGGCCAGCGCGACGGTGCGCGGCAGCGAGCGGACGGAAGCGAAGATGCCGAGCGACACCAGGATCTGCCACAGGCCCGGCAGCAGCCACAGCGTCTCGCCTGCGAACTTCCACACCACCACCGCAAGCAGCACGCCGGCAACGCCTGCGGGCAGGAACTGCTCGACCGCCTGGTGGATCATGGCATCGGCAAGGCCGGAATGATGCCGGCGGGAGCGCGCGCGCATCTCGATGCCGATCACAAGGACGGAGAGCACGGCGGCAATGAACCAGCCGAGAAAGAAGCCGAGCGGCTCGCCGGTGGGATCGCCGAGCAGCCAGAATTGCAGGATCGCGGTGAGAAGCGCGACCGCGCCGGTCGCGGCCATCGTCGCCGGGCCGTAGCCGCGGAACGCCGTGCCCGCCGCGATCTGGCTGCGGATCGCCACGATGTCGGCCAGTGCCTTGTCGAGATCGCGCATTGGCAACGCCAAGCCCCACTCCGCCCACGCTTTTCGGGACCGCTGATCCCTTCACTTTGTACTGCAAAGCATACGGCAAGGCAAAGTAAATGCAAGCCCGAAACTCGCGGCAAGGAGACTGCGCCCGAAAAGACAACTCACGGTTGCGCGGCACCACCTCCCACGGATAAGATGGAGGCAAAAGCATTTCCGGGGGGCTGGTATGTGGCTCAAGTCATTCGTCGTCGCGTCTTCGTTGCAATTGGCCGTCGTCAGCTTGGCGCATGCGGCGGGGCCGTTCGGCTCCATCCACGTCGGCAACTGGAACGGCGGCGCCTTTTCCAATGATTCGACCGGCGCATTCTCACACTGCGCTGCAAGCACACCTTACGCCAACGGCGTCACTTTGCTTGTTGGCCAGGATGCAAACAACTCCTGGCTGCTCGGCTTTGCCAATCCAGCATTTCGCTTCAAGAAGGGCGAGAACCTGACGATCGACGTAACCTTCGATGGCCAGACCGAGGCGAGGCTCTTCGGGACGGCGTTTTCCGAGGTCATGGTCTCCGCAGTTCTGCCCGCCAACGTCGCTCGCGCCCTCCAGAAGGCGAGCCTGATGGTAGCCGTGGCGAGGGGCACACCCTTTCAATTCAGCCTGACATCAACGGCGCCTTTGGTGGCCGCGGTGACCAATTGTGTCACCAGAGTTAAAGTCGACGGACTGGACAAGGCCGGCGACTTTACAAGGATTGCCGCCAAGCCGCAGGCCGCGCCGGACAAGCAGGCATCACCGGCAACCGGCAGCAAGTCTGCTCGAACCAAGAGCGGCACAGGCTTTGTCGTCAGCTCCAACGGGCACGTCGTCACCAACAATCATGTGATTGACGGCTGCGTGGGCGACATCAAGGGCAATCTCACCGGCGAAGCGGCGATGGTGCTGCGCGTGGTGTCGAGCGATGCCAACAACGATCTCGCTCTGCTGCAGGCGCCGTCGGCGACGGCGTTCAAGGACTTCGCCCGGATTCGCGACCGTTCGATCCGCTCCGGCGATTCCATCGTCGCGATCGGCTTTCCCTTCCACGGGCTGCTGACGTCGGATTTCACCGTGACGACCGGGATCGTCAGCTCGCTCAGCGGCCTGCGCAACGATTCGCGTTTCCTGCAAATCAGCGCGCCCGTGCAGCCCGGCAATAGCGGCGGCCCGCTGTTCGATACCAGCGGACAGATCGTGGGCGTGGTCACGGGCAAGCTCGACGGATTACGGATCGCCGCTGCGACCGGCAACATCCCTGAAAACATCAACTTCGCAATCAAGACCGGTGCGCTGCGCGACTTCCTCGACAACTCCGTGGTGCCCTACCAGACCGCGGAGCCGAAGGGCGAATTCAAGACCACCGACATCGCCGGCAATGCGCGGTCATATACGGTGCTGATCTCGTGCAACGGGACCGAGCAGGCCGAGGCGAAGCGGTAAGGCCGGGTTCATGCGCGCCATACAGCTGCGCGTTTCGCCGCACCGTTTCATTCCGGATCAAGGCGGCAAGGCACGCAAGAAAAAAGCCCTGCCTTGCGGCAGGGCTCCATTCCCGGTCATCGCAACATCGCTAATCGACTTTCAAGCCGGCGAACTCGACCACCTTTTTCCACTTCTCGGTCTCGGCCTTGATCTCCTCGCCGAACGCCTCGGGCGTCTGCACCCGCGGCTCACCGCCGAGCTCGACCAGGCGCTTGGTCATGTCCGGCTCCTTCATCAGCGCGTTGACCTCGCTGTTGAGCTTGGCGATGATCTCCTTGGGCGTGTTCTTCGGCGCACCCATGCCGAACAGCGCGCTCGCCTCATAGCCCTTCACGGTCTCGCCGATCGTCGGCACGTCGGGCAGTTGTGGCGAGCGCTCCGCGGTGGTGACGGCGATGGCGCGCAAGCTGCCGGAGCGGATGTGCTGGATGATCGAGGGCATGTTGTCGAAGATCACCTGGACCTGGCCGCCGAGCATGTCGGTGATCGCAGGTGCCGCACCGCGATAGGGCACGTGCTGCATCTTGCAGCCGGTCATCGCCATGAACATCTCGCCGGACAGATGCACCGAAGTGCCGTTGCCGGACGAGGCCATGTTGACCTTGCCGGGATTGGCCTTCACGTATTCGATGAACTCGGCGACGGTCTTGGCCGGCACGTCCTTGTTGACGGTCATCACGTTCGGCACGCGCTGGAACGAGGCGACCGGCGCGATGTCGCGCACGAAATTGAATTTCAGATTGGTATAGAGCGAGGCGTTGATGTAGTTGGCCGGATTGACCAGCTGCAGCGTGTAGCCGTCGGGCTCGGCATTGATCACCGATTCGGTGCCGATATTGTTGCCGGCGCCCGGCTTGTTCTCGATCACGAATTGCTGGCCGAGCTTCTCCGACAGCCGCTGGCCGATCAGCCGCGCCAGGATGTCGGTGGCCCCGCCCGGCGGATAGCCGACCACCCATTTCACCGGCCGGGCCGGATAATCGGCGGCAAGAGCCTTCGACAGCGGGCTGGCTGCAAGCGGACTGGCGGCGAGCAGGCTCAGCGCGGTACGGCGAGTGATCATCTCAAGGGTTCTCCCACGTGTTGTTCTTGAAAGCCGGATAGCTTGAAAGAGGCGTCGAGGCAGTTGTAACAAAGCTTGCCGCAGGCGGAAAGTGCACGGGGCATATCACGACGAAAGGATAAGCCATGCCGGTCAAGGTCGAAGCCCTCGATCATCTCGTGATCAACGTCGCCGACGTCGCAGCGACCGCTGCGTGGTACGGAAAGATTCTCGGCATGGAAGTCAAGCTGTTCGACCCCGGCGGCGGCAAAGCGCCGCGGACTTCGCTACAATTCGGTAACCAGAAGATCAACGTCCGGCCGCGTGAAGCCGACAAGGTGGAGTGGTTCACCGCCGACCACCCGACCGCCGGCAGCGAGGATCTGTGCTTTCTCACCTCCGCCACGCCCGACGAGGTGGTGGCGCATTTGCAGGCACATGGCGTCGCGATCGAGGAGGGCCCGGCTCCCAAGCAGGGCGCCCGCGGCACGCTGCGCTCGGTCTATTGCCGGGACCCCGATGGGAGCCTGATCGAGATTTCGTCGTACGCGGATTAGCGCGTTCGGGGCGTTCGCTGGCGTCCCAAGTACCTTCATTGCGAGCGAAGCAAAGCAATCCAGAAATGCCCCCGCAGCGGCAGACTGGATTGCTTCGTCGCAAGGGCTCCTCGCAATGTCGGCGGAGAGACTGCCCCGATTTGCTCCCCGCGCCATCCGATGGCAGGAAGACGCAATCATCAAAGGGCAGCCGCCATCAAGATGCAGGCTGCACGGGAGGAACCATGCCAATTCAACAAGCCACGGCCGGAATCGTCGGTCCGTTCGACGGGCTCGACGTGCCCTGGCTGCTGAAGCTGCGGGCCGAGGTGCGCAGCTCACATCCGTTCCTGATCTGGGCGCCGTTCGACGCGCCCGCGCGGCACTGGAGCTATGGCGAGTTTCACGAGCGGGTCGGCGCGCTCGCGGCGGGGCTTGCCGGGCGCGGCATCAGGCCAGGCGAATACGTGCTCATTCACCTGGACAATTGCATCGAGGCGTTGCTGGCCTGGTTCGCCTGCGTCGAACTTGGCGCCATCGCGGTCACCACCAATACCCGCTCGGCACCGGCCGAGATCGACTATTTCGCCGATCATTGCGGCGCGGTCGCCGCGATCACGCAGCCGGCCTATGCGGAGATCGTCGCGCAGAACTGCCGCAACATCCGCTGGATGGCGGTGACCTCGCACGATGCGGGCACGGCACCGGCGCAGGCGATCTCGCGCGGCGACAGTTTCGAATCGCTGTTCGCCGACAGCGCCGACCGTCCCAGGCGCGCGACCGATCCTTTCGCGCCGTGCAGCGTGCAATATACTTCGGGCACGACATCGCGCCCCAAGGCAGTGCTGTGGACCCACGCCAACGCATTGTGGGGCGCCAAGGTCAACGCCGCGCACGAGGATTTGCACGCCGGCGACGTGCACCAGGCCTACCTGCCGCTGTTCCACACCAATGCGCTGGCCTATTCGATGCTGGCGACGCTGTGGGTCGGCGCGACTTGCGTGATCCAGCCCCGCTTCTCCGCCAGCCGGTTCTGGCGCGCCGCGCGCGAGCACGGCTCGACCTGGACCTCGACGATTCCGTTCTGCATGAAGGCGCTGCTCGAGCAGGAGATCCCGACGGACCACAAATTCCGGCTGTGGGGCTCGGCGATCAACGAGCCGCCGGCCTTCGCCGCCTTCGGCGTCAAGATCATCGGCTGGTGGGGCATGACCGAGACCATCACCCACGGCATCGTCGGCGAGGTCGATCAGCCCAACATCCCGATGTCGATCGGCCGCGCCGCGAGCGAATACCAGATCCGCATCACCGACGATGACGGGCGGCCGACCGAGGTCGGCGACACCGGCAATCTTTCGATCAAGGGCATCGCTGGCCTGTAGCTGTTCGCCGAATATCTGCACAACGAGAAGGCGACGCGCGAAAGCTTCGACGAGCACGGCTTCTTTCTCACCGGCGATCGCGTGGTGCGGCTTGAGAACGGCTACATCCGCTTCGGGGACCGCAGCAAGGACATGCTCAAAGTCGGCGGCGAGAACGTGGCGGCATCTGAGATCGAGCAGGTGATCGCACTCGTCCCCGGCGTGCGCGAGGCCGCCGTGGTGGCGAAGACGCATCCGATGCTGGACGAGGTGCCGGTCGTCTTCATCATCCCGCAGGGCGGCGTCGCGGGCGCAGCCCCCGATCTGCATGATCGCGTGATGGCGGCCTGCCGCACCGGCCTTGCCGACTTCAAGGTGCCGCGCGAGATCAGGCTGGTCGACGACATGCCGCGCTCGACGCTGGAGAAGGTCGCGAAGGCGGAACTGAGGAAGATGGTGGGGTGAGGATGTCATCCCGGCCTGGTGCGCAATTGCGCACGAGGGCCGGGACGACAAAACTCAGAACGACCCCAGCGCCACCGGACGAAACGCCTGCAACAGCTGCTGATCCAGCTTGCCGCCCATGCCTTCCATCATCGCGAACGCACGCGAATGGGTGAATGGCATGCGGTAGGCGCGCTTTTCCACCAGCGCGGCGTAGATGTCGACGATGGTGGTGACCCGCACGATATCGCTGATCTGGTTCGACGACAGGCCGTTGGGATAGCCGGAACCGTCGAGGAATTCGTGGTGATGCAGCACGACGTCGAGCATCTCCGGCGGAAAGCCGCCCTGGGCGGCGAGCGCGTCATAGCCGCGGCGCGGATGCTGGCGGACTTCGGTCATCTCCTCATCGGTGAGCTTGCCGGGCTTGTCGAGCAGCGCGGAGGGAACGAAGGCCTTGCCGACGTCGTGCAGCAGCGCGGCGCGGGTCAGCCGGCGCTGGTCATCCTCGCGCATGCCGAGGTGCTGCGCGAAGGAGACCGCAAAGCCGGTCACGAACAGGCAGTGCCGGTAGCTGCCGACGTGGTGGCAGCCCACCGTGGTGAGCCACTCGCGCAGCGAGGAGTGCTTGATCGCCTTCAGGATCTTGGTCTCGGCGGCGATGACGTCGTCGAAGGTCAGGGGCACGCCGAGCGGTAGCTTATCGAACATCTTCTTCAGCACCGCATGCGCCGCCTCGACGCCGCGGTTGAGCGTCTTGCCGCGATCGGTCGCGTCGTAGACGGCGGTGTCGGGGAAGGCGGCGCGGATGCGCTGCAGGATCGCGTCGGGCTGAAGCGGCCGCGAGATCGTGTCGGTGGCGCCCAGCGCCCAGGCCTGCATGGTGCCGTGATGCAGGGCATCGGCGAGCACGAACAGCCGCGGCATCGAACGATAGGCATCGCCGCGCAGCTTGTTGCGCACCCGCTGCACGCTTTCGGGAGAGCGCAGGTTGATGTCGACCACGAGGCCGGAGAGATCGCGCGAGGGCTGCTCGGGAATCTCCTGCGTCGTCACCGTCGAGACCTCGCCGACCGCCTTCAGGATGCTGGCGAGCTCGGTGCTCTCGTCGCTCCGGTCGGAGGCGAGCAGAAGCCGGCGTTTGGCGGCGGATTTGGCTGGCGCGTTCATGGCTTCCCCAAAAGCACGGGACTGGATTTGGCGTCAGCCTAAGCCAGATCAGGTTCTCCGGCCCTTAAGAGGCGTGCTCAATGGAGCCTTCCGGAATTGCACGCAATTTTACGGATCCGGTTCCGCAAGGGGGCCCATCGAAAATGACGGAAAACAACCCCATGCACAGTAGCCTTCTCCTTGGAATGACTGGGGTTTCCTTTCACGAAAAATCCGCCGGGAGGTGCCCCCCGGCGGATCATCTCGCGTTACAAAATTGCAGGCCCGCCTTACGCCTTCATCGCACCCTTCACGGCCTCGGCCGTGATCGGCAGGGCCCGGACCCGGGCTCCGGAGGCGTTGAAGATGGCGTTGCCGATGGCGGGAGCCACCACCGTCACCGCGGGCTCGCCGACGCCGGTGGCCTTCTCGCCATTGGCGATCACGGCGACCGCGACCTCGGGCATCTGGCTCATGCGCAAGGGCGTGTAGCTATCGAAATTGGTCTGCTCGATGCCACCGTCCTTGAGCGTCGCCTTCTCGTACATCGCCAGCGACAGGCCCCACAGCGCCGCGCCCTCGACCTGGGCGCGGATGTTGTCGGGATGCACCTGGGTGCCGACGTCGGTTGCGACCGTGAGCTTCTTCACGGTCACCTCGCCCGACGGCGCCACCGCGACGTGGGCGACACAGGCCGTCCAGCTCGCGGTTGCGCGTTCCTGCGACGACACGCAGGCGACGCCCATCCCCTCGCCTTTCGGCAGTTGCCTCGTGCCGTAGCCGGACAGCCCCATCGCGGCGAGCAGCGTGTTGCGCAGCCGCTGCGCGCCGCCGTCGTTCTTGCCCTTGCCGTCGAGCAGCGCGATGCGGAACTGCGCCGGATCCTTGCCGGTGGCGGCCGCGATCTCGTCGATCATGCTTTCGACCGCCCAGAAGGTCCAGCCCGGCGCCACCGAGCGGAGCTGGCCGGACGGCGTGGCGTTGTGCGCGAGCTCGTTCTTGATCGCGCGCACATGATGGTTCGGCACCGTGTAGAAGAAATCGGCGCCGTTCACCGTGAAGCTGTCAAGCGGGCCCTTCTTGTCGACCGAGGGCGTCAGGAAATCGGGGATTCCCCAGCGCTCGGTCGGCCAGGCCGAGACCACGTCGTGGCTGAGCGCGACGAGCTTGCCGTCGCCGTCCACGCCGGCCTTCACTTTCTGGTAGGTGAGCGGACGCGAGAAATCCATCGTCATGTCGTTCTCGCGCGTATAGATCACCTTCACCGGCTTGCCGATGGCCTTCGCCGCCTGCACCGCCGGCACCATCATGTCGGCATCGAGCCTGCGGCCAAAGCCGCCGCCGAGCCACATCTGGTGCATGACGACGAACTTCGGATCGATTCCGGCGGCCCCCGCCGCGATCGCACCGGAGCGCGTCGCGAACTGGTTGCCGGAATAGATGTGCAGGATGTCGCCCTTGAACTCCGCGGTGGCGTTCATCGGCTCCATCGGCGCGTGGATGTTGATGCTGGTGGTGTACTCCGCCTCCAGCACCTTGGCCGCCGAGCCGAAGGCAGCTGCGGGATCGCCGTCCTTGACGAAGAATTGCCCGGAATCCTCCTGCTTCTGAAGCCGCATCGCCTCGTCGAGCAGCGACTGGCTCGAGACCTTCGCATTCGGACCGCCGTCATAGGCGATCTTGAGCGCCTGCGCCGCCTTCTTGGCGTTGGCATAGGTGGCGGCGACCGCGACGACCCAGCCCGAGGTCGTTCCGGTCTTGTCGTCGAGGGTGACGGCCTTGATGAAGCCCGGCACCTTCTTCGCAGCCGAGTCGTCGACCGATTTGACCGTGGCGCCGAAGCGCACCGGCGGTGTCACCACCGCGCCATAGGCCATGCCCGGCAGCATCACGTCGATGCCGTACTTGGCCGTGCCGTTGGTCTTGGAGGGAATGTCGAGCTGCGGCACCGACACGCCTATCATGGTGTACTGATCCGGTGTCTTCAGCTTGATCGCCTTGAGCTCGTCCGGCGTGAAGGTTTTTGTCGCCTTGCCGCTCTTGACGACATCGGCGAACGACATCTGCTTCTTCGACTTCGGATGCGAGATCACGGAATCGCGTACCACGAGCTCCGAAGCAGGCACGCCCATGGAAGCTGCCGCCCCTTCCGTCAGCGCCATGCGACCGGCCGCACCGGCGCGGCTCATGGCTTCGAAGTTCATCATGGTCGACCAGCTTCCGCCGGTGATCTGCGCCCCCAGCACGGGGTCGTTGAATTTTGGATCGTTGGAGGCGAGGTTGACCCGCATGTCGCTCCACTTCGCGCCCAGCTCTTCGGCCACGATCTGCGCCATGGTGGAGGCGATGTGCTGGCCCATATCGGCCTTGCCGCAAGTCACGGTGACCAGACCATCGGGCGCGATCGCGTACCAGACGCTCGGCTCGAAGGTCGACGGCGCAGCGAGCGCCTCACCGATGCCGGGCACGCCGGCATAGCCGAGCACGAGGCCGGTCGCGGCGGTGCCGACGAGGAACGAGCGGCGGCTGAGATCGGTCGTCTCGGGTGTGACGGCCTTGATGTGCTTATTCATGTGGGCCTCCGTTCGTTGCCGGAGGCGGACGCGGTGCGCATCTCGGTGGCAGCCCGCATGATCGCCTTCTGGATCCGCGAATAGGTCATGCAACGGCAGAGATTGCCGTCCATGTGCGCCACGACCTCTTCCTTGGTCGGATTGGGATTCTTCGCGAGCAGCGAGGCCGCCTGCATGATCTGCCCGGACTGGCAGTAGCCGCACTGCGGAACCTGTTCGGCGATCCACGCCTTCTGCAAGGGATGATCGCCCTTGGCGGCAAGGCCTTCGATCGTGGTGATCTTCTTGCCGGCGACATCGCCGACCATGGTCTGGCACGAGCGCACCGCTTCGCCGTTGACGTGCACGGTGCAGGCACCGCACAGGCCGGCACCGCAGCCGAACTTGGTGCCGGTCATCTGCAATTGCTCGCGGATCGCCCAGAGGAGCGGCGTGTCGTTCGCCGCATCCACGGACATACTCCGCCCGTTGATGGTGAGAGTTGGCATAGGCGTCTTCCCCTGCCGGTGCATGAAGCCGCTTACGGCGGCAACTTGAAATGGCGGACGCCCACCGGGCCGGCGCCAGCCTTGACGCAAGAATGATCGGGTTCGCGTGCCGAGGCAAATGCAATTTGGAATCGATCGAAGCAAAGCCGGCGTTTGCGCGTTGTGCGTCGCGACAACGGCGCCGATGCAGCGCCTGAACGCAACAGAGTGCGCGTCAGGCATGCAAGCTATCGCGGCATTGGCGGTTTCTTCCAGGTAACTTGGCAGGCTAGGGTATGACGAAGCGAGTTTGAGCTAATCGCCGAATTGGATGTCCCTCGTGGGAGAGGGCGCAGCGTGGTCGCGGCTGCAATGAACAAGAAGCGAGAAAGGGCGGAAGCAATGCCAAGGATCGAACGGGACGGCGTCGGAATCTACTACGAGGTTCATGGCGAAGGGGCGCCGCTGCTGCTCACCCACGGCTACTCCTCGACCTCGGCGATGTGGCATGGACAGGTCGATGCGCTTGCGAAGGACCACAGGCTGATCCTGTGGGACATGCGCGGCCACGGCCAGTCGGATTATCCGGACGATCCCGGCGCTTACAGCGAAGCGTTCACCGTCGGCGACATGGCTGCGATCCTCGATGCGACGGGGACTGAACGCGCCATCATCGGCGGGCTCTCGCTCGGCGGCTACATGTCGCTCGCTTTCCATCGCGCACATCCGCAAGCCGCCTGCGCATTGCTGATCATCGACACCGGTCCCGGCTTCAAGAAGGACGACGCGCGCGAGGCCTGGAACGCCCGGGCGTTCGGCACCGCCGACAGGCTCGATCGCGAAGGTCTCGACGTGCTCAAATCGGCGACGCGCGAGCGCGCCACCGCGAGCCACCGCAACGCCAGGGGATTGGCGCTCGCCGCGCGCGGCATGCTGACCCAGCGCGATGCGCGCGTGATCGAATCGTTGCCCGACATCAACGTGCCGTCGCTGATCGTGGTCGGCGCCGACGACACGCCGTTCCTCGCCGCGTCCGATTACATGGCGGCAAAAATTCCCGGCGCACAAAAAGTCGTGATCCCCGCGGCCGGACACGCCGTCAACATCGATCAGCCACAGGCTTTTGTTGACGCCGTGCTGGCTTTCCTGAAGAACTTGCCTGAAGAACTTGCAGGCCCAGGACGGCTGGACGAGGACGCGAGGCCATGAAGCGAGCGATGTTGGCTGCGGGCGCGGTGTTGCTATCGTTATCCGCGCAGGCCGAGCCATTCGGCGGGCCACCGCCCCGCCTGCCTTTCGTCGCGACCCTGTCGAACAACACGCCGCTCGCCTTCGGCATGGATGCCGGAGAGACCGCACGCGCGCTCGGGCAACCCCTGCAATACGTGCGGGGACGCCCCGGCAACGAGATCTATCTCGCCCTTCGCAACATCGGTGGCAGCGGACTGATCCCCTACCGTCACCGCCTGTTCCTGCAGTTCCGTCATGGACGGCTGGCGGGATGGAAGGAAGATTACGGCGAGAACTGGATGTGGGAGTGAGGTGCGCGCGCGACTGCCTCCCCTCATCCCGAGGAGCTTGCGAAGCAGGCGTCTCGCAGGATGAAGGCCCCGCTGAAGCGTCACGGGCCTTTCATCCTTCGAGACGCGCGCGAAGGGCGCGTTCCTCAGGATGAGGGGAGAGACTAGAGTTCGTAATAACCAAGAAGGACAACCCGCGTGGGACAAGACATCAAGCTGACGGCCTCCGACAATTTTCAGCTCGGCGCCTATCGCGCTGATCCCTCAGGCACGCCTAAGGGCGCGGTGGTGGTGATTCAGGAGATTTTCGGCGTCAATCATCACATCCGCTCGGTCTGCGACCGCCTCGCCGGTGAAGGCTATGCCGCGATCGCGCCGTCGATCTTCGACCGGACGTCCCCGAACTTCCAGTCGGGCTATTCGCCCGACGAGATCGCGGAAGCGCGCAAGTTCGTCGCCAATCCGGACTGGGCCGCGATGCTGCGCGATACGCAGGCAGCAATCGATGCTGTGAGGAGCGTCGGGCCGGTCGGCATCATCGGCTTCTGCCTGGGCGGTAGCATCGCCTTCGTCGCGGCGACGCGGCTGTCGGGCCTGAAGGCCGCGATCGGTTACTATGGCGGCGCCGTCGTGCGCTTTGCCGACGAGACGCCGAAAGTGCCGACGCAGCTGCATTTCGGCGAGAAGGATGCCGGCATTCCCCTGACCGACGTCGAGACCGTCAAGGCGAAGCGGCCCGACGTGGAGGTCTTCATCTATCCTGGCGCGCAGCACGGCTTCCATTGCGACGAGCGGGCGAGCTACGACAAGGCCAGCGCCGACATCGCCTGGCCGCGCAGCATGGCGTTTTTCGCCAAGCATTTGAAATAGCCGCCCGTCATGCGCGGGCTTGACCCGCGCATCCATCAAGCGAAGCTTTTTCGTCAGGTCGATGGATTGCCGGGTCGAGCCCGGCAATGACACCTCAAGCAGGAAACGGGTGGCTGCATCATGGCGCGCGGCGATAGAGCTGGCTGATCAAGCCAGCTCTATCGCCGGGAGATCACCATGCAACAGGCCAATACGAACGTCGTCATCCGCAATCCGTTCGGCACTATGGACGTGCCCGAGCCGAACGATCGTGAGGTCATGGACTATGCCTCCATCGCCATGCTCGCCGGCGATGCCGCCGACGGCAACGCGGCGCATTGGGCATCGATGCCGACGTCCTCCGATCAGCTCGAGGGGGTCTGGGCGAGCCGCTGGAATGGCGGCGCCGATCCGACCATTGCCGGCGATACGCCGGAGCAGTGGAAAGTGGGGCGCGCGGAGGTGCGGGTCGCAGGCGAGCGCATCTATCTTCGCTTCGACTGGGACCATGGCCGCCGGCACGGGCTGATCGATGCGGCCCGCCAGGGCGCGGATCGTCTCGTCGGGAAATATATCAACCTGACCAACCCGGCCATCATGCGGCCATGGGTCGGGCTCGTGGTCGATGCCGTCAGGATCGATGGATGTTTCCCGAACGGGCGACTGGATTTCAGGCGGTGAGCTAGAACCAGCGCTCGCCGACGAACACGGTGTCGCCCGGTGCCAATGGCGTGCCGAGCGGAACCACGGCGCGCATCGAGCCGCCGGCTTCGGTGTGGGTGACGGTGACCACGTCGCGCTTGGCGCGCGGCGAGAAGCCGCCGGCAATCGCGACCGCGCTTTCGACCGTCATGTTCGGCACGTAGGGATATTGTCCGGGCGCGGAGACTTCGCCGAGGATGAAGAACGGCCGATAGGATTCGACCTCGACGGCGACCGAGGGCTCGCGGATATAGCCGTTGCGCAGCCGCGCGGCGATTTCACCGGCGAGTCCTGCCGGAGTGCGACCGCGTGCGGGCACTCCGCCGATCAGCGGCATGGTGATGGAGCCGCCGGCGTCGATGGCGTAGCTGTTGGTGAGGCCTTCCTGGCCGTACACCACGACGCGCAGCTTGTCGCCGGCGTCGAGATGGTAGGAGGCGTCGTAGCGGACCGGCGCCGCCATCGGTGCGGCATAGCCGACCGGCATGGCCGCGGGCGAAGAGGCAAAGGACGTGCGCAGCGCGCCGATGGCGCCGCCGCCATCGGCGACGACGACCGGCTGCGGCGTGCCGTAGGGCTGGCCATAGGCCATGGAGTCGAGATCGGCGCGCGGCTGCATCACCGCGACGGGACCGGCGGTCTGCATGCAGCCGCCAAGCGCAAGCGCGGCGAACGCTACCAAGGACGCTGCCGAGATCGACCATCGAAACGCGCGTGCAACTGGCACCGGACCTATCCCTCGAAACGAGACAGCTCCACTGATGCACCGGTTATGGTTAATAAAGCGTTGAGCGGGGCTTCAACCCTCCCCTGGAGGGGGAGGGTCGATCGCGCGAAGCGCGAGCGGGGTGGGGTGATCTCTCCGTTCGGGCAGTGTGGACGTGGAGAGATCTTCACCCAACCCCGTCTCACATCTTCGCTGCGCTCAATGTGAGCCGACCCTCTCCCTCCAGGGGAGGGTAAGCACATCACCGCTTCAACGTTTACGCTTACGCGCTCACACCCACGCCGATCGGGCAGGACACGCCGGTGCCGCCGAGGCCGCAATAGCCGGCGGGATTCTTCGCCAGATATTGCTGATGATAATCCTCGGCGAAATAGAACTCGCCGGCCGGTGCGATCTCGGTGGTGATGGCCCCGAGACCCTTTGCGGCGAGCGCCTTCTGATAGAGCGCCTTCGATTGGTCGGCCGCTGTCTTCTGCGCGCCTGAATAGGTGTAGATCGCGCTTCGGTATTGCGTGCCGACGTCGTTGCCCTGACGCATGCCCTGCGTCGGGTTGTGGCTCTCCCAGAACGTCTTCAACAATTTCTCGTAGGAGATCTTCTTCGGATCGAACACGACCAGCACCACTTCGGTGTGGCCGGTGCGGCCCGAGCAGGTCTCCTCATAGGTCGGGTTCGGCGTGTGGCCGCCGGCATAGCCGACGGCGGTGGCGTAGACGCCCTCGCCGAGCTCCCAGAACTTGCGCTCTGCGCCCCAGAAGCAGCCGAGCCCGAACACCGCCTGTTCGAGGCCCGCGGGATAAGGCGGCGCGAGCTTGGCACCGTTGACGAAATGGGTGGTCGCGGTCGGAATGGCTTGCGCACGGCCCGGCAGCGCTTCCTTGGCGCTCGGCAATGCGGTGGTCTTGCGCGTGAACAGCATGGACGGATCTCCTGGAAACGAGCTGTCCGTCGCCTGGGCCAGCTCGAGAGGTCGAGTGCTCAGGCGGCGTGCTCGCGATCAGTTGGGAATATAGGCATCTACGCAGCAAGGGGCAGCCTTGTTACGCGGCCGCCAGCGCGAGGCTCAATCGCGGGAATTGAAAGCCCTCAATCCCGGGAATTGAAAGTTCAATCCCGGGAATAGCCGATCAGCGGCTTGCGCGGGCGGAACAGGATCATCAGGAGGATGCCCGAAATGCCGAGGACGGCGAACACCGGTTGATCCAGCACCAGGCGGATCACCGAGGTCCAGAGCCACGGCGCCTTGGCCTCGACCCAGGTCCGGAACGCCGTCTGGCTGGCCTGATTGATGTCGTTCCAGAACTGGCCGAAGCGGGTGAACTTGAGGGTCTGGTCGGCGACCCAGCGGGCGCCGTCATAGACCATGAAGATGAACCCGCCGGCGAGCAGCAACAGCCCAATCAGTCGGAAAAAGCCGCGGATCATGCCTCACCTTATATGGTCGTCCGATCGGACGACCCCCTGAACGCCGCCAGCCAATACAAGGGAGACGGCAGAAATTCAACCACTTCAGGGCGTTACGGCACCCATTCGGGCCGCATGGGGCCGGTTTTCCGGTCCGGGAAAGCGTTGACGGTGCCAAAGACCCTCTCTATAAGGGCGCCAACTGGCGGCGGGCGCAATCCTGCCGCCGCTGTTCTTTGAGCAGTTGAAGGCTCCTTGAGCTTACAGGCTCTTTGGGCCTCAGAGACAGCCGCAAGGCCGTCGCTCATGTTCCGGGAACAGCCAGCAACCGAACACCCTAAATCCGAGCGTCGATTACGCGGTCAAGCAAGCCGGCGCTACCCGACCAAGACGCGACCGGTACCCGCAAAGGATATTGAGACCATGGCCAATACCACTTCCGCCAAGAAAGCGACGCGCAAGATCGCCCGCCGCACCGCCGTCAACAAGTCGCGCCGCACCCAGATGCGCGGCGCCGTGCGAAACGTCGAAGAAGCCATCGCGACCGGCGATCGCGCCGCTGCCGTGCAGGCGCTGGCGAATGCCGAACCGGCTCTGATGCGCGCCGCCCAGCGCAACATCATTCACAAGAACAATGCCAGCCGCAAAGTCTCGCGGCTCACCGCGCAGATCGCCAAGCTCGCCAAGTAATCCGGCAGGCGATCCGACAGACCGTCCGGTCGAGTTCGATCGGGCGATCAGATCGCACATCGCACGCGTCAAACAGCCCGGCATCGCGCCGGGCTTTTTTGTTGCCTGCCATGAACAAGCAAGCCGTCACGCGACGACCGATCTTCGACTGGAAGACCTCCATCGTCGCACCATGATGCGGTCCGTAGTTTTACCTGCGGGTGATTTTGCAACAGTGGAAACTTCCACCGCGGTGCAAAAAGTCCCTGCGAGGCGGGCTCAAGTTGAATTCGCGTGCCTGCGAGTTCTGCACACCGTAGATTCACCGGATCGAATCTACCGCTGGAGTTACCCTGTGAAACGAGACTCAAAAAACGATGTCTCGCTAATCACTTATCGACATAGTGACCTCAAGCGTTTGGAAAATTCGCCCGCGCGTCGCGCGCGTGACGCTTTTGTAAAAATTTTTTGGCGGTGACCGAGAATTGTCACATGAGGCGCGGCATCTTCGATTCTGTGCACGAATCCAAAAACTTGCTCTGGAGCCTGTGCACAAGTCGCGCGCGGCGTTAACCGAGGTCAAGTTTTTTGATGCCTAAAGTGTGAATCAATTCCGTTGCGAGTCTTTCCGCATAGTGTATTCCTTAAGACGTCAGCGGCGCCCACGATCTTGAGACCAGCGCGGTATCGGAAAACGGGGCGAGCGTGCAAATCGGCGGCGGTGTGCACGTAGGCGACGCTTCAACAAGCGATTGTCGGTTCAAAACCCACAGCAATGTGGGAACGGTAGCTCTTTGTCTGAATGTCTCCAAGCGGGATTTTTTCGCTCGCATATGAGAGACGTCGTGAAAGCTGCCTCGACAGGCATGATGGCGAAGCCGAGCGGACGACTAGGACACGGGCAGGCATCCGCGGCAGGAGTACGACGCGGTTGCCGTTTAGACACGCAGGACCTTGTCGTGAGCAATCACGGCAGGACGGGGAGGTATCATGTCTTACGGACTCAACGCGGTATTGAAACACACCTCGACTTTCAACTATGCCGTTTTAGATTCGTCGGACATCAAGCCTCCCGCGTGCAACGGAGCGCCGAGTACGCGCTGACCTCGCGACCCCTCCATCTCTGACATTGCTGATCGGACGCGGCGTTTCCGCCGAACGGTCGAGCCATGTCTGCAGGTGAAATCGCTTGAGGTCGCGCCATGGCAGAAACCCTGATGGCAGGAACTCTGCATGGCGCTCACCACGCAACCTTATCTCTCAAGAAAAGTTCTCACATGATGACAACACCGGAACAGGATCGCTGGTCGCGCGTGAAGAGTCGGCTGCGCTCGAACGTCGGCGAGGACGTCTACACCAGCTGGTTTGCGCGGATGGATCTGGAAGGCGTGCAGGACGAGAGCGTGCGTCTGTCGGTGCCGACCCGCTTCCTGAAGAGCTGGATCCAGGCCCATTATGCCGAGCGCGTGTTGTCGTGCTGGCAGGCCGAGATGCCGGAAGTGCATCGCATCGATCTCACCGTTCGCTCGGCCGTGCGTCCGGTCGTTCAGCAGAAGGAAGCGCCCGCGCCGGTCGAAACACGCCGCACGCCTGCGCCGGAGCTGCGCTCGACCGCGACCGCGCCGGTCTCGGCCAATCACGATGCGCTCGGCGGCTCGCCGCTCGATCCGCGCCTGACCTTCGCAAGCTTCGTCGTCGGCCGCTCCAACACGCTGGCGCATGCGGCGGCGCGCCAGGTCGCGGAAGGTCGCAGAGGCGACCCCGTGATGTTCAACCCGCTCTACATCCATGCCGGTGTCGGCCTCGGCAAGACGCATCTGCTGCAGGCTGTGACCTGGGCCGGTAATTCCGGCAACGAGCGCAAGGTGCTGTATCTCACGGCTGAAAAGTTCATGTACGGCTTCGTCGCCGCGCTGAAGACGCAGACGGCGCTCGCCTTCAAGGAAGCGCTGCGCGGCATCGACGTGCTCGTGATCGACGATCTCCAGTTCCTGCAGGGCAAGTCGACCCAGGCCGAATTCTGTCACACGCTGAACGCGCTGATCGACGCCGGCCGCCAGGTCGTGATCGCAGCCGACCGGCCGCCGTCCGATCTCGAAAGCCTCGATGACCGCGTGCGCTCGCGGCTGGCCGGCGGCCTCGTGGTCGAGATGGGCTCGCTCGGCGAGGAGTTGCGGCACGGCATTCTCAAGTCGCGCGTCGCCGCCGCCCGCGCCCATCATGCGACTTTCGAGGTGCCCGAGGAGGTGCTGACCTATCTGGCCCGCGCCATAACCCATAACGGCAGGGATCTCGAAGGCGCGATCAACCGTCTGCTCGCGCACTCGAAACTCAACAACCGGCCGGTGACGCTGGAGATGGCGGAGCACGAAGTGCGCGACCTGATCCGGCCGCAGGAACCCAAGCGGATCAAGATCGAGGACATTCAGCGCGTGGTGGCGCGGCAGTATAATGTCAGCCGCTCCGACCTCCTGTCCTCGCGCCGGACCGCCAACGTGGTCCGTCCGCGCCAGGTGGCGATGTACCTCGCCAAGACGCTGACCTTGCGCTCGCTGCCGGAAATCGGCCGCCGCTTCGGCGGGCGCGACCACACCACGGTATTGCACGCGGTGCGCAAGATCGAGGCCCTGGTGTCCAAGGACACGGCGCTATCGGACGAGGTCGAATCGCTCAAGCGCCAGCTTCAGGAATAAACGCCTAGGCCCTGCCCCTTCCAACCTGCCGCCGCCTCGGCCATGCCGGGGCGGCGGTCTTCGTCTTGCCTGGGCGGCGGGCCCTCGTTTTTGCCTGTAAATCGTGGGGAACTACCTCGCAATCCCTTGAATCCGGGGGCCATCCGCGCCACCTTGCGCGACCCTGACGGCTTTGGTCATATCGGCTGGATGATCCGGCTTTCCGGGGTCTTCGGTGCCGTGGCGCGCGTCCCGCCGCCCGGCTTTTCCAGATTTGGTTTCCTTGGGGATCGGGCGAGTAGTGCAATGAAGGTTACGGTCGAACGCGCGCAACTCCTGAAGTCGCTGGGCCATGTCCACCGCGTGGTCGAGCGCCGCAACACGATTCCGATCCTCGGCAACGTGCTGGTCCGGGCCGAGAATGCGAAATTGTCGCTGAAGGCGACCGACCTCGACCTCGAGGTGACGGAAACGCTGCCCGCGGAAACCGCGACCGCGGGCTCCACCACCGTGCCGGCGCACATGTTCTACGACATCGTGCGCAAGCTGCCGGACGGGTCGCAGATCGTGCTGGAGGCCGACGGCGACCGCGCCGTGCTGGCGATCCGCGCCGGCCGCTCGCGCTTCACGCTGCAGACCCTGCCGGAGAACGATTTCCCGGATCTGGCCGCCGGCGACATGTCGCACTCGTTCTCGCTCGCCGCCAAGGACGTCAAGCGGCTGATCGACCGCACCCAGTTCGCGATCTCCACCGAGGAGACGCGCTATTATCTCAACGGCATCTATCTGCATGCCGCAGGCTCCGCGAAGGCCGCAACCCTGCGCGGCGTCGCCACCGACGGCCACCGCCTCGCCCAGCTCGACCTGGTGCAGCCCAAGGGCGCCGACGGCATGCCCGGCGTGATCGTGCCGCGCAAGACCGTCGGCGAGGTGCAGCGCCTGATCGAGGACGCCGACGCCGAGATGACAATCGAGCTGTCGCAGGCCAAGATCCGCTTCACCATCGGCAACGTGGTGCTGACCTCGAAGCTGATCGACGGCACCTTCCCCGATTATGGCCGCGTCATCCCGCAGGGCAACGACAAGGAGCTCGTCGTCGACAAGAAGGATTTCGAGAACGCGGTCGATCGCGTCTCGACGATCTCGAGCGAGCGCGGGCGCGCGGTGAAACTGTCGCTGTCGCCGGGCAAGCTGGTGCTGTCGGTGACCAATCCGGATTCCGGCAGCGCGACAGAAGAGCTCGAGGTCGAATACGCCTCCGACGCCCTCGATATCGGCTTCAACTCGCGCTACCTGCTCGACATCGCCGCCCAGATCGAAGGCGACGTTGCAACCCTGAGGCTCGCCGATCCCGGCTCGCCGACGCTGGTGCAGGACCGCGACGACAAGAGCGCGTTGTACGTGCTGATGCCGATGCGGGTGTGAGGGAGGTGCTCCTCCCTCGCCGACAGGCCCTTCTTTCAGAGCCTAGCGCGATGCACGTTGCTGCGCCCTCTCCCCTTGTGGGAGAGGGCTACTCCGCTGGCGGATACACACTCAGTCGGGTGAGGGGTTAGTGCCGCAGGAACCATCCCATCGGCCGGTCCCCAAGCGTCTCCGCCAATTCGCGAAGAACATGCGGCACGAGCCGACGGATGCAGAGGCCGCGATGTGGCGCCTGCTCAGGGATCGTCGATTGTCCGCCTTCAAGCTTCGCCGACAGGTTCCGTTCAAAAGCTACATTCTCGACTTCGTCTGCTTCGAGAAACGCCTTGTGATCGAGATCGACGGCGGTCAGCACGCAGTATCACGAACCGATGCAGCGCGTGATGCGGCTCTCTCGGCGGAAGGTTTCTCGATAGCGCGTTACTGGAACAATGACGTGCTGCAGCAGCCAGCTTCTGTATTGGAGGATCTCCTTGCAAAGCTTGCCGGGCGGTAAGATACCCCTCACCCGTCGCCTCACTTCGTGAGGCGCCACCCTCTCCCACAAGGGGAGAGGGTGAGCAGAGCGTGCCACTGTTCCAACATGACCCCTTCCCGCATTCATCGCCTGACGCTGACGCATTTTCGCAATTATCGGGCGGCGGGGCTCGCGACGGCGGCTGACATGGTGGCGCTGGTCGGGCCGAACGGGGCAGGCAAGACCAATTGCATCGAGGCGATCTCGTTCCTGTCGCCGGGACGCGGCTTGCGGCGCGCCACGCTGGAAGACGTCGCCGACAACCAGGGCGACGGCTCCTGGGCGGTCTCGGCCCAGGTCGAGGGCGCGCTGGGGCTCGCCACACTCGGCACCGGCATCGATGCGCCGCGCGCCGACAGCTCCGTGAGCCGGCGCTGCCGCATCGACCGCGAGCCGGTCAATTCCGCCACGGCCTTCGGCGACCATATCCGCATGGTGTGGCTGACGCCGGCGATGGACGGGCTGTTCATGGGCGCGGCCTCCGAGCGGCGGCGCTTCTTCGACCGCCTGGTGCTGGCAATCGACAGCGAGCATTCCAGCCGCATCTCCGCGCTCGAACGCTCGCTGCGCTCGCGCAACCGCCTGCTCGAGACGCGCAATTACGACGACCATTGGTGCGACGCGATCGAGCGCGAGACCGCGGAGCTTGCGGTCGCCGTCGCCGCAACCCGCGGCCAGACCGCGGCGCGGCTCACCGGCATGCTGAATGCGCGCGCGCAGGCCTCGGCCTTTCCCTCGGCGCAGATCGCGCTCGACGGCTGGATGGAGAATGCGCTGCTGAGCGAGACCGCAACGTCGGTCGAGGACCGCTACCGGCAGATCCTGCGCGACAACCGCCCGCGCGACGCCATCGCCGGCCGCACCACGGATGGTCCGCATCTCACCGATCTGCAGGTGATCTATGCGCCGAAAGGCATGCCGGCACGCGACGCCTCGACCGGCGAGCAGAAGGCGCTGCTGATCGGGCTGGTGCTGGCGCATGCGACGCTGGTCGCCGAGATGACCGGCATCGTGCCGCTGCTGCTGCTCGACGAGATCGTCGCCCATCTCGATCCGAACCGGCGCGCGGCGCTGTTCGACGAGCTGCGCAAGCTCGGCGCGCAGGTCTGGCTGACCGGCGCGGACCCGGCCGCCTTCGCCGAGATTGGCGCCGGCGGCGAGGTGTTTGACGTCGAGAGCGGACAGGTCAGCGCACGCCCGTGAGCCGCCGCATTGAACCCACGCGGTTGCGTCGGCGACTAGCTGTCTGAGGCCGCGCCGACGGTGTCGCAGCCCATTTTGCCATCGCGCGATGACATCACGCGCGATACCCCTGGAGCGTGAGATGCGGACGGCAAGGACCGGGGCTCGGGCCTCGGGACGATGGCAGGCGTTTGCGTGCGGCCTTGTCCTGCTCGCGATCTGCATGATCGCAGCAAGCGCCGGCGCCTGGGTGCCGCGTCTGTCGCCGCTGTTCTCGGCCGAGCTGACGCCGGATCCCGATACCAAGCTGCCCGCGCCGACCCGTTACAGCTACCGGGGAATTCACACCACCGTCGTCAGGGGCGTTGAAACGCCGCTCCGTACCAGGCTGGAGGCGACCGTGCCCGCCGAACTCGGCGACGTCCTCGCCTTCTACCGCACCGAGCTCGGCAAGCTCGGCTGGCAGGAGCAGCACGATGGCGCGGTGGTCTCCGCCGATCACGTCCAGCTCGCCTTCGCCTCGCCGCTCGGACCCGGCATGCTCGCGCTCGACCGCAAGGACAGCAGCACCAGGGTCAACCTCGTGCAGAAGAACGCATCCGTTGCGACCGATGCGAACGTCATGCCCGAGCCCGGCCATGCGATGCTGGTGTTCTCCAATATCAGCGATACGGACGCCACGCTCACGATCAACGACCGCACCATCAAGCACGCCGCCGGCGCCCGCGCGATGTCGCTGGATCTGCGGCCCGGCAAATATTCCTACGAGGTGAACGTGCCGGGCCATCCAGCCACCACGCAGATCCTCAGCTTCACGGCCGGCGATACCTGGGAGCTCACGGTCGGGCGCGACGGAGAGGCATGGTCGCCGCTCCTGCTGTATTGAACCTCACGGGTTCCTGCCGCGACTAGTCGTCTGAGGCCGCGCCGACGGTGTCGCAGCCTGCAATTGCGCGAGGGATGAAGACCGCGCGAAATCCAGGAGTCTTGACAATGTCGACGATCCCGCGCGGGACGCAAGTCCCGGTACGCTGGCGGCTGCTTGCGTGCGGCCTCTTCCTGATGGCGAGTTGCTCGATCGCGGCCGCCGCCGATGCAGGTATCGTCGACGTCCACGCGCTGCCGCAGCTCGAGGGCGCGGTGGAAGACACCTCGCGCCCCGATCCCTACCGCGTCGAATATCGGATGCCGACGCCGGAAGCCGTGACATCGCCGGCGGTGAAAAAACTCCTCAGCGGCGAAGGCTGGGTGCCTTATGTACGGCCGCTGGAGGAGAAGAGCACCACGCTGAACTTCAAAAAGGGGCGGCAGGGCCTTTCGGTCTATCTCACCCAAGCCCTCGGCCGGCCCGACCAGTCAATGGTCCACTACTCGACCGACCGCATCTATTCGAACGTGCCGTTTCCCGACGGCGCGAGCGACATCATGTTCGATGGCACAAGGCCCTATCTCGGCTGCATTGCGTCCAGCGCGCTCGATGCGACGTCGAATTTCTACAGCAACGAGATGGCTGCGATCGGCTGGCAGAAGCTCACGCCGGAAACGGCCGCACGCTGGGCGACCAGCCTGGACGAGACCGTTCCCAACGGCCTGCGTGCGTTCTACGTGCACCCGGACAGCAAGGACACCGGCTTCTACCAGCAGAAGCCGGTCATGCTGACGCTGACGCGCCGCGACGATGGCCGCACCAATGTCGATATCCGGGTCGCGCCCTTCGCCTTGCCGAGCGAGCTCAAGGCCGACGACGATCTTGCCGGCTTGCCGCGGCCGAACCCGACCAAGACGGCGAGGAGCCTCGGCAGTGCCGATTCCAACAAGCGTGAGATGTCAGCGGCCGCTATGGCCGAGCTGCCGGCCGTGCTCGCCTTCTATCATCGCGAGCTCGCCGCGCGCGGCTGGCAGGAAGACGGCAGCGCGCCGCTCGCGCCCGGCGACGAGGTCGCGATCAAGGTCTCCAATGCCGAGGAAACCGGCGTGCTCCGGCTCGGCCGCAAGTATGATTTCACCATGATCAGCCTGAACGTGCAGGTGAAGGAGTCGGCGCTGGCCGCCCGCGCCAGGGCGAAGAAGGAAGCCGATCAGAAGTTTCTTGGTGATGCGCTAGGTGCGGCCAAGCAACTCATCGCCGCCGACGAAGCGAGGCGCAAGGTGCAGGCCGCCGCGCTGTCCGACACGCCGCTCAATGCGCTCGCCGACAGCAAGACGCCGGTGCCGCTGCCCGAAACCGCCGAGGGCGTGAAGTTCGAGGGCGGCGACGGCCGGCTCGAATTCTCCTCCAATTCGAGCGTGAAGGCGCTCGGCGCCTTCTACCGCGCATCGCTGAAGAACGCGGGCTGGAAGGAGCAGCCCTCCGTCATCAACCAACCCAACATGGCGGTGTTGGAATTCTCCAAGTCCGGCAAGTCGATCTCGATGACCGTGATGCAGATGGGTCCGAAGGTGAATGTCAGCGCCACCGGCTCCGGCCTGGTCGTGGCTGCGGCGAAGCCGGCCGA
Organism: Bradyrhizobium sp. Bra78; assembly: GCF_024519855.1. NCBI lineage: Bacteria > Pseudomonadati > Pseudomonadota > Alphaproteobacteria > Hyphomicrobiales > Nitrobacteraceae > Bradyrhizobium > Bradyrhizobium sp. Bra78. Next base: position 3,613 of record NZ_JALJRE010000018.1, on the reverse strand, counting down.
GACCAAATCGGCACAATCCAAACCGACGGAATCCAAGACGGTGCAGGCCAAATCGACCGAGCCGCTGAAGGCAGATCCCGATGGCGCGCTGCCCGTGCCGACGCAGCGCAGTTCGAGCGGGATCAGCTCGACGAAATTCCCCGGCAGCGACCAGTCGTTCCGCAAGGAGCTCGAGGCCAGCATTCCTGCCGAACTCTCGGATGTCCTCGCCTTCTATCGCACGGAGCTGACCAAGCGCGGCTGGCAGGAAAAGACCGACGGCGCGACCGTTACGGCCGACCGGGCGGAGTTGGCGTTCACCTCGCCGGACGGACCGGCCATGCTGAAGCTTGGCCGCGCCAGGGACGAGACCACGGTCAGCCTGGTGCAACGGAATCCGCAGGCCGCAGCCAAGGCCGACATCATGCCCAAGGCGGGACAGGCCCGGGTGATGCTCGGCAACATGGGGCCGAAGGAAGCGTCGCTGACGATCAACAAGCAGACCGTGAAGATCGCAGCCGGCGCCGGCGGCCCGCAATCGCCGAAAGGCCCGATGCTCGATCTGCCGCCTGGCAAGTACCAGTACGCCCTGCGCGTGCCTGGACGCCCTGCCCGCAGCGAAACCCTGACCGTGGCCGCCGGCGACGCCTGGGGCCTTCTGGTGGGGCCGAACGGCGACGTGCTGCCGCTGCAGATGTATTGAGGCTGCTATGTAGCAGGTGCGCTCCCTCTCCCGCTTGCGGGAGAGGTTGCGGCGAGCCCGCAGGCCGACCAACTTTACCCAGGACCAATGCTCTAACGGCACCTCGGAACACACCTCCCAGGCCCGCAAAAGCCCCGCCTTTGCGAGGCCTCAAAAACCCCTCCGAATCGCGCTTTTTGCGAGCCCCAGAATCAGCCTTCGCGAGCCTTGAAAACCGGCTAAAAATCCCTATTTCATCAAAGGGTTGCCGGGAGATACTTTGCGCTAGGCGCAAGCTGTCTTTCATGGCACAAATAGCCTGCAAATCAGCGCCTTTTGCGCGGCTGATTCGGGCGACATTTCGAAGGCCTCTCATGACAGAACCTGCTCGGCAGACGCCTGCCGAAAACGAGCCCTCAAATCCAAGCGATTACGGGGCGGAATCGATCCGCGTGCTCAAGGGTCTCGACGCCGTCCGCAAGCGCCCGGGCATGTATATCGGCGACACCGACGACGGCTCGGGCCTGCACCACATGGTCTACGAGGTCGTCGACAACGCGATCGACGAGGCGCTTGCGGGCCACGCCACGCGCGTCGACGTGATCCTCAATGCCGACAATTCCGTCACCGTGCGCGACGACGGCCGCGGCATTCCCGTCGACATCCACAAGGGCGAAGGCATCTCGGCGGCCGAGGTCATCATGACCCAGCTCCATGCCGGCGGTAAGTTCGACCAGAATTCCTACAAGGTCTCCGGCGGTCTGCACGGCGTCGGCGTCTCCGTCGTCAACGCGCTGTCGAGCAAGCTCGGCCTGCGCATCTGGCGCGACAACAAGGAGCACTACATCGAGTTCGCCCATGGCGATGCGGTCGCACCGCTCGTGGTCGTCGGCGATGCGCCCGGCAGGCGCGGCACCGAGGTGACGTTTCAGGCCTCGACCGAAACCTTCAAGAACATCGAATATGATTTCGCGACGCTCGAGCACCGGCTGCGCGAGCTCGCCTTCCTCAATTCCGGCGTCAACATCGCGCTCTCGGACATGCGTCACGCGGTCGAGAAGCGCGAGGAGATGCACTATTCCGGCGGCGTCGAGGAATTCGTCAAATATCTCGACCGCAACAAGAAGGCGATCGTGCCGGCACCGATCATGGTGCGCGCGGAAGCCAACGGCATCGGCGTCGAGGCCGCGCTGTGGTGGAACGACAGCTACCACGAGAACGTGCTGTGCTTCACCAACAACATCCCGCAGCGCGACGGCGGCACGCATCTGGCCGGCTTCCGCGGCGCGCTGACGCGCCAGGTCAACGGCTATGCCGAGGGCAATGCGAAGAAGGAAAAGATCGCGCTGACCGGCGACGATTGCCGCGAAGGCCTCACCGCCGTGCTTTCGGTGAAGGTGCCCGATCCGAAATTCTCGTCGCAGACCAAGGACAAGCTGGTGTCCTCGGAAGTGCGGCCCGTGGTCGAGAACGTGCTCAACGAAGCGCTCCAGGCCTGGTTCGAGGAGCATCCGAGCGAAGCCAAGATGATCGTCGGCAAGGTGATCCAGGCCGCTGCCGCCCGCGAAGCCGCGCGAAAGGCGCGCGAACTGACCCGCAAGAGCCCCCTCTCGGTGTCCTCGCTGCCCGGCAAGCTCGCCGACTGCCAGGAAAAGGACCCGGCGAAATCCGAGCTCTTCATCGTCGAGGGTGACTCGGCAGGTGGCAGCGCCAAGCAGGGCCGCAACCGCGAATTCCAGGCGGTGCTGCCGCTGCGCGGCAAGATCCTCAACGTGGAGCGCGTCCGCCCCGACAAGATGCTGGGCAGCGAGCAGATCGGCACGCTGATCACCGCGCTCGGCACCGGCATCAGCGACGAGTTCTCGATCGAGAAGCTGCGCTATCACAAGATCATCGTGATGACGGACGCCGACGTCGACGGCGCCCACATCCGCACGCTGCTGCTCACCTTCTTCTACCGGCAGATGCGCGACATCATCGACGGCGGCTATCTCTATATCGCCCAGCCGCCGCTGTATAAGGTCAACCGCGGCAAGTCGGAGCAGTATCTGAAGGACGAGCGGGCGCTGGAAGATTATCTGATCGACACCGGGCTCGACGACTGCGTCTACATTCCGGGCACCGGCGGCGATCGCACCGGCCGCGATCTGCGTTCGCTGATCGACGACGCCCGCGCCGTCCGCGGCATCCTGCGCAGCCTGCACACCCGCTACAATCGCAAGGTGATCGAGCAGGCCGCCATCACGGGCGTGCTGAACAAGGCGATCTATGGCGACCCGGAGAAAGCCGCCGCAGCCGCGCAATACATCGCCGCCCGCCTCGACACGCTCGCTGACGAGGTCGAACGCGGCTGGGTCGGCCAGTACGTCGAAGGCCAGGGTTTCCAGTTCGAGCGCACGGTGCGCGGCGTCAAGGAAGCCGCTGTGATCGACGATGCCTTCCTGGGCTCGGTCGAAGCCCGCAAGCTCGACGAGTACACGGTGAAGCTCCAGGACGTTTATGCCCGGCCCGGCAAGCTGCGGCGCAAGGACGTCGAGCACATGGTCTACGGGCCGGTCGACCTGTTCGAAGCCGTCACCGACGCCGGCCGCAAGGGCGTCACGCTGCAGCGCTACAAAGGGCTGGGCGAGATGAACCCGGAACAGCTCTGGGAGACGACGCTGGATATCAATGCGCGTTCGCTGCTCCAGGTGAAGGTCAAGGAGGTCGACGAGGCCGACGACATCTTCACCAAGCTGATGGGCGACGTGGTCGAACCGCGCCGCGACTTCATCCAGGAACACTCGCTGAGCGCAACGATCGATATCTGAGGCCGGTTGGCTTTGCGTTTGATCTGCTAGCCAAGCGCTCGCCGCAACCTCTCCCGCTTGCGGGCAGGGCTATCGGATATGACAGCGGGAGGTTTCCGAAAGACCTCGGCCTGCATGGTTCGAGACGCCCGCTTTGGCGGGC